>NZ_JBVHXY010000069.1:0-31087 GCF_055569215.1 Kitasatospora sp. NPDC029312 | reverse complement strand
CAACTGGAACAGCTCCCACAACTCGTCCGGCACCAGCCGCTCCACGATCATCACCCGCGAAGCCTACCCAGCGATCCAAATGAGATGTCTTCTAAATGGCGCTCATGGGCCCCTGTTGTGACGACGCGTGTCACTGAACAGAGGCCCACCAGGTCGAGGGCGCTGCGGCGGTGTAGCCCAGCGACTCGTACAGCGGCCTGCTCAGCCCCTGTACACCGCCCTGGAGCGCGCCGCAGACTCCCGCCAGCGACCGGCACGAGCACCCCGCCGCCCCGTCACACCAGCCCTTCCGACCAGTACGTTCGAAGATGGCGAAGCTTCAATGGTGGCAAGGATTTTGAGGGACCTGCCGCCGGGTTGGTTACGACTGCTTCTTCCAGGTGAAGGTGAACTGGTTGACGCCCGTGAGCTGGTCGTGGGTTAGACGGTGGCCGACGGCGGTGGGCGGCTGGCTGTTCTTCTGGTCGATGGTGATCAGGCCGGCGGCGTTCCGGGTGAAGAAGAGCTGGCCGGTGGCGATGTCCTGGCCCTTGGGGGAGCTTCTGACGACGACGTGCGTGCTGTTGCCGTCACAGGTCACCGGGATCGCCCGGTGTCCGGCTCCGGCGACGAGTACTTCTTCCGGGCCGCGCTTGAGCAGCAGCTCCAGTTTCCGGCCATCCGGGACGGTGAACGCCGCGCAGATCTGCCCGGCGGACAGCTTCCCGCAGGAGGGGGCGTCGACCGGGCCGCGCTTGCCCTTGCCGATGGAGTAGCCGAGGCGGACCGGTGGTGCCTGGGGGTCGTCGCGCATGGACACCGTCACGGTGAAGTGGCCTTCGTACTGCAGGGTCCGGAGCCGGGGAGCGGTCACGACGCCGTGTTCGTCGGCGGTGGCGTTCACTGAGGGCACGGTCTGGCCGGTGCTGGTGCGGAAGCAGGCCATCTCGGGGTGGTCGACGGTGAAGGTGACCCGGGCGCCGGCCATGGGCTCCTGGTAGCTGAAGTCGAAGACCGTGACCCGCGGATCGGGCGCCCATGACTGGGGTGCGACGGTCTCGCCGCCGGTCGCGGCCAGGAATCCGACGGCCGCCGCGGCACTGTCCCGGGGCGGGGCCGCGAGTACGTCGGGGCGCTGGGGTGCCTGTGGCAGGCCCGGGGCCAGGGCGTCGGGGCCGGGCTCCGGTCCGGTCACGGTGAGGCGGTAGCTCTGGAACAGGCGGCTCCCGTCGTCGGTGCCGGCGTGCACGAAGAAGGAGCCGGTCGTCATCCCGGCGGTGATCGCCGGGGCGGTGGCGACGCCGTCCCGGCCGGGGTGACCGTGGCGTCGGCGCCACCGCCGGCGAAGGTGGCGTCATGGCCGTGCTGGATGCTGAACGTGATCGACGCGCCCTCGACCGGTTCCGGCTTGCGGGGCGCGCTGCCGGGCTTCAGCGCCAGCGCCCGCAGCCGTTTGTCGAACGTCGCACCGGGCGCGGCGGTGTGCCGGAAGTTCGCCGCCGGCAACAGGTACACCGCGCCGGCCACCACGTTGTGGCCCGATCCGGCGGCGATCAGGTGGACGTTGCGCAGCCCGAGGGGAACCAAGGTAGCTGCCCCGATGCGTCTGCCCCAGATGACGAGGGTGCCGTCCTTCTTCAGCGCCAGGGTGCGGTGGGCCCCGGCCGCGATGTTGACGACGTCGCACAACCCTTTCGGCAGCGTCCCGGCGTCGGCGCCCCATTGCACCACCGTGCCGTTCGCCCTCAGCGCCACACTGTGGCCGACGCCGGCCGCCACCTTTACCACGTCGCTCAGTCCGTCCGGCACCGAGCTCTGCCCGGCCAGGTTCGCGCCCCAGGCGGCCACGGTGCGCTCCCGTGTCAACGCCAGGCTGTGCTCGGCGCCGGCCGCCACCTGCACCACGTTGCTCAGATCCGGCGGCACGTCGCACTGCTTGCGGATGTTGCTTCCCCACGCGACGACGGTGCCGTTCCTCAGCAGTGCCAGGCTGTGCGCCTGCCCTGCCGCGACTCCTGCCGCGTCCTTCAAGTGCGGGGGCACCGATGACTGGCCCCACCGGTTATCGCCCGCCGCGTCCACGTAGCCTTCGCCCTCGGAGACGACGAGACTGTGGTTCCAGCCGGCCGCGACCTGGGCGATGAAGGGCCGGCCGCTGATCGATGTCTGGCCGAACTTGTTGTCCCCCCCACGCGCTGACCGTGCCGGACGAACTCAACGCCACCGTGTGCCCTGCTCCCGCCGAGAGCTGGACCGTCTGCTTCAGCAACTCCGCCGGGGTCTGGGGCGTGAACAGGCGGCCCCAGGCGACGACGGTGCCGTCCTTCCGCAGTGCCATGTCGTGCAGGAGCCCGGACGCGACCTGGTGCACGTTCCCCAGGCCGCTCGGCGGCCCGATCTGGCCGGCCCAGCCCACCCCCCAGGCGACGACGGTGCCGTTCTCCTTCAAAGCGACGCCGTGCGTATGACTTGCGGCTACTTGGACCACACCGCGCAGATCGGGCGGCGGCCCGTACTCAACCGAGCCCCATGCGATGACGGTACCGTCGTCCCGCAACGCAAGGCTGCCCAGTGCTCCTGCCGCGACCTGGGTGACGTCCGCGAGCCCTTCCGGCACGTCCGTCTGTCCCGCGCGGTTCGATCCCCAGGCGACGACGGTGCCGTTTTTCCGCAACGCCAGGCTGTGGTCGCGCCCGGCGGAGATGTGCGTCACGCCCGCCAGGTCCGGCGGCACGTCCGTCTGTCTAGAGTCGTTGTCCCCCCAGGCCGCCACGGTGCCGTTCTTCCGCAACGCCAGACAGTGACTGTGTCCGGTGGAAATCTGTGTGAAGGGCGAGAGCTCCACCGGCACGTCCGTCTGCCCCTGCCCGTTCCATCCCCAGGCGACGACGGTGCCGTCCTTCAGCAGCGCCAGGCTGTGCAGGAAACCTGCGGCAACGTGCGTCGCGCCCGTCAGGCCCGGCGGCACGTCCGTCTGCCCGGTCTCGTTCCACCCCCACGCCGCTACGGTGCCGTCCTCCTGCACCGCCAGGCTGTGCAGGAACCCGGCGGCGATGCGGGTGACACGGCGGAGCCGGGGCGGCACGTCCACCTGCCCCTCGTCGTTGACGCCCCAGGCGAACACCTGTGTCTTGCGCGGTGCGGCAGTGTCATGCCGGTGTGCGTCTCCGGGTGTCGGGCGGGAGATCTTCATCGCTGCTCTCGTTCTCACATGTCGCGGGGTACGAACAGCGTGCGGCGGGCGGCACACCGGACGCCGGTCACGACGGCGCGCAGCGGCAAGCTAACGGCCGCCCGGGCACGGCGCCCGCGGCAGCGCGCCGGAAGTCATGCGTACGGCTTACAGAGCCGTTGTGTTCCGCCGTCCACGGCAGCCAGGAGTGGACCCGCCGCGCCGGCGGCCGCTGCTGGCCCTGCCACCAGGACCGCGAGGAGGGCCTGGAACGGGAGGCCGAAGAACAACTGGGGGCGGCCCGCAGGGCCGACGCCGCGCTGCGTCCGTGTTGGATGTGCCGGGGTTCGATCGGTGGGAGGGAGGGCTCGGAGCTGGAGCTGCGGGAGAAGGCTGGGCCGGGCCGGCTGGAGTGCCCGGGCTGCGAACGGGCCTGTACCGCAGCGGAGTTGGGCCTGCTGGTGCTGTCGGCCCCGACCAAGCGGGAGCTGGTGGCCGCGCTGGTGTCCGTTCCGGAGGATCCGTGGTGGGAGGACCGCGTGCTCCACGCGAAGCTCTACCCGGCGAAGGACCGCTGGGCGTGACCTGTTGGTGTTGTGGCGGGTCGGTGATCGGCTGAGGAGTCTTGTTTTCGGGTTGGGGGTTGATGGGTTGGTTGAGAAGAGCCAGGCCGTGGTGGGGTCGCTTTTCGGGTCGGGGCCGGTTCTGAGGGATGTCGCCGGCTGGCTGTCTGGTTTTTGACCTGCGGGTCTTGGTGGATGGTTGAGAACGTGTAGGTCGCGTGAGAAGTGGTGGGGATTTCCGCAGTCTGGATGAGAGCCCTGTATGTGCCAGCTGGGCTGGGGTGCCACCTGGGCGGTCAGAGCCTGCTCGAGCCGGTCCCGGTCAGCGAGTTGGACGCGCTGGGCATGATCTGGTCCAAGCATGCGAACGCCTGGGAGCGCGGCTACGCCTACGCCCGCGCCTGGGCCACCCACCATGGCCACCTCGCGATCCCCGCGACCGCGAAGCTCGACGGCCTGGACGAGCTGTGGCGCCTGGAGCCGGACTGGAACAGGTCGTACCGGCGCCTGCTCGTCTACCTCGCCGCCGGCGGCACCCTCGACGGCCCGGCGAACCGCACCGGCGGCGAGGCGGACCCGGCGTTCCGGCCCGGAACCTGGCTGCGCAAGCAGGACAAGGCCCGCAACGAAGGGAAGCTGACCGACCAGCAGACCGCGCTCCTGGACGCTCTCCACCGGCACGCCGAGACCGTCAGGCTGACCCGCCCCGACCAACGCCTGCCGTCCCGGCCCGCCCAGGCCGGGACGGCCCGCTCCCCGGAAGGAGACGAGTGACCACCACCCAGCAGCCGAAGGTGTCCTGGTACGCGCAGTACGTCTGCTACACCTGCGGCGACGGCGGCGACGCGCTGTTCGAGGACGGCACCATCGTCCGCACCCGGATCCAGGACGCCACCGTAACGCGGCGGACTCAGCCGCGGGTGGTGACCGCTGGCGGGCACCAGCGCGGTGTCGTACTGCTCGACGGCCCAGGCCAGCGCGTGGCAGGAGTACACGACCCGGTCGTCTGTTGCCACTGCCAGTCGCTGGTGTCGAAGGTGAAGCCGTCGAACTCGAAGCGGCCAGGGCCACCCGCGCTCCGGCCCGGTCTCCAGGTCGGTGCCGCTGTACGGCGAAAACAGTTCTTCGACGACCTCTTGGGCGAGGCCGGGTTGCTTTTCCTCGGCGGCCTTGGCCGCCTGCTCGATGCAGCGGCGGATGCGTCTTCGGCGTAGACCTTGGTGGCCTTCTCTCCGTGCGGGAAAATCTTCTGCCCCTGCTGGGCGACCAGCTTGCCGTGATCCCCCGGGCGCCGCGCTGCCGGGGGCGGGTTTGTATCCGGTGGGTATCAGGGAGCGCTTGGTTGTCCATCGAACCGGTGCGCCGGCCCCAGCGATGAAAGGCCGAAAGAGAGCCGGACGGCCCTGGACCCGGCAGCTGCCCGAGCCACGCGCCCCAATCTGACCTGCGTGTTCTCGGATGGAGGGGCTCCTGAGAGGGTGCTGTGTGTCCGTCGTGTGACGCGGTCGTCGCGTCCGGTGCCTGCCGTATCGTTCCTTCAGGTCGTCGGCTGCGCGTGAGCGCATACGGGACCGATGCCTCACCTGGCCCGTCCGAACAGGAGTCGTTCCCGTGTCCTCGTCCGCCCCGGCTCCGGCCTCTCCGCGTCCTGTTCGCGTATTGCTGGTGGAGGACGACGACCTGATGCGCCGGTCCTTCGCCGTTGCCCTGGAGCGCTACGGCTACCAGGTCAAGGCCGCGGCGGACGGCCTCATGGGGCTGGAGCTCTTCCGCGATGACAGCTTCGACCTGCTGATTCTGGACGTGATGCTGCCCGGTCTGGACGGGATCGGCCTGTGCCGCAGGGTCCGGGAGACCAGCTTGGTGCCGATCTTGATGATGTCCGCCCGCGGCGACGGGCTCGATGTCGTCGCCGGTCTGGAGGCCGGGGCGGACGACTACGTGGTCAAACCCGTGGATACCTACGTACTCGTGGCACGCATCCGCTCGCTGCTGCGGCGGGCGACCTACGCGCCTGCCTCGGCGACCGGGCGCGCCGCGGGCGAGGGGCCGCCGCCGCCCGAGGGAGACCTGCTGGTCTTCAGGGATCTGACCATCGACACCGGCGGCATGGAGGTGTCCGTCTCCGGAAGCCCGGTGGCACTGACCCCGACCGAGCTGAAGCTGCTGCTGGAGTTCGCCGCCCACCCGGGCCTCGTGCTGGAGCGGCACACCCTGCTGCGCAACGTCTGGGAGTACGGCTGGGACGGCGACAGCCGGGTCGTGGACCTGTGTGTGCAGCGGCTGCGCAGGAAGCTGGGCCGGGACCGGATCGAGACGGTCCGCGGCTTCGGCTACAAATTCAGGCGCTGAGGCCGGTGCGCCCGTTCCACCGGCTGCGGCCTGCTCGCCTATCCCTGCGCTGGAAGATCGCTGCGCTGGCCGCGGTCACCGCTTGCCTGGTGGCGGCGGCGGTGAGCGTGCTGGTGCACCTGTGGACCGCCCAGGACATCCGCGACCGGGCCAGAGCACGCGCCTTCAACACCGTGTACTCGGCCATGGACACCTACCGGCGCACCGGAACGCTGACGGACGGTGCCGAGCTCGATCCCGCCGAGCTGCCCGCCGCACTGCGCCACCCGGCCGACGGCAACCGGCATACAGCCTATGACGGGCGCATCAACGGGAATCTGGGGCCGAGCGTCTGGGCCGCCCAGCGGGTCGACGGCTCGGGCAGCCCGGTGCTGGCCGTCCGGGTCAATATGAGCCCGGAGCTCCACGGGCTGCACCGACTGGATGCGAGCATGGCGGTGGCCTCGCTGATCGCGCTCGCGGCGGCCGTGCCCCTGGCGGTGTACGGGGCCGGGCTGATCGGTCGCCGGCTGCGGCGGGTCTCCGAGACCGCAGGCCGGATCTCCGCCGGTGACCTGGATGCCCGGACCGGGCCCACCAAGGGGTGCGACGAGGTGGCCGACATCGCCGCCACCGTCGACCTCATGGCCGACAGCCTCAGCCGACGGCTGCGCACCGAGCACCGGTTCACCGCGGACGTGGCCCATGAACTGCGCACCCCCGTCGGCGGTCTGCTGGCCGCCGCCGACCTGCTGCCGACCGGTGAGACGGAGGATCTGCTGCGGGCCAGGGTGCGCGATCTGCGCGGCCTGGTCGAGGACCTGCTGGAGATCTCCCGGCTCGACGCAGGAGTCGAACAGCCGGTCCGCACCCGCGTGCCGCTCGATGCCGTCGTCGCCGAGGCCGTGGCGCGTACCGGACTCGCCGCGTTGGTCACCAGCACCGACGCGAAGAACGCGCAGACCGCCAGGGCCGTGGCGACTGTGGAGACCGACCCGCGCCGCCTTGAGCGGATCATCGGCAACCTGGTCGTCAACGCCCACCGGCACGGGCATGCCCCGGTCGAGGTCACCGTTGGGGACCGGACGGTCAGTGTGCGCGACCACGGCCTCGGCTTCCCCGCGGACCTGCTGCGTGACGGCCCACGCCGCTTTCACACGGATGCGACAGGGCGAGGATCGGGCCACGGCCTGGGCCTGACCATCGCCCTGGGCCAAGCTCAGGTCCTCGGCGCCGAGCTGTGCCTGGATAACGCCCCGGACGGCGGCGCCGTCGCCACCCTGCGCCTGCCAAGCTGACCTGCCCCCCGGCTACGGAACCGATACGGAGCGGCGCGGGCACCGATACACCGTGGTCCTGGCCCCGATACGTTCCCCGGACACCCTTCGAAGTGCACCCCGCACCCCGCACCCGAAGAGGAGTCCCCGTGATCGCCGAACCCTTTGCCACGCACGCGCTGCACCCGACGACCGGGATCGCGGCCGCCGCCACCGGCCTGTCGAAGGTCTACGGCAGCGGCGACACCCGCGTGGTGGCCCTGGACCAGGTCGACATCGCCTTCCGTGAGGGCGAGTTCACCGCGATCATGGGCCCCTCCGGCTGCGGCAAGTCCACTCTGATGCACTGCGCCGCCGGGCTCGACTCGGTCAGCTCCGGCTCCGTCCGCATCGGCACCACCGAACTGAGCACGCTGGGCGATCGGCAGCTCACCGCATTGCGGCGCGACCGGATCGGCTTCATCTTCCAGGCGTTCAACCTGCTGCCGACGCTGACCGCGCTGGAGAACATCACGCTGCCGCTGACCATCGCCGGACGCCGCCCCGACCGGCAGTGGGTGGACCGCGTGGTCTCCATGGTCGGCCTCTCCCAGCGGCTGGACCACCGGCCCGGACAGTTGTCCGGCGGGCAGCAGCAGCGCGTCGCGGTGGCCCGCGCGCTGGTCTCCCGCCCCGCGATCATCTTCGGCGACGAACCCACCGGCAACCTCGACTCCCGCGCGGGGACCGAGGTCCTCGGGTTCCTGCGCGACTCCGTGCGCGAACTGGGCCAGAGCGTGGTCATGGTCACCCACGACCCGGTCGCCGCCGGCTTCGCCGACCGCGTGGTCTTCCTCTCCGACGGCCGCCTGGTCGACGAGATGGCCCATCCCACCCCGGACCGGGTCCTGGACCGGATGAAGACCTTCGACGCCCGCCCACGCACCAGCTGACCCGACCTCACCCACCACCAACCCGCCACGCCACCCGCTCGCGTCCGCCTCCCGGGCCCCACGGGCCTGCGTCGCACATCCCTGTATCCCACGTTCCCGAAAGCCACCCATGCTGAGAACAGCCCTGCGCAACGTCCTGGCGCACAAGGCCCGTCTGGTCATGACCGTCCTCGCGGTCTGCCTGGGTGTCGCGTTCGTCTGCGGCACCCTCGTCTTCGCGGACTCCTCCGCCGCGGCCTACCGCGCCGCCGCGTCGAAGAACTTCGCGGACATCGCGGTCACCGTGACCCCGAAAGCACCCCGGCCCGGGGCTGCCGCGGACGAAAAAACCGGAGTGCTCGACGACGCGCTCGCACAGACGCTGGCACACGTGCCCGGTGTCGCCGCCGTACGACCCGCCGCCGACGGCTCGGCAACCCTGAACGCCGCAGACGGCACTCCGCTGCGCGCCGGCAAGACGTGGGCGAACATGGCCGCCGCCTACATACCGGACAGAGACGGCAAGGACAGCCGCTATCCCCTGGTTAAGGGCCACGCCCCCCGGAACGGCGATGAACTCGCCGTGGACAGCACCACCGCCGCCGCCGGCGGGTTCAGCATCGGCGACCAGATCACGCTGGCCACCGACGACCGGGTCATGACGAAACAGCTTGTGGGCATCGTCACCACCAAGGACACGCGGGTGACCGCCGGCGGCACCCTCACCCTGTTCGACAAGGAGACCGCCCAGCGGCTGTTCGCATCCCCGGGCCACTACAACTCGATCGACCTGTCCGCCACGCCCGGCACCAGCCAGTTCGAGCTCTCCGAGCGGGTCACCGCCGCTCTCCCGGCCGACCGGGCCGAGGCCACCACCGGCACCGCCCAGGCCACCCAGCAGGCCACCAACGTCGACCTGCAGACCCGGGGCTACCAGAAGATGCCGAAGATCTTCGCCGGGGTCGCGCTGTTCA
The DNA here is from genome assembly GCF_055569215.1 of Kitasatospora sp. NPDC029312. Taxonomy (NCBI): domain Bacteria; kingdom Bacillati; phylum Actinomycetota; class Actinomycetes; order Kitasatosporales; family Streptomycetaceae; genus Kitasatospora; species Kitasatospora sp. NPDC029312. The sequence goes on along the minus strand of NZ_JBVHXY010000069.1, from coordinate 21,880 downwards.
TCGGCTCATTCCTCATCGTCAACACCTTCACCATGCTCGTCGCCCGGCGCACCCGTGAAATCGCGCTGCTGCGGGCGATCGGCGCCTCGCGCCGCCAGGTGGTCCGCTCCATCCTCTGGGAAGCCGTCCTTATCGGCCTCGCCGCGTCGGCGGCCGGCTTCCTGCTCGGCCTCGGCATCGCCTCCGTACTGCCCGACATCCTGAGCACCTCACAAGACACACTGCCCCACGGCCCCCTGGTCATCGGCCCGCGGCCTGTCGTGGCAGCGCTCGGCGTGGGCGTGGGAGTCACCGTCCTCGCCGCGTGGCTGCCGTCCCGCAGGGCGGCGAAGATCGCACCCGTCGAGGCGATGCGCTCGGCCGAGCAGCCGCCATCCGCCCCCCGATCCCGGGTCCGCGGTGTGACGGGACTGGCCCTGCTCGTCCTCGGCGCCGGGCTGCTGGTGTCGCTCACGGGGGCCAAGGACGCCTCCGAGGAAAACCTGCAAAGCGCGATGTTCGGCTGCGCCGTCCTCGTCATCGCCGTGATCGTGCTGGCGCCGCTGCTCGCCGCCCCCGTGATCCGGCTGAGCGGACGGCTGACCGGCCGCTTCGGGATCACCGGCCAGCTCGCACTCGAGAACGCGCTGCGTGACCCGCGGCGCACCGCGGCCACCGCCTCCGCCCTGATCGTCAGCACCGCACTGGTCGCCGGGCTCGCCGTCATCGGCAACTCCACCGGGCAGGCCCTCGACCGTCAGGCCGCGGCCGGTCTCACCGCCGACTACGTGATCAGTACCCGCACCACCACGACCGGCATCGACCCGGCCGCCGTACAGCGGGTGGCCGACACCTCCGGGGTGCGCACGGCGACCGCCGTCACCGACTCCATCCTGACCGTCGGCGGCTCCGCTCGGCGGATCTCCGGCGTCGACCCCGACACCGTGAACTCCGTCATGAAGCTCGACTTCGTCAGCGGCTCCCTGAAGGGTCTCGGACCAGGCCGGATCGCCGTCTCCAGCACCATCGCCCGGGAACAGGGCGTGAGCGCGGGCAGCCGGCTCAACGCCCGCATGGGCTACGACCAGGACTTCAAGCACTACACCGTCGTCGGCGTCTACAAGGACAACCCCATCGCCCACGACGCGCTGGGGGCCCGTACCGAGGTGCAGCAGAACAGTTACAAGCCCGGCTCCGTCCAGCGGATCCTCGTCCGTACCGACAGCGGCGCGGCCTCGAAAACCACCGGGAACCTACTGCGCACCGCCACGGGCAACAGTCCGCTGCTACAGGTGAAGGACCGGGAGGAACTCGTCGACGAGGCCGCCGGTGCCATGAGCGACCTGCTGACCCTGATGTACGGGCTGCTCGTCATCGGCGCCGTGATCTCCGCACTCGGCATCGTGAACACCCTGGCCATGTCGGTGGCGGAACGCACTCGCGAGATCGGCGTACTGCGCGCCATCGGCATGGACCGCACCGGCATCCGGCGGATCATCCGCCTGGAGTCGGTGACCGTCGCCGCGTTCGGCACACTTCTCGGCCTGGCGAGCGGGCTGTTCGGCGCCTGGGCGGCCGGCTCGCTGGCCAACGGCGCGATGGCCCGGTACTCCCTGGCGCTGCCCTGGGGGACGCTGCTCCTCGTGTGCCTGGTGTCCCTCGCGATCGGCGCGGTCGCGGCAGCCGTCCCGGCCCGCCGGGCAGCCGCCCTGAGCCCGCTGGAAGCCGTCGCGGAGACGTGACGCACGGCCTCCGCCCCGCCGCGCCACACCTCGCCGGAACCGAGCGTCACCGCCAGGCGCAGAGGACGGTTGCGGCGGCGGGTGAGACATGCCGTCGGGGAAGAGGAGCGGATACCGATCAGGAGCCGCAGCAGTAAGAGCGCGAGGGGTATTCGAGAGTTGCAGTATTCGCCCGCAGGGTAAGCAGCCCCGAAACCGGCCGGGTCACGTCAGCGGTGACAATGCGTGACAACTCTCGCCGCCGGCGGGATCGGCGCCGATCGGCTGGGAGGGCCGCGCGGAGTGCACGTGCGGCTGGTCCCTGGCGACCGGCTTCGTCGACGGCGACTACGTCGAGGTCGACCACGACTGCCACACCGACCGGTGGTAGCACCACCGCCATCGGGGCGGCCCGCCGGGCCGCCCCAACTTCGTTCTTGGGCGCCTTGCAGGTCGCCTGGGACGCGGTGGGGACCGGCCCGTTCCGGCCGCATGTGGGTACCACCGAGGGCACCACCGTAGGTACGCGCGCAGGTACCACAGTAGGCAGCCCACCGCTTCCGGCGCTCGCCGCGCATCTCCGCAGCTCGAAGACCCTTTTCGGGCGGCCGGAAAATCCGACAATCCGTTCTGTTCCTCTCTCTGCCCTGGTTGCTGGTGGTGGGTGGCGCGTGAAGGCTGCTACGCGGGATGGGTGTGTTTCCCGCCCCACAGGTCGGAGGTCCGGGTGTAGAACTCGGCGGCCCAGGCGAGCTGCTGGCGCAGGTGGGCGGTGCCGGCGGGGGCCTGGGAGGCCAGCGGTTCGGCCTGGGTGTGGAATGCGGCGGTCAGATCGGTGATGAGGGCGCGGATCTCTTCCGGGGTGTAGCCCAGCATGACCGCGTTCAGGTCGTTCCAGGCGAGGTCACGGGAGATTGTCGCCAGGTCGTTCATGAGGCGGATGGCGCGCTGGGAGATCCGTGACAGCGACACGAGCCGCGTGAGGCATTCGATGGTGGCGGGGTCGCGGGTCGCGATCAGCTGCGCCGTGTTGGACCAGGTGGTGCCGATGTTGTCGGCGTTGTCGAGATATTGGGCCATGTCCGGCAGGTCGCCGCTCTTCTGGCTGCGGGCCTGCTTCCAGTGCCATTCGTGGCTCATCGCGGCGACCATGCGGCGGAGTTCGCTGCGCCACACTTGCTCGCAGCTGGCGAATTCGGGTGTGCGGGCGAGGTCGGCGCGCAGTTCGGCGAGGAGGGCGGTGAGCTGGTCGCCGGGTTGCGGGGGGTGGCCGGCGGCGGTGAGGTTGCAGCGGTCGGTCAGGCTCTGCAGCTCGTTCGCGGAGGTGGCGACGTGGTCGATGAGGTAGTCGATGGCGCAGATCCACAGTCCGTGCCGGGCGTAGGTGGGGTGGGGAGTGGTGTCGGCCGGTACGCAGCCGATGCTCATCTCGGCCAGCCGGGCAGCGAATCGTTGGTCGAAGGGGCGGGCGGGGAACAGGTCGGGGTAGCGGGCCATGATGGCGGCCAGGTCGTCGGCTTGCTCACGGATGACGTGGGCGGGGTGGGTGACGGGCACGGGGTCTCCAGCGTGGGGAAGCTCGGCGGTCAGGCTCCAAGGCGGCGGTGCCGGCTGGCGTAGGCGTCCAGGGCGAGGTCGAGGTCGGCGCGGGTGAACTCGGGCCACGGCACGGGCGAGAAGTACAGCTCACTGTGGACGGCCTGCCAGATCAGGAAGCCGGACAGTCGGAGCTCGCCCGAGGTGCGGATGATCAGGTCCGGATCGGGCTGGCCTGCGGTCGCTAGATGCGCGGCGAGGAGCCGTTCGGATTCCTCGTCGGTCAGCTGGGAGGGGTCCAGTTGCTCGCGGGCGCACTGGGTCGCGAAGGAACGAGCGGCGTCGACGATCTCCTGGCGGCCGCCGTAGCCGATCGCGAGGTTGACGTCGATGCCGTCGGCGTCGCGGGTGGCGGATGAGGCCGCGTCCAGGGCCTGGGTGAGTTCGGCGGGCAGCAGATGCCGGGCGCCGAGGTGGTGCAGCCGCCACCGGGGCCGCTTGGTCAGGCCGAGGATGGTGTGGGCGAGCGCGGTGAACAGAGGAGCGAGCTCGTCCCGCCGTCGGCTGAGGTTGTCGGTGGACAGCAGCCACATCGTCGCCTGGCGGATCCCGGCGTCGTCGCACCAGCTCAGGAAAGGGCGAACATTCGCGAGTCCCTTCAGGTGGCCGTCCTGCACCGGCAGGTTGCGGGATCGGGCCCAGCGGCGGTTTCCATCAAGGATGACCGCGACGTGCAGGGGGAGTGACATGGTGGCTCTCCTTTCAGGCGCCGAGGCGGCGGTTCCGCACCGCGTAGGCGCCGATGGCGTCGACGATGTCTTCGCGGGTGACGTCGGGCCACAAGGAAGAGCAGAAGTACAGTTCGGCGAGTGCCGCCTGCCACAGAAGGAACCCGGAAGTGCGCAGTTCGCCGGACGATCGGATGATCAGCGCCGGCTCGGGTTGTCCTGTGGTGGCGAGGCGTTCGGACAGAGCTTCAGCAGTGACGTCGGTAATGCGCTGGGCACGAAGGTCGGCGATCAGCTTGCCGATGGCGGCGAGGAGGTCCTGTCGTCCGCCGTAGCCGACAGCCAGGTTCACGGTCATCAGCGCGTGCTGGCCGCTGCGCGCCTGGGCTCGGCGTAGTACCGACGCCAGGGGACGGGGCAGCAGGTCGGGGTCGCCGATGTGGCGCAGTTGCCACCGCGGGTCGAGTGACAGCTGTTCCACCGTGGAGGCGATGATCGCGTACAGGTTTGCCAGTTCCTGCAGGGAGCGGTGACGGACGTTGTCGTCGGAGAGCAGCCACAAGGTGACGGTGCCGACTCCGAGTTCCTGGCACCAGCCCAGGAGATCCGGGATCTTCGCGAAGCCGACACGATGCCCATCGCCCGCCGGCAGCCCCCGTGCCGCCGCCCAGCGTCGGTTTCCGTCGAGAATTATCCCGACGTGTTCCGGAAACGGCGAATGGGAATGTTTTTGCGGGACGGGGTTCGAACTCATCGGACCCCTCCCGGGCGATATGGCGTCAATTGGTGAACGGCGAACGCCAGAGCAGCACGGCTCAGCGATCTCTGAAAGCCGGGTGGCTTCTGGATGACGGATGCACAATCCATGACGCGTTCCACTTCTCGGGCGCGCTCACGGGCGTTGTTACGCCCCAATTGGCCCCCCAGTCGTGACTTATAGCGCGGCATGGAGGTCGGCACAAGATGTCGGACAGAGCCACCTCATTGCATGGATGTTTGACACACTGCGCGGCGGTGGCCTCGCGGTACGCAGTCCGCTCGCCGACTGGCGAGTGGGCTGGCGCAGCACCGAGCAGGGCCGGCCCGCCCGGCCGGTTGTGCGCCGCCGGTCCTGACAGGCGACAGGTGCGCCCGTACCCGGGAAGCCGGCCGCCACCTCCACCGGGCGCCCCCCCCCCGCCCGGCGGGCGCTCCTACGCCCGCCGATGATCGTGGCTGGTGCCAGTGGTAGCGGCCTCGCGCCAGGTCGTGCGTCACTCCGGGCGGCCCCGCAGGCGGAATGCCGCCGAACGGTGCCGCGACTCACTATGGCGGGCCGGGGTTGCGCTGGCCGTACTCGCCCGGTGCGCCGGTTGAGGCCGGGCCCTCGTCTGTGGCGGCGACCCGCCAGGAGTCGGGGTCGGGCTGCCGGCCGTCGGGTTCCTGGCCAGGAGCGGCGCGGGTCACCGGCTCGGGCGGCCTGCTCGGGCGGCCCGCCGACGGCCACCCCAGACGAACGCCCCGATCAGAGCCGCGCCGATCAGCACGGCGGGCACGATCAGCACGAGCAATGGGGGCCGCTGGAGGCCTGCGCCAGCAGGGACGGTGTGTCGAGCACCGGGTTCTCCTCAGCAACTGGGGGAACCGTGCGCGAGCACGGCGCGGTCGTCCGGCGCCTGCCCGCAACGGCCGCCCTCATGCGGCCCACCTACACCGACAGGCGGCCAGGACCGCTCGGCCGCGGTGCGTTCCGGGATACGTAACCGCCGCGCTGTGTCGGCCCATTGCCCGCAGCACGGCGCCACCGGCGCCCCTCGAAGTTGGTGATCTGACGTCAACATGGTGGTCGCCTCGGTCGGCGGCCCCGTCTGTCGCTTTTTGGTCGTCGTCCGCTCGTCCGCCGCTCGGCCGTTCCCGCCGCGTCCGCTCCCGCCTCCGCGGTCCGCGCCGGATGGCCGTCGGCTCCTGTCCGGCCGGGCGGTGGCGGGTGCTGCCGGGCCCGGTTCAGTGAGCACCTCACTCCGGGCGGGATGGCCGTGCGTACCGTCTGGCACGAGCCGGCTTGCCCGACCTGGGCGCGGCGGTGAAATCCGGCGCGGTGACCGGGTGGAGTGGAGTGCGGGGTGTGCGCGTCCGCTGGCGCGCCGAGGTTTGCGGCTGACAGCGATGATCCCGTATGGGAGTGGCCCGGGCAGAGACGGCGTCCGCCACCTTGCCGATGGTGGACAGCCGGTCAGTCGTCCTGCTGCCAGGGGGCGCGGCCGTTGGGCTCGGGTTGGGTCCAGAGCCGGATCCGGGTGCTCTCTATGGTGGGGCAGTGGGCGGCGCTCAGGACCCACTCGGCGACGAATGCCGTGTAGTACAGGCCGACGTCCCACAGTATGAGGCCTGCGTCGTTGGCCACCGGTCGGTCCGCGATACGTATGTAGTGCCCGGGCTCGAAGAGCTCGTCCAGCAGATGCGTTGAGGCGTGGGTGCCGGACATCGACAGCCGCCGGTAGTCCAGATAGACCGAGCGCAGGCTTTCCTGAGCGAGACCGCGCGTCGGCGCCCACTCGGACAGCTGGTCGATCATGACGGAGACCGGTAGCGCCTGAGCCTGGAGCGGCCCGAATCTGGCGATGAAGTCGGACAGGTCCACGCGGCTTGGCTCCAGCTGCGGGACGTGCGGCGGTGGGATGAGTGCCATCGGCGGAAGATCGGGGCGGCTGCTGTTGCGGCGTGCGATGTTGGCGTTGTGCGCCCGGACCTTCCTGAGACGGCGCAGCGCATCCTTCCTGCTGACGGCGAGCTCCCGGTTGATCCTGTCGCGTTCCGCTTGGACGCCTTCGGCGCTGTGCCGGACCGCTTGGCCCGCCGCGATGACGGCCGCGTGCCCGCCGAAATGGATGTAGAGCGAGAACACCGTCGCCTCGATCAGGCTGCGCGCCAGCGAGCGGGTCGCATACTCAAGCCCGCCGTCGACCGCTGCCCCCAGCTCTCGCAGGAGTTCCGCGCAGTAGCGCAAGGCCGCGCCGTCGTACAGGCGCCACGTCACCTGCGGTGTCCGCGTGTTTAGGAGAGCCCAGCGATCGCTGGCGAACGCCGCGTCGATCTCGGCAAGCAGTCGGTTGGTCGCCGAGGACAGATCCTCCCGAGTGGGCCGTGACTGCTGCCGCTGCGCGTCTCCTGCTTCGGTCATGTCGATCACCGTAAGCGTCCGAGGCGGCGGGTCACACCAGATCTTCGCATCTGCCGACGAACACCCACCAGGGAGGTGGCGTCGTAGCTCACCGCACCGTTTCCGCCTACCGCCTACAGCTCCGCGTCAGGCCGGCGCGACAGCTGGCCAGGCTGGCCCTCGCTCGGTCTGGGCCGCGTCGTTCCGGACCCGGCCTGGCGCTGCCCGTCGGCGTCCTGCTCGGCCGTCTCGCCTGCGTCGGCCCCGTGCGTTGGCCCCGCCGCGTTGCCCGCCGCCAACGTCGCTCGGGGCCGCCTGGCGGTGCGCGTTCGCCGGCTCTTGCTCGCTGGGGTGTGACCTTTAATAGTCCTGCTGCCGGACGTCTAGTGCCGCAATCAGAGAACCTTTGCCCTGTTGGGAAGGAGATCACGAATCGCGGGTGGTCTCTGCTTCGTTCGGGTCGGCTATGGCCTCGGGTGCGTGCTGCTGGATCCCTGCGAGGAAGACGCGTAGACCGCGGGAGAATCGCTCGCTGGGGTTGGTGGCGGCCAGTGTCTTCAGTCCCATTGCGAGCGGGTCGTTGGGGTCCAGCCCGGCGGCCGCCAGGCGTGCCGTCCAGTTGTCGCCGGTTGGCATGCGGGACTGGGCCTGTTCCTCGATGGTGTGGCCGAGGATGAAGTAGAACACAGCGAAGGTGTGCTCCCAGGCGCGATTCGGCGGGAATCCGGCCTCGGCGAGCACCTGTGCCGCGCGGCGACTCGTGGCCATCGTGTGCGGTCCGGGAGCGAAGGTTCCGGAGACCACCCGGGCGCCGTCGCGGCGGCTCAGCAGCGCCGTGTGCAACCGTTCACCCAGCAGCTCCAGCTGATCGGGCCAGGGCCGGTCGGACGGTAGCGGCGCGCCGACCCCTTCCAGCAGTTGGTCGGCCATCGCGTCCAGCAGTGCCTCCTTGTTGGGGAAATGGCGGTAGAGCGCGCCGGCTTGGACGTTGAGCGCGACGCCGAGCTTGCGCATGGTCAGGCCGTCGAGTCCCTCGGTATCGAGGAGGTCGAGGGCCCCGGTTACGACATTGGCCCGGCGCAGCAGCATGCGCAGGATCCCTTCTTCTCATGGGCGGCCGCCGATGCTCGGTGGCTGCCCTCGGCTTGACAGCGGTCCACTCTATCCCTAGCGTGAACAACGTTCACCGTGAACAACGTTCACCGTGCACGTTGTTCACTTCCTCCTTGGTCCAGCTTCTTCACGGAGGCTCGTCATGAGCAAGCCGACCGACAGCCATACCCGATTGACCAACGATCTCGCTGCAATGGCGAGTGCGGGCCTGACCGGTCTGGATCCCGAGCTGAAAGCCGCCGTCCCGGCGTTCCCCCGGGCCGATCTGAGCGATCCCGTCGCCGCGCGCAACAGCCTCGCCCGGCTGGCCGCCACCGCGCCCGCCCCCGACACCACCGGTTTGGAGATCGAAGAGCGCACGGTGCACGCCGACCCGCAGGTGCCGGTGCGGATCTACCGACCACGCCAGGCCCGCGGCGCGATCCTGTGGCTGCACGGCGGCGGATTCGTCATGGGCGATCTGGACACCGAGCACCCCTGGGCCGTCCGAGTCGCCCACGGCTCCGGCGCCGTGGTGATCTCGGTGGGCTACCGTCGGGCACCCGAGCACCCCTATCCGGCCGCCCTGAACGACACCTACGCCGCGCTGGCCTGGGCGGCAGGGCACGCCTGCGAACTCGGCGTCGACCCGGCGCGCATCGCCGTCGGCGGCCATGGCGCCGGAGCGACCCTCGCGGCCGCCGCCGCACTACGGGCACGCGACCGGCAGGGACCGCCGATTCGCTTCCAACTCCTGAACCAGCCCGCGCTCGACGACCGTCAGCAGACCTGGTCAGCGCGGCACTTCACCGCAACTCCGTTCATGACACGGGAGAAGGTCGCCGCATCGTGGCGGCACTACCTGGGCCCGAGTCCGGACGCGGCGTCCATCTCACCGTACGCCGCCCCGGCACGGGCCACCGACCTGTCCGGCCTGCCAGCCGCCCACATCGCCACCGCACAGTTCGACCCGAACCGCGACGAGGCCATCGCCTACGCTTTGCGGCTTCTACAGGCCGGCATACCCGTCGACCTACACCAATGGGCCGGCACCTTCCACGGGTCACAGGCGGCGGTATCCGCCGAAGTGTCCCGGCGGCAGATCGACGAGCTCGCCGCAGCCCTACGCCGCGCCCTCGCCTGAACGAGACGGCCACAGACCAGGGACGAACATCAACTGAGATAAGGAGATCCCGACATGACCATCACCACGATCGACCTCTTCGAGTCCTTCCTGCACCTTCGCCCCGACGGCCAGGTGCACGCCGAGCAGCCGACCTTCGACCCTGAGGGGGACGGCTGGCAGGTGATGGCGTTCCACGTCGCCACCAACGCCGACCTCCACGCCGACCACTGGGAAATCCATCCCCACGCGGACGAGGTCGTCTCCTGCCTCACCGGCCGCATACGCCTCTGCTTCCGACCTCTGCAGACGGGCGATGAGCAGGAGGAGGTCGAACTGACGGCCGGAAAAGCAGTCATCGTGCCACGCGGGCGCTGGCACAGCATTGAACTGGACGCCCCCGGCGACATCCTGAGCGTCACCCTGCCGCAAGGCAGCCGCCTCGAGGTGCGGACCCACGCCTAGCGCCGCCGTATCAGCAAAGCCTTGGGCTGTCGTGATGTGCCGCACCGTCCGGATACCGCTCCGGCGGCGCGCGTCCGGAAAGCTGCGCTGGTGGCTGAACGCGTGCAGGTCCGTGAGATCGATGACGACGAGGGCAGACAGTTGCTGCGGATCGTCCGCCGGGGCTCCGGGTCGGTGGTGACCTGGCGGCGGGCCCAGATGCTGCTGCTGTCCGCCCACCGCATGCCTGTGGTGAAAATTGCCGAGGTCACGTTCACCAGTGCGGACCGGGTCCGTGACGTGATCCACAATTTCAACGCCGACGGCTTCGAGGCGCTCCGCCCGAAATACCAGGGCGGGCGTCCGAAGACGTTCACGCTCCCCGAGCGCAGGGAGATCAAGGAGATCGCCAAGTCCAAGCCGGCCGAGCACGGCCTGCCGTTCTCGACCTGGAGCCTGACCGAGCTGGCCGACTTCCTGGTCGCCGACGGGGTGGTCGACGACATCAGCCACGAGGGACTTCGGGTCCTACTCCGCGAGGAGGGAGTCTCCTTTCAACGGGTGAAGACCTGGAAGGTCTCCCGCGATCCCGATTACGCGGCTAAAACGTCCGAACAATAAATAACTGACCTGTGGCCAACGGGCGTGCCCGAGCAGCAGCCTCAACCAGCAGCGAATGACGGTGGCGGCCGAGGCAAGGGTGATACCGCCGCCCACGTGGCGAGCCAGTCGGGCGCCAAGGGCCGCCGATTGGAACCACGCACAGAGTTCCCCATCCCGTTCAACCAGGTCTGTGCGATGGCCGGATGGCTGGACAGTCGAGCCTGGCCACTCGGCACCCCTGCGGCCTGTCGCACTGCGTCCACTCTGAAGTCGAGAGCCGCGAAGCACAAGTGAATGCCTATGGACTACATCTCGTAGCATCTCTTAGATGTTGAATCTGGAACGCCTGCGGGTGCTGCACGCGGTGGCGACGACGGGATCCGTCGTGGGCGCCGCACGGCTATTGCATGTCACTACGTCCGCCGTCTCCCAGCAGATGGCGCGACTTGAGCAGGAAGTCGGGACTCACCTGGCGGAACGTCAAGGCCGAGGCATCCGGCTGACCGAGGGCGGCACGTTGCTCGCCGATGAAGCGGCAGGGTTGCTCGCTCACGTAGAACGCGTCATGGCGACCATGGCGCAGCACCACGGAGTGGTGACCGGCAGCCTCACGATCGCGGCCTTTCCCACCGCCGCGCGCGGGCTGCTCCCGCTGGCGCTGCGATCCCTGCGATCGCGGTACCCGCAGCTGACGGTGTCGGCACGGGAACAAGAGCCGTACGAAGCCATCCCGGCAGTTCGACGCGGGCTACTCGACCTGGCAGTCGTCGAAGAGTGGATCGATGACCCGCTTGCCCTGCCCCAAGGCCTGGACCACCGCTCTCTCCTCGACGACACCTATGACATAGCCCTGACCGAGGACCATCGGCTCGCCGACCGTCCAACGCTGAACTTGGAAGACCTGCGAGACGAGGATTGGATCACCTCGAGCGACGGGCAGCTGTGCCATGAATGGCTGATGCGAAGCCTTAAGAAGGCCCGCATCACCCACACCGCTGCGGAGCACCCGACGCAGATTGCTCTGGTCGCGGCAGGACTGGGCATCGCCATCATCCCGCACCTGGGACGTGAACCGACCGCCGCTCCAGTGCGGTTCGTGCCGCTGACGGGAGCCCCGCGGCGCCGGGTCTTCGTTATCTGGCGATCCACCTCGGCCGCGCGTCCTTCGATCGCTGCGGCGGTCGAAGCTCTAGCCGAAGCCTGCCCGGTCACCTGATGCGCTCCTACCGGCGCCTGCTCGCCTACCTCGCCGCCGGCGGAACCCTGGACGGCCCGGCGAACCGCACCGGCGGCGAGGCTGACCCGGAGTTCCGGCCCGGCACCTGGCTGCGCAAGCAGGACAGGGCCCGTGCGTATGGGAAGCTGACCGACCACCAGGCCGCGCTCCTGGACGCACTGACCCGGCACGCTGAGACCGTCACCGGCTGACCGCACCGCACCGCACCGCCCCGCTCCTCCCGTCCCGGCCTACCTGGCCGGGACGGCCGCCCGTACCCGTTCCCGACGTCCGAGAGGCGCCGCGCGATGACCGACTCCACCTGCTCCGACCCGGACCCCGCTGCCGCGCCTGAGCGGTTGTGGCTGGCTGTGTGCAGCAGCCGGCCCGCGCCCGCCGATCGGGACCTGGGCCGCCCGATTCTCGACTCTCCGCTGGTGCGCGGTGCGATGTGGCTGCGCTGGACCGGTCATGACGGCATCCGCACCCTTCACCAGGGCGCCGGACTTGCCCGCGGCTGGACCGAGCGCGACATCGACGGCTTGGACGGATGGGTGGCCTTGGTGGAGGGCCGGGTCGTTCTCGGTGCCCGCCCCGGTCTGGCGGTGCCGGAGCCTGTTGTGCACGCCGAGGCGTGGGAGGCCGGCGCGACGCTGCACGCCGCCCTCGCCCAGCACCCCGCCCAGGATGAAGACGAGGACGAGGATGAGGACCCGGAGCGGGGGCTGCTGGGCGACGTCCGCAGCAGGGTGCGCCGCCGGGCAGCCGGGATGACGCTGGAGGCCATCCAGCAGGCCATGTACCGGGCGAGGGACGACGAGCGCCACGCCGACCGGTACGCCGACGCCGGAGACGAGACCGCCGTCGCCGCCGCGGCCGACCGGCTCGCCGAGTGGCAGCGCCTGCGCGACCACGTGGCCGCCACCCGCGCTGTGCGCTACGACCCTGACCACGACACCGCCCTTCAGCACGCGCTGCGCCGTGAGCGCCACCGTCAAGGCGTCGCCGAGTGCGCCCGCGAGGCCGCCCACCGGGCCCGCCGGAGCGCCGACGCCGCCCACCGGAGCCTGGCCGGCACCGCGGCCCAGCCCCTTTACACCGCCCTGGAGCGCGCCGGCCTCTCCACGCTGTCCGACGACGACCACCAGGCCGTCCGCGACCTCACCCGCACCCTCGATGCCGCCACGGTGCGCCAGGTCGTGAGCTGGCTGGAGCGCACCCGCACCGCGGCCCTCGCACTGCGCGGTACCGAGCCTGCCCAGCCCACCCGGCCGGTCGTGCGGCGCAGCCGGTTCTGACACAGCGGCGCGCGTATGGGAGTTCGACCAGCAGTGCTCCTGCCCGGCGGCGTCTTCACGGTCGACGCCTGCTCCCGCGATGGGTCCGGGCGGCGGGTATCGGTCTTGTGGCAGTCAACATCCGACGGTGACACGACTACGAACGCACGCCGATCCCCGGAGTTCTGCGCCCCGGCGGCTACACCTGGCGCATGATCACTTCACGTGCGTGGCGTCGGGCCTGCGTCGTCCTGCTCTCCTTGACCGCGGTACTGGTCCCGGCCGCCGTCCCGGCTCAGGCCGCCGCCACGGCCACCGCCTCCCATCGCGCGCTGCCCGAGCTGACGCCGCTGGGCGTCGCCCGCGAGGAGCTGGCGGGCCTGAGCATCGCCGAATGGCACTCGATGGAGGGTTACAGCCGGGCGAAGTTCCCGCACTGGGTGGTCCAGTACAGCTGTGACACCCGCGAGGTCGTCCTGTCCCGCGGCGGCCAGGACGTCGTCCACAACGACCAGTGCCAGGCCGTCTCCGGCACCTGGACCAGCCCGTACGACGACCGGGCGTTCACGGGTACAGAGGCCAGGAAGACTTCGGATGTCTGACACCGCCGACACCGCCGTCGCGAGCGTATCGTCTGCGCGCCGGCAGGCCGCGACGCTGACCGTCACGTCCGGCGCGGTGTTCATGGCCATGCTGGACAACCTGGCGATGAACAACGCACTCCCACACATCGGCGCTGAGATGGAAGCAGGCATCAGCCGGTTGCAGTGGGTGGCAGCCGGCTACACCCTCGTCTTCGCCGCCGGATTGCTCTCCGGCGGGCTGGTTGCCGGCCGCCTCGGCCCGCGACGCGCGTTCTGCGCCGGGCTGGTCCTGTTCTGCGCCAAGGTCCGCCCTGGGAGCGCTCGCCGCCGACTAGACCAGTCTGGTGGCGGGCCGCCTGGTGCAGGGAGCGGGCGCGGCCGCGCTTCTGCCCGCCGCCACTGCACTGCTGCGCCACGTGTTCCCAGGGCAGGCAGCGCGCCCGCGCCCTGGGCGTGCGAGGTGGTGTGGCGGGCCTCGGGGTGGCGCTCGGTCCGGCCGTGGGCGGCCCTTGGTCGAGCAGTTCGGCTGGCGCAGCGTGCTGTGGATCAACCTCCCGATCGGCCTGCTGCTGCTCCTGATCGCCCCGATCCTGGTGCCGATGGTGCCCGCCGCCCGGCCATGCTGGGACCCGGCCGGGCAACTGCTGGCCGCGACGGGAGCGGGCGCGCTGGTGTTCGCCCTGGTGCAGGGGCCGGTGGACGGCTGGTCCACCGGCCCGGTCGTGTCGGCGTTGCTGGTCGCTGCCACCGCCCTACCGGCCTTCGTCGCCGTCGAGTTCCGCGCCGCCGAACCGCTCCTGGACCTGCGGCAACTGCGTGAACGGGCGTACGCGGCATCCGCCCTGTCCTGTTTCGCCTCCGGTCTGGGACTCTTCGGTTCCACCTTCTTTTTGACCCTCTACCTGCAGGACATCCTCCGCTGGTCGGCGGCCGGAGCGGGTCTCGTCTTCCTCACCGCCTCGGCATTCATCGTGCCCGCCGCCCCGTTGGCCGGCGTCCTGTGCGCCCGCTACGGTCCCCGGCTGCCCCTCACCGCCGGGCTGCTGCTCATCGCGCTGTCCTCGGGCTGCCTATCGGCGCCCCGGTACATAGTCCGCAAAGGCCGCCGCGATAGTGGCCCCTACTCTGCGCTCGGGATGGGCGGCTGGCCCCATTGGGCTTCCAGCGTCGTCCGCAGAGCATCGACCCTGTCCTGGCCGATCCGCCCGGCGAGCTGCTCTTCCAGCCGTTCGAGGATGAGGCTGGCCCGGCGGTGTGCATCTTCGCCTTCCCGAGTGCGCCGGATCAGCCGCTGGCGGGCGGAGGCCGGGTCGGGAACTTGTTCGAGCAACCCGGCGGCGACCAAGCCATGCACGGCCTGGTGCGCAGTCTGCCGAGTGACACCCATGCGCCGGGCCAGCTCCGAGACCGTGGTGCCCTGGTCGTCCAGTACGGCGAAGAGCTGCGCCTGTGACGGAGACACCGGCGTGGCGCCGCCCGCTTCCAGGGCTGCCAGCAGTCCTTCTTCGAACCAGCGCCGGGCGTCGCCAAGCAGCTGGGGGAGGTTGCGGCGGGTGGATTCCATCTGTTCCTCACGACGGCAGAAGGCGGGAGCGGCCGGGCTCACCTCCGCGGGTTGCCCACGGGCATTCTCCTATGTCAGGCTGGCTGACGTTTTTGGAGGGCAGCCGAGCGAGGAGCACCGCATGACCATCGAGTACGCCACCCGTTACCGGCGCGCTTCCCGCATACCCGTCGAGCCGGGCAAGCCCTACTTCATCGAGAAGGCCGAGGGCGACCGCGCCCACCTCTTCGGCGACCTGATCACGATCTACGCCGGCGGCGAGCAGACCGAGAACACCTTCAACTTCTTCACAGTCGAAGGCCCAAAGGGCGACCTCATCCCGGCCCATCTGCACCCCGACACCCACGAAGTCTTCTACATCACCGCCGGCGCCGTGCGGTTGTTCGTCGAGGACACCGAGGGCAACCAGCAAGAAAAGCTCCTGACCCCCGGCGACTTCGGCTTCGTGCCCAAGAACTGCCCGCATGCCTACCGCATGGAACGCCACCACAGCCAGGTCATCGGTGTCGCCGCCGGCCCCGGCGGCACCTTTGAGCGGTTCTTCGAGAACCTCGGCACGCCCACCGAACACCTCGGCCTGCCAGGGGAACCGGTCGTCCCCGAACCCCACAAGTTCGCAACCGTCCCCGAGCGGTACGACGTGCGCTTCCTGCCCGACCGCCAGTGGCGGACCCGATGATCCCAACGGAGCCCTCGCTGAGGTGACAGATCCGGGTTGCACCGGAGGGAGGCCCCACAGGGGGATGAAGGGTGTCTCCAGCGAGGGACCGAGAGTGTGACCGAAGGTGGGACCCTCTATAAGCCGTTCCGCACGATCGCACCCGCTTCGACAAACTCGCTGACCGACACCGGCCGGCGGCGCAACGGTGCATAGGGCGCGCTCCGGCGGGCGCTGTGAGGACCACCGCAGGATCGTCGAGCAGGACGCCGCCACCGCCCTGACCGCGCTCACCTCCCCGGAAGAGCACGTTCCGGCCGGGATCTGCCCATCCCGGCCCGCCGGTGAGGGAGAGCAGGGCGGTGGCGGCGCGCGCGGCGGTCATGCTGGATCGCATCGGGGTCCGCTTCGGGGATCGACATTGGCGGTCGTGGATCTTCCTAGCGGCCGCCCGCCTGCGGAGGAAGCGACGGGTTCACCCGCGCGCGCGACAAGTCGTATCTGCACGCAGGGAAGGGCGTGGGAGCGCGGAGGTCGCGGATCGGCAATGCCCTCCGCACCGGGGTCGGGCTGTCCGCATGCCCCGTGGCCCGGCACCGCTGCCAGCCCCTCACCAGCGCCATCGACCGCGCCGACCTCTCACCGGCGACGACCACCCAGCCGTCCGCGACCTCACTCACCACGTCGACCCTGCCACGCTGCGCCAGGTCGTGAGCTGACGGGAGCGCACCCGCACCGTGGCCCTCACGCTGCGCGGCACCGACCAGAGCCGTCCTGCCCGGCCCGTCGTACAGCGCAGCCGGCTCTGACGGCCCGTGCCCTGTAAAGGTGTTGACCTTGTTCTCCGGCGGGCGTTGGATAGGCGCTCACGGGCCGGGGCCCACCCCCGGTCCGCCGCGCAAGAAGGAACCGGTGCCGTGGGACCGATCCTCACGCTGAGCAGCCGAACACCCGCCGCGCCCGGTCCAGGAAGCTGGTGGGCCGACGAGGACGACGAGTCCTATCGGCACCAGGATGGCCGGCGCGAGAGCGTTGAGGCACCCCACTCAAGGCCGCCTGATCAACGCCCTCCACGAACGTCCGCGGAACAGCACTAGTGCTCTGACCGCATAGGTTCGCCGGTTCGGATGCCTTACAGGTTGTTCATGTAGAAGCTGGTGAGTCGTTCGACGGCAGTGTCGACGTATTCGGGCTCGTCATACATCTCGTAGTGGCCGGCGCCGTCGATCACCATGAGGTCGACGGGGTTGGGGGCCAGCTTCCACAGCTGCATGCCGGTGTCGTAGGAGCCGGTGTTGCCGACGCGTCCAGCGAGGATGACCAGGAGTGGCTGGGTCATGAGCCGATCGGCCAAGTGGAACGCGTCGTAGCCCAGCAGGAGGGAGTCGCTGCGCAAGAGGCGCCGATTCGTGGAGTGTTCGTTGCCGCCGCGCTCGGTGCGGTAGTAGGTGACGGCCTGAGTGGTGTCGATGTCGGTCAGGCCCGCTGCCGCGGCGTCCTCAAGGGTGTCGGGCAGCCAGTTCACGCGGGTCGTCTCGCCGGAGCGGGCCTCTTCGGTACGTGCATCCGCGAGGGCGTCGAGTGCTGCGGCCGGACCGTCGGGGGAGAAGCTGCGAAACGCGGCGCCGATATTGACGGGGACGACCGTGCCGACCGCCTTGATGCGGTGGTCCGTGCGGGCGGTGTGCACGGCGTAGCCCCCACCGGCGCAGATACCGAGGACGCCGATGCGCTGCGGATCGATACCGGCGGTCGTGGTGAGCACGTCGATGGCGTAGGAGATGTCCTCACCCCGGCGGTAGGGGTCTTCGAGGTCGCGGGGCTCACCCTCGCTCCGGCCCTGATGGGCGGGGTCGAAGACGAGCGCCGCGATGCCGCGGGTGGCGAGACGGGAGGCGTAATCGGCGCCGATCTGCTCCTTCACGCTGCTGCCTGGGGTGGAGAGCACTACAGCGCGCAGCGGTGCGCTGCTGTCGGCGTTGGCGGGCAGGTGGAGGTCCGCGGCGAGGTTTATGGGACCGCGCGGGATCGTGAGGTGCTGAAGCATGCGCGGCCTCCTTCGTGAGATCGTCGTTCCACGGGAGTCCAGTACAAAGTGGCTTCTTGTACGATCTGAGACTAGTACGAAACTCTACCGCATGGATGGAGGGGCGCATGTCAGTCGACGGGGCGCAGCTGTGGACGCTGAACCAGCGGCTACTGGGCGTCGTAATGGATGCCTGCACACGGGAGCTGGTCGAGCTCGGGTTGGAGACGAAGGAGTTCTTCGTCCTGGCCGAGGTGGAGGCATCGCCGTACCCGGCCGAGATCGCGACTGCGCTGCTGCTGCCCAAGGCGAGCGTGACGGTCTACGTTCGCAACCTCGTCGCCAAGGGCTTTGTCCGCCGCGAGATCGACGAGGCGGACTTGCGGCGTCATCGGCTCGTACTGACCGCTGAGGGCACGCAAGCACGCGATCGAGCACTTGCAGCCCTCGCGGCGGAGTACGACCGCAGGTTGGCAAGGGTCACACCCCAGGACCGCGTTGAGCTGCATCGCATCCTCAAAGCGATGCTCGCCTCGTCCGCGTCAGCCCGTATGCGCGAGTGATTCGTCTGTCCGGTGCTCTTCTACACGTTCGGGCTGCGACCGCATGGATTCGTCAGATCCTTCAGGTTGCGACGGCAAGGGACGTCCGCCCCAGCGGATGCTCTTCTCGCTTCGGATGCGGGCGCGTTCGCGACGCTGCGCCGCGAGGACGTCGGGGTGGCGGGCGTTGGTGTTATGCCAGCGCAGGTAGGCGCAGGCCCGGGTCTGCACGCTGTGGT
Organism: Kitasatospora sp. NPDC029312; assembly: GCF_055569215.1. Lineage (NCBI taxonomy): Bacteria > Bacillati > Actinomycetota > Actinomycetes > Kitasatosporales > Streptomycetaceae > Kitasatospora > Kitasatospora sp. NPDC029312. Next base: position 3,409 of record NZ_JBVHXY010000069.1, on the reverse strand, counting down.
TGCGATGATGGGAGTTCGCGATCGTGAACTGCCGCAGAGGCCCGAAATGGGCTTCGATCGGGTTGGCCCAGGAGGCGTACGTCGGGGTGAAGCACAGCTCGACGCGGTTCTTCTTCGCCCAGCGACGGATCTTGTCGCCCTTGTGGGCGGACAGGTTGTCCAGGATGACGTAGATCGGGGCGCCGTCCGGGCGCGCGGCCCGGATCGACCTCAGTGCGGCCAGGGTGTTCACCGCCCCCTTCGCGCGGCGGTTGACGCCCCACAGCCGGTCGTCTCCGACGGAATAGCAACCGTGGAAGTACCGCACCCCGTGGGTGCGGTGGTAGGTCGCGGGATGGCGCTCGGGGCGACCGGCGGGAACCCAGCCGGCTCCTGCGGTGGGGCGGATGCCGAGCGGCCCGAACTCGTCGAACGCGAACACGCGGTCCGCGAAGCGTTCCAGCACCTCCTCGATGCGGTCCAGCTTGGCGTCGCGCTCCGGGTCAGGCGACTCCTTCCAGGTCTTGGTGCGCTGGAAGGTCACGCCGCAGCGGGCGAGCAGGCACCGTAACGCCTCGCGGCCGATCCGGATCGCACGGCCGTGCACCTTCCGCAGGTAGGCGGCGAGTTTGCGGATCGACCAGCGAGTGAAAGGCTGTCCGGGCTTGGTCGGGCGGGTGGTGGCCGTCTGAACGACGAAGTCCTCGTCGTCAGGACTCAGAAGGCGGGGACGGCCTCCCGCCCACCGAGGGTCCAAGCAGGTTAGGCCGATCTCGTTGAACCGGTGGATCACGTCGCGGACAGTGTCCTCATCGGCCTGCACCAGCTTCGCGATCACAGGGACCCGGTTTCCACCGACCGAGGCCAGCAGCATCATCGCGCGCCGGTAGCGCACCGAGCTGGCGCTGCCCCGGCGCACGATCTGCTGCAGCTTCTGACCCTCCTGGTCGGTCAACCTGCGCACACGGACAGGCTCAGCCACCACACCCCCAACGGTCGGATCCGACGTCCCCGGACATCCAACCGCTGGAACTGCTGACCCGGCGAACCTTCCCGGTCAGAGCACTAGCCGGCGGCGGACCTCACCCGTCGACCGTTCCCGCCTGGCGCCTGCGGCCCCGTATGGTCGATGAGGACCAGGACCAGGATTATGAGCGCGGACGGGGCGAGGGTGACCTACCCCGGCGAAGACCCCAGGCGGTGCTATCCGTTGTGTGCTTCGAGCTCGGACGCCAGCGTCTGTTGGGTGGCCGCCCACGACGCCAGGAGCGCCAAATTGTCAGCGGTTGGCGTGCCCGCTGCTGCGGTGTAGACGGTGAGGTACAGGCCGGGTTCGGCGGGCAGTTCCAGGGACTCGACGTCCAAGTCGAGCCGGCCCACGATCGGATGGTGCACCCGCTTGCGTCCGGACCGGTGCAGCCGCACGTCCTGAGATGCCCACCGCTGCCGGAATAGCTCACTGCATGTTGACAGTTCGCCGACCAAGGCGATCAGCTCCTCGTCGTGCGGATTGCGGCCGGCTTCCATACGTAACTTCGCGGCCGCGTCACCGGCAATTCGGTCGTAGTCGACGAAGAAATCTTTGGCCGCCGCGGAGTTCAGATAGACGAACCGCGCTGTGTTCGCTGGCCGTCGCGGGTCGGCCAGCACCGGTGAAAACAGCGCGCGGGCGAGTTGATTCATGGCGAGCACGTCATAACGGCCGTTACAGATCCAGGCCGGCGCATCAGAGATCGCGTCGAGCACCTGCTGCAGTGTCGAGCGCACCGTCAAGACAGACCTGCGCCGGCGTGGGCCGCTGGGCGCCCTGGATTGGCGGGCGAGGTGGAACAGGTGGTCGCGCTCGGCCTCGTCGAGTTGCAAGGCAGAGGCCAATGCGTCGAGTACGCCGTCGGAGGCACCGGTGAGGCTGCCGCGCTCCATGCGCACGTAGTAGTCGACCGACACACCCGCCAGTAGCGCTACCTCCTCGCGGCGCAGACCTTTGACTCGACGGTTGCCGCCGTAAGCGGGCAGGTCTGCCTGCTCGGGTGCGATGCGGGCGCGACGCGAGCTGAGAAACTCCCGAATCTCGGTGCGTAGATCCATCGTGGCCATCCCCTCACCGTAAGCCCGTTCCGCAGCCTAGGGGGTACCCGTTGCGGTCGTCGCGATGCCGCCGTCTACCGGGATGATGGTGCCCGTGAGGTAGGACCCGGCCCGGCTGGCGAGGAACACGGCGATACCCGCCATGTCGTCGTCGCGGCCGAGCCGGCGCAGAGGGGCCGCCGCCGCGATCGTGTCGCCGATGGCCTCGAGCGTGGACGCCATCATCTGTGACGGGAACACTCCCGGTGCTACCGCGTTCACCGTGACGTGCTGTGGGCCCAGCTCTCTGGCAAGCACTCGGGTGAGTTGATGGAGTGCCGCTTTGCTGCTTGCGTACGAGTAGTTGGGCGACTGGGCGACGTGGATGGCGGCAATACTGCCGATGTTGATGATCCGCGCGGGATCATCGGCGGTGCCCGCCCTGCGAAGTGCGGGAAGCAGCGCCTGCACCAGCCAGAACGGCGACTTGAGGTTGAGGTCGATCACTGCGTCCCAGGCCTCGTCCGGGAACGTCGCCAGCGGCTCGCGCCACATCGCTCCCGCGTTGTTGACGAGGATGTCCAGGCGTTCCGAGTCGGCCTTGACAAGATCAGCGAGGCGCTGACACTCGTCGTGCCTGGACAGGTCGGCGGGAATTGCTTGAACGTCGCCGAATTCGGACAGTAGATGCTGTGCCTTCGCGCACGCGTCTGCCTTGCGTGAGCTGATGACGACGCGGGCGCCCGCCTGGAGAAGGCCGCGCGCTATCATCATCCCAATGCCCTTGGTGCCGCCAGTGACAAGGGCATACTTCCCACTCAGATCGAAAAGTTCTGTGCGATGGGTGAGTCGGGCGTCCGCCATTGATCTCCGTCCCTTCTGCCGTGCAACAATGCGCCGACGCGGTCGCGCATTCGGGGCAGCTGAATTGAACCTGGGATGAAGCTGCAGTGCGTGTCCATGGAGTGTTGTCGGCGCTTTCGATTCAACTCAACCAGGTTGACAGGCGTTTTGGGCGTCTGGGAGACCCTGGTGATACAGGTACTGTCAGAACCCCCTTGCCTGGTGCGCTGAGTCCGGATCTACCGGCTTGATGCCCGTGGATAGTTCTTCCCGTGGGCCCAGGCGCTGCCCGTTGCCAGCAGCCACCCGGACGCGCCGCCCACGACCGGCCATCGGCTGGGCCCAAGGGAGGGGGCCGGGGGCCGGGGGTGAGGTTGTGCGGCAGCAGGCCTCGCACCGACCGGTGGGGGGCGTACCGGCATGAGGTCTAAGAAGACATCTCATTTGGATCGCTGGGTAGGCTTCGCGGGTGATGATCGTGGAGCGGCTGGTGCCGGACGAGTTGTGGGAGCTGTTCCAG
>NZ_JBVHXY010000068.1:0-31236 GCF_055569215.1 Kitasatospora sp. NPDC029312 | reverse complement strand
GGACTCGATGAAGGCGGCGGTGGAGACGTCGCCGTAGGTGTAACCGATGCCGGTGCGGGCTCCGGCGTGGGCCTCGACCAGGACCATGGTGGTCGCGGCCCATTCCAGCGTGCCGTCCTGCTCGGTGCCGTCCGGTCCGTCGGTGGGCACGGTGAAGGCATGGACGGCGAGGCCGTCCACTGTGGGCGCATCACTCATCGCGGATGGTCCTCCAGTGCCCGTTGTCAGTGGCGGCCGGGCAGATGGCTGGTGAACTCCAGGACCTTCTGGCGCAGTCCCCGTTTGGCGATCGGGCCCCGGTCCGGGTCGTGGAGCATCGCCTTGGCGGTCTTCTTGGCCTGGGACTTCATCGTGTGCGGCGGAATCGGAGCGATGTCCGGGTCCACCTTGAACTCCAGGACGACCGGTGCCCTGCTCGACAGGGCCTCGTCCCAGGCCGCACCGACATGCTCGGGCTGGTCGCAGAAGATGCCCTTGAGGCCGAGGAGTTCGGCGTACCGGGCGTAGGGGACGTCGGGGATCCACTGGGAACCGGGGAACTTGGGGTCGCCGGCCATGGCGCGCTGCTCCCAGGTGACCTGGTTGAGGTCCTGGTTGTTGAAGACGCAGAAGATGAACGGGGCGCCGCCGGCCAACCGGTCCCAGTAGCGCTTGACGGTGATCATCTCGTTCATGCCGTTCATCTGGAAGGCGCCGTCGCCGACGAAGGCGATCACCGGGTGGTCGGGGTAGGCGAAGCGGGCGGCGATGGCGTAGGGCACGCCGGGGCCCATGGTGGCCAGGGTGCCGGAGAGCGAGGCGTGCATCCCGGGTTTGAGGTCGAGGTACCGGGCCCACCAGTTGGTGCCGGAGCCGGAGTCGGCGGTGAGGATGCACCCGTCAGGCAGGCGCGGCGACAGTTCGTGGGCGACGGCCTGCGGGTTGATCTTCCCGTCGAAGTGCTGGTGGGCGCGTTTGTCCAGGATGTCGCCCCACTCGCGGACGTTGCCCTCGATCTCCTCACGCCAGGAGCGGTCTTCCTTGCGGTGCAGCAACGGGATCAGGGCGCGCAGGGTCTCCTTGGCGTCCCCGACGAGGTGGGCGTCCATCGGGTAGCGGATACCGATCATGCGGCCGTCGATGTCGATCTCCACGCCGCGGGCCTTGCCCTCCTCGGGCAGCCACTCGCTGTAGGGGAAGCTCGTGCCGACCATCAGCAGGGTGTCGCAGCGCTGCATCATCCGGTCGCTGGGGATGCTGCCGAGCAGGCCGATCGGGCCGGTCACGAACGGCAGGTCGTCGGGCAGCACCTCGCGGCCCAGCAGGGCCTTGGCGACGCCCGCCCCGAGCAGCTCGGCGGTCTCGATGACCTCGCCGGCGGCTTCGGCCGCACCCTGGCCGATGACCATGGCGACCCGGCTGCCGTCGTTGAGGATGTCGGCGGCCTTGCGCAGTTCGCCTTCGTTGGGCAGCACACGAGGGCGGCTCCAGCCGACGCTGGAGAACACCGCGCCATGGGTACGGGGCGGTGACGGCTGGGCCTCCTCCTCCTGGATGTCCTCCGGGATGATGATCGTGGCGACACCCCGCAGGGTGAGCGCGGTCTTGAACGCCCGGTCGATGACGTGCCGGGCTTGGGCTGGGTTGACGATCATCTGGCAGTACTCGGAGACATCGGCGAAGAGATGCTCGAGCGCGATCTCCTGCTGGTAGTGCGAGCCGAGGCACAGGGTCTTCTGCTGGCCGATCACAGCGACGACCGGTTGGTGGTCGAGCTTGGCGTCGTACAGCCCGTTCAGGAGGTGGACCGCGCCCGGCCCCGAAGTGGCAGCGCAACACCCCACCTCGCCGGTGAACTTGGCGTGCGCGCAGGCCATGAAGGCGGCCATCTCCTCGTGCCGAGGCTGGATGAACTCCGGATCGCCTTCGGCGCGATCGAACGCACCGAGCAGCCCGTTGATGCCGTCGCCCGGGTAAGCGTAGACCCGGTGGACGCCCCACTCCCTCAAGCGCTGCAGTACGAAATCCGCGACCTGTGGCATCGTCTCGTTCCTCTCATCCGGCTGAACCTTCTCGTGCACTCGCGCCTGCCCGACCCGACTGGCAGGAAACCGCGCCGCGGCCTGACCTGCTCGGCGGCAGGCTCGCTCCGGATGTCACCCGTTTCAGCCCAATACCCCACGGACACACGCCCCGTCGTCGACAGCTGCCATTGCCCTGGGTAGCGGCCCGCGAGGAGGCGATCACGATGGGCTCAGGACTCTCCTGGCGCGAGCACCTGATCCTTGGCGGAATCGAGGAACACCTTCGCGCCGACCGGGAACTCGACCTCGCGATGAGCACCATGCGTCCCCCCCGAGTGGGCGGTGGCGTCGACCGGCTGCTGCACCGGCTAGCCCGGATCCGGACCACCTGGCTGGTGCTGCTCGTCGCCCTCGCGTGCGGCTGGTCCGCGGTCGCTGTCGCCCTTCGCCCGCCCGTGGTCCTCGCCTGCCTGGCCTGGGCATGGGCGGCTGCCCTGACCGTCTGCGCCGCCAGACTCGTCTTGCGGCTGCGGACCAGGCACGAGACCCGCACACAGAAACCACGGTCCGTCCCTTAGCGACGAGCCGCAGCTCCACGCCCGGCATCGCCGCGCACCTTTAACAGCACCCGGCCGTTCCGAACCAGGACGCCCTTCCACTCCGTCGTGCTCGCGGTGCTGCGCTCCTGCTGTTGATCCGACGGCTGGCGTCTCGCTTCGCGCGCGCCGGGCGGCGGCGCCCTCCCCCCGGAACACCCCGCCGGGCTCGTTGCGGGTGCGGTGACGCCCGCCGCGCCGAGCAGTCAGACCCCCGTGACACCCGGCAGCCCGCCCCGACCCTTCCCCTCGGCTCCCGTCAGACGGAGGTCCGTTCAAGTCGAGGGCTTGGAAGTCTTCGGATGGAGCCGCACCGACTCGACGCCCACGGACGGAGGTGAATCCGACCGGCAGGGGTGAGCGCCTCGGACTGGCACCTCAGGAGGATGTTCTGGCGTCCTCGACGTCGCTTTGGGCCTGCTGGAGAGCGTTCGTCCCCTGGTTGAGTGCCTCGTCAAGCCGCCGGCGCGCAGCGGGCAGCAAAGCCGCGGCTTCGGACAGGTAGGCGGATGCCGGGAAAGCTGCTGAGGCTCGAGGCGAGAACGCTTTTCCAGGGTCCGTAGCAGGGTCAGGTGGGCCGTGGCCAGGCCCAGGATTCCGCACACGCCCGCTCCCACCAGGAGGCCGGCGCCAAGTCCCGCCTGTCGCACGGTCGCGATCAGGTCGCTCCGCACGCGGTTCATCTCCTGACGGACCAGATCCGCGGTGGAGTCGGTGAGGCGGCGGGCCGCCTCACCGATGCCTTGATCGGCGCCGTTCGAGGTTGTGCTCATGATTGGCCTCCTCACCGATTGACATCGAACGGCGTCGTGTGCCCGGCAGCGATCGGCGCTAACGCGGCGCGGATGGACGCGTCGAGGTTCCTACGCGTGTCGCGGCTCGAACCATCTCAAGCCTTCCGTAGCGTAGCGTCCGGAATCGACCACTCACCGTAATGGGTTGCTGTCGCCCTCGGAGCCTAGGAGCCCGACACTCGATGTATTTCGTCCGAACATTCCACGATGTGTTCGCGGTGGAGTCCGTCATGGCGGCGGTCGTCTTCGCACTGGTGGGCGCGGGAGTCACTTTCGCCGTCGTCCGGCGCAGGGCCCGGCCCGGAGTCGAGGCCTCCGGGCGTCACGAAAGGAAGACCCTCGAACTGATCTACCTGTCCGCGTTGGGCGGCATCGCCGCGTTCCTCGTGACGTTCACGGCGCTGGCCAACCACCGGGAGCACCGTGACCCGCCCGGACCTCCTCTGGATGTCAACGTGACTGCTTTCCAGTGGTGTTGGCAGTTCGACTACCCCGGCACGGCGGCCTCGGTCCGGGCCGACTGCACCCACGGCACGGTCCCGACCCTGGTGGTACCGACAGGCCGCCCCGTGCGCGTCAGCCTCACGTCCAAGGACGTCATCCACTCGCTGTGGGTGCCCGATCTCCGGTTCAAGCTCGACGCCTTCCCGGACCACACGAACTCCTTCACGATGACGCTCGACCACGAAGGCGACTGGGTCGGCCGCTGCGCCGAGTTCTGCGGACAGAACCACCACCTGATGGATTTCCGTCTGCGCGCCGTCTCCCCGTCCGAGTTCGAGAAGTGGCAGCCAGCCCACACCGCGCCCGCTGCGGCGGCGGCATGACCTCGCCCGCCACCGAGCAGCAGGAGTACCCGCCGCCGACCGTGCCCTCGCCCGGAAGCTGGCTCGGCTGGCTGACCAGCACCGATCACAAGCGGATCGGCATCCTCATTCTCGGCACCTCGCTGGCCCTGCTCTTCGCCATGGGAACGCTCGCCCTGATCATGCGGGGCCAACTCGCCCAGCCGGACGGGCACGTCGTCGACACCCACACCTACAACCAGCTGTTCACCATCCACGGCTCCGGCATGATCTACCTGGTCATGACCCCCTTCGCGCTGGGCCTGGGCGTCTACCTGGTGCCGCTCCAGATCGGCGCGCCGGCCATTGCCATGCCCCGCACGGTGCTGCTCGGCTACTGGCTGTACGCGCTGGGTGCGGTGGCCATGCTCTCCGGCTTCGCCGCCAGCAACGGCGCGCACACAGCTGGTTGGTTCTCCTATCCCCCGCTGTCCGGCGGTACGTACTCCCCCGGCTTCGGCAGCAGCCTGTGGGTACTCGGTACCTTCTTGGCCGTGACCGGCACGCTGATGATGGGCTGGGCCGTGCTGTGGACCATCCTGCGCCGACGGGCCCGCGGCATGACGATGCTCCGGATGCCGGTGTTCACCTGGTCCATGCTGGCCAGCTGCCTCATGGTGATCGGCGCGTTCCCCGCGCTCCTGGCGGCGCTCGCCCTGCTGACCGCCGGACGCATCTCCCCGGAGATCTTCACCCACAACGTCTGGAACATCGGTTACCAGCACCTGTTCTGGTTCTACGGGCACCCGGTCGTCTACGTGATGTTCTTCCCCTACCTGGGCGCCGCCTCCGAGGTCCTCGCGGTCTTCTCCGGCCGCCGTTTCTTCGGCTACCACGGCACCGTCCTGTCCCTGCTGGCCTTCTCCGCCCTGTCGATGAGCGTGTGGGGCCACCACATGTTCGCCACCGGGCAAGTCGTCAACGACTATTACTCATTGACCTCGGTCCTGCTGCTGATGCCCGCCGGGATCGAATACTTCAGCATGGTCGGCACGATCCTCGGCGGCCGGCTCGTCCTGAAGGTTCCGATGCTGTTCGCCCTCGCCTTCATCGTCCAGTTCCTCATCGGCGGCCTGAGCGGGATCATGGTCGGCACCCCGGTGATCGACTACCACGTCACCGACAGCTACTTCGTGGTGGCCCACCTGCACTACGTCCTGTTCGCCGGAAGCGCCTTCGCCCTGTTCGCCGGCTTCTACTACTGGTTCCCCAAGGTCACCGGAGTCCTGCTGGACGAACGGCTGGGCCGCCTTCACTTCTGGCTGCTGACCGCCGGCACGAACTTGACCTTCCTGCCGATGTTCGGACTCGGCTACCTCGGCATGCCCCGCCGCGTTTCCACCTACGAGCGGTTCGACGGGTTCACCACGCTCAACCTGCTGGCCAGTTGCGGCGCCGCACTGCTCGCACTGGGCATGCTCGCCTTCCTGGCGAACCTCGTGCGCGCGGCCCTGCGCCGCGATCGCGCGCCCGACGACCCGTGGCAGAGCCACACCCTGGAGTGGGCCACCACCTCCCCGCCGCCCGCGCTCAATTTCCCGCCCGAACGACCGCTTCCGCCGATCATCAGTCCCGCCCCGCTCCTGGACCTCCGCCAGAAACAGGGGGCGGTCCGGCGATGACGATTCGCCACCCGGGGCCCGCTGTCGTGGCCGCTTGGGGCCTGGGCAACGGCTTACTGGCCGCTCTCCTGGCGGGCTATGGAGAGGGTGGCTACGCTGTGTGGCTGTACGCAGCAGTGGTCGGCATGGTCGAACTCGCCGCCGGCGCAATCCTGCTGGCTGACCGCCGCCCCGGCAGCGCCAGGCGAGCGCGCTCGGCCCCCGTACACGGCGGATCCGCCGTCCTCCCGGCTGGCGCCGGACTCGCGCTGGCGGGCGCCGGTTTCATCTACGGCTGGTGGACGCTCGCCATCGCCGTCCCGCTCCTGGCACTGGCCGCAGCACTCTCGGTGCATGACCGTCGTGCGGCCGAGGACCGCGGCGAATGACCGAGCACGCACTCTCCATGGCCGTCACCGGTGTCGCCGGCTCCGTTCTGCTGCCCATCGGCGTCCTGGCCTCCCGCCGCGCCTCGATCTGGCGGCGGCTGGCCGTCCCCGCTCCCGTCGCCCTCGCCCTCTACGCGGCGGTGCACGCCGCCGCCATCCTGGCCGGGCGGCTGCACCACTTCACCGCCGGCGAGCACATCCTCACGGCGATCCCCCTGCTCGGGGCCGCGGCCCTGTTCTGGCTGCCGGTCCTCACACCGTACCGTCCGCTCAGTCCACCGGCCCGCTGCGTCTATCTCTACTCGGCCGCGCCGCTGCTCGACCTGCCCGCCGTCGCCCTGATCGCATCAGGGGAGTCCACCGACGGGCTCATCATGATCACGACCATGCTCCCGGTCCCGGTGGCGGCACTGGCCTCCACCTGGCGGTGGATCAGCCGGGAGGAGACCCAGGCGCTGGTGAACGAGGCATGACGCTCCCCCGGCGCCACCAGGGAAGGGAAGGCACAGGATGAACCGCTGGGGCAGGCGCGCCCAACGGGCCGCGGACGCACTCGACGCCCGCGTGCCGGTGTACGCCGCCGGAAAGGAGTTCCTGCGCAAGGTCTTCCCCGACCACTGGTCGTTCCTGCTCGGCGAACTCGCGCTCTACAGCTTCGTGGTCCTCGTCGCCACTGGCGTCTTCCTGACCTTCTTCTTCGTGCCGGACATGACCGAGAGTGCCTACCATGGCACCTACGCGCCGCTGCGCGGCGAGCAGGTGTCGGAAGCGTACGCCTCGACCCTGCGCATCACCTTTGACGTCCGCGGTGGCCTGTTGATGCGCCAGATGCACCACTGGGCTGCGCTGGTCTTCGTCGGCTCGATCACGCTGCACCTGTTGCGGGTGTTCTTCACCGGCGCGTTCCGCCGCCCGCGCGAGCTCAACTGGGTCATCGGTGTAACGATGTTCGCGCTCGCCGTCTTCGAAGGCTTCGCCGGCTACTCCCTGCCCGACGACTTGCAGTCCGGCACCGGACTGCGCACGGCCGAAGGCATCGTCCTGTCGATCCCGATCGTCGGCAGCTACCTGCAGTTCTTCATCTTCGGCGGGGAGTATCCCGGCCACGCGCTCATCCCTCGGCTCTACCCCACGCACATCCTGCTCGTCCCCGGCCTACTCATCGCGCTCATCACCGTTCACCTCATGCTGGTCGTCTACCTCAAGCACACCCAGTGGGCCGAGAAGGGGCGCACCAACAGCAACGTCGTCGGCAAGCCGCTCTTCCCCGCCTACGCCGCGAAGTCCATCGGCCTGTTCTTCACGCTCTCCGGTCTCATGGCGGTTCTCTCCGCCCTCATGCAGATCAACCCGATCTGGATGTACGGGCCCTACCGCACCGACCAGGTCTCCAGCGGCTCACAGCCCGACTGGTACGTCGGCTTCCTCGAGGGCGCACTGCGCGGCATGCTCGGCTACGAGACCCGACTGTGGGGGCACACCTTCGCGTGGACCGCGTTCGTCCCCGGTGTCGTCGTCCCCCTGCTGATGTTCGGCACCCTCTACGCCTGGCCGTTCTTCGAGGCGTGGATCACCGCCGACACCGGTGAGCACCACCTCTGCGACCGCCCGCGCAACCAGGCCACCCGAACGGCTGTCGGCGCGGCCGGAGTCACCGTCTACGTCCTGCTGATGCTCCTCGCCGGGCAGGACATCTTCGCCCTGGAGTTCCACCTCCAGCTGCACCTCATCACCTACACCCTGCGGATCTGCCTACTGATCCTGCCATTCCTCGTCTACCGGGCCACCCGCAGACTGTGTCTCGGTCTCCAGCTCCAGGACCACGACCGCCTCCGCGAAGGCGATGCCATCAGCACCGTCCGGCCTGAAGGCGCCGGCTATCGACGGCAGCGCACCGCCCTGAGCAGCGGAGCAGCTCACGGCATCCTGGTGCGCTACCCCGACGAGGTCCTCACCGAGGAACGCCTGCCGCCGCCGACCCGACACCGCCACGCGTGGCGTCAGCCCTGGCTGTGGCCGTGGCTCTGGATCCGCCCGAGTGTGCGCCGCCTACGTCTGCGGCTCAGCCGCTGGTTCCACCGCTCCAGGGTCCCCCTCCCCACCACCCCGTACCTGCGTACCCGGATCGCCGAGGCGACCGCACCACCGGCGGAAGCCGAACGCCGTGCGGAGCAGGCCCGGGCGGCAGACCGCGCCCATCCACACCCCTGACCGGTGAGACACGAGCGGCAATGGCCAAGCGCCACCGTGAGCGCCCGCGTGGGAGCGTGGTCCTCGGTCTTGCGGAACTTGCGGCCGATTCGCTCGCGTTCCTCCCGTCTCCAGAGCCGGCGCCACCCCACCGCAGTCAGGGGAGTCGACGGACCCACGCCGCACGGACCTGTCCCAGCTGCCGCGGCAGGCCATGGCCGGGGCGACGATCTGCCCGGGACTGCGGTTCGGCGGATTCAGCGGCGTGCGATCCGGAAGCCGGCCGCGGCGGCCGCCGCCGCGATCGCGGCGGCGGCCGAGAGCCGGATCACCCGAGTGCGGACCGCGGGCTCCGGCGCGGAGGCGGCGGCGCGTTCCGGAAGTCGGCGCACCGCGTGCTTGCCGTGGTCGCGGGCGAGCTTCATCACCTCGGCGATGTGCAGGGCGTGCCGGCCGGTGCCGGCGTCCTTGATCTGGGTCTTGCAGGAGAACCCGTCGGCCACCACGAGGCAGTCGTCGTCGGCGTCGCGCACGGCGGGCAGGAGTGCCTGCTCTCCGCATTCGACGGAGATCTGGTACTTGCCGGTCTCGAATCCCCAGGAGCCGGCGAGTCCGCAGCAGCCGCCCTGCAGGTTCCGGACGTCGAGGCCCATCTTCTCCAGCAGTTCCTGTTCCGGGTCCATGCCGCCGGTGGCGCGGTGGTGGCAGTGGCCCCACAGGAGCGCCTTTCCGTCGAGCTTCGGCGGTTCGATGTCGAAGTGCTGGAAGAACTCCGCGAAGTGGTGGGCGTTCTGGGCGAGTCGGCGGGCGTCGTCGTCGTGCGGGAGGAGTTTGGTGAGCTCGTCCTTGAAGACGGCCAGGCAGCTCGGCTCCATGCCGACGACGGGCGTGCCGGTCCGCACGTGTGGCCGCAGGACGTCCAGGACGTGGTGCAGGTAGCGCTCGGCGACGTCGAGGAAGCCGTAGTCGTACAGCGGCCGGCCGCAGCAGATGTGCTGGGCGGGCATGATGACTCGCCAGCCCGCTGCCTCGATCGCCTCCACGCAGGCCACGCCGACTTCGGTGTGGAAGTGGTTGTTGAAGGTGTCCGGGAACAGGACGACCGGCCGGCCGCCGGGATTGGCGGTGCCACCCCGCTGCGCGAACCAGTCCTGGAGGGTCATGGACGCGAATCGCGGCAGAGGACGGCGCCGGTCGATACCCGCCACCAGCTTCGCCACGTGGGACAGGCCCGGGGTCTGCGTGACGAGGTTGGCCACCTCCGGGATGCGGGAGGCGATCCTTGCCGTCTGGTCGATGAATCCGAAGGCGTAGGCGTAGCGGGGGCGCCGACGTTTCGGCGACTTGAAGTAGTGGTGGAGGAACTCGGCTTTGTACGTCGGCATGTCGACGTTGACGGGGCAGTCGTTGGTGCAGCCCTTGCACGCGAGGCACAGGTCGAGGGCGTCGTAGACCTCCCGGGACTGCCAGCCGTCGGTGATGACCTCGCCCTTGAGCATCTCGTAGAGCAGGCGGGCTCGGCCTCGGGTGGAGTGTTTCTCCTCGCGGGTGACCTGGTAGCTGGGACACATCGTCGTCTCGGCCTGCGGGACCCGGCACTTGCCGATGCCGACGCAGCGCAGGGTCGCGTGGGCGAAGTCTCCTCCGTCCTCCTTGTAGGAGAACTTCACCGGCAGGCGCGGGGGGTTGTAGTCGGTGCCGAGTTTGAGGTTCTCGTCGAGGCGGTAGGGGTCCACCACCTTGCCGGGGTTCATCTTCCACTGCGGGTCCCAGATCGCTTTGAACTCCCTCATGGCCTCGACCAGTTCGGCACCGTACTGCTTCTCCAGCAGCTCCGCGCGCTGCTGCCCGTCGCCGTGTTCCCCGGAGACCGAGCCGCCCATGGAGACGCACAGGTCGGCGGCCTCCTCCATGAACGCCCGGTAGGTGGCGATGCCGTCGGCGGTGCGCAGGTCGAAGCTGAGGCGGCAGTGGATGCAGCCCTGCCCGAAGTGGCCGTACATGGCTCCGGTGATGCCGTGCCTGTCCATGACCTTGCGCAACTTGCGGACGTACTCGCCGATCCGATCCGGCGGGACGGCGGAGTCCTCCCAGCCGGGCCAGTGGTCCTTGCCGTCGGGCGGGAAGGCGGTCGAGCCGAGGCCGCTCTCCCGGATCGCCCAGAGCCGTTCGCTGGTGCCGCCTTCCTGCTCGCTCTTGGCGATGCGGATGCGGTTTTGCTCGTACCCTCGCTCGTCCGTGAGCCACCGCGTGAAACGCTCGGCCTGCGCGGTGGACTCCTCGGCGCTGTCCGCACCGAACTGCACCAGCAGCCAGGCGCCGCCTCCCAGGAGCGGCAGCTCCTTGAGGTCCTCCACGTTCATCTTCTGCAGTTGCTGGTCGCGGATGAGCTCGTTGTCGAGTCCCTCCAGGCCGATTGGTCTGAACTGCTCGATGATCTCCGTGCAGTGCTCGGCGGCCGCCGCGAGATCGTCGTACTCCACGACGACGAGGGTGCGCTGCAGCAGGGCCGGGGTGAGCATCAGGACAGCCTGCAGGACGGTGGCGCAGGTGCTCTCGGTGCCGACCAGTGCGCGCGCCACGTTGAATCCGCGTTCGGGCAGGAGTTCGTCCAGGTTATAGCCCGACACCCGGCGGGGCACCTCGTCCGCCGAGCGGAACCCGGCGCGGATGGCGTCGGCGTACTTGTCGCGCAGACTCCGCAGCGCCGCGTAGATCTCACCCTTGCGGCCGCCCTGGGCGATGATGTCGTCCAGCCGACCCTCCTCGCCCACGCCCACCCAGAAGCGCTCACCATCGTAGGTGACGATCTCCAGTGCGTGGGTGTTGTCGCTGGTGCGCGGGCCCGGTCCGTAGAGCTGTGACTGCACCGAGTGGATGCCGCAGGAGTTGTTGCCGATGTTGCCGCCGATCACGCACCGGGAGTGGGAGGAGGGATCTGGACCGAACACCAGGCCGTGCCGGCCGGTGTGCCGGTTCAGCTCCTCGTTGATGACGCCAGGCTCGCAGGTCACCAGGCGGTTTCCCGGGTCGATCTCGCCGATGCGGGTGAGGTATTTGGAGTGGTCGATGACCACGGCCTCATTGACGGTCTCACCCGACAGGCTCGTCCCGCCGCCCCGGTTGAGGATGGGAGCACCGAACCGGTGGCAGACCCGGTGCGTCGCGACCACGTCCTCGAGCGTGCGCGGGATCACGACGCCGATGGGCACCTGCCGGAAATTCGACGCGTCCTGCGCATACAGCCCCAGTGTGGCGGTGTCGAAGCGCACCTCACCGCCGACGGCCTTGCGCAGTGCCCGTTCCAGCTTGCCGACGTCGAGCGTCTGGCGCGCTCGCGGGGCTCCGGCGATCTGCGGGTGCGTCTTGGTGGGGATGTCGCGCGTCTTCCGGCGGGTCGGCTTCGCCATCGGTCTTCGTTCTCCTTCGCGAGCCCTGCTCAAGCTGATCCGGGTTCCAACTTGGGGTATCGACCGATGTCCGGCCACTCGGCGTGCGGGCCGAGGCCGGCCCGGCCGGTGCAGACACGCGGCGAAGAAACGCCGGTGACACGGATGCTGCCGGATGGTCCCTCCGGGCGCAGCCGGTCGTCACGCAGCCCCGCACCAGCGGCCCCCACCGCGCCTGCCCGAGGCCCCCGGCCCGCCCGGGGATGCGGCGACATCGTTGACCGCTCCATGATGATGAGCGGAAACAGGCGCCCGTCGGCGCCCGGGCTCTGAGGCAGCGGCCGGCTCCTGACAGCCGACCCCAGCCGTGACCGCACCGTCCACCGGCACCCGGCCCCCGGCCGTCGGCCGTCGAAGCCGCACGCGGAACGCCCGAACTTCTCACGGAGCCGAGAGGATCTTTGGAAACGTCGCCGGAGGGCTCCAAACGGCCTAGTTCCTCGCGCAACTGCGTCAGGCAACGGGCGAGCAATCCGTCCGAGCTCCGCGGAGCTGGAACCACCCGACACGCCTCGCACCACCTTCCTGACCGACAGCTCGGGAGCCACCGGGCCCCTCGCTGATCGGCGCCGCCGCCACACGGCTCGTTTCCCGACCGAGCGGCTCGGGAACTCCCTCCTCTCATGAGCGACAGAACGGACGAAGAGACACAGCTGAGGAACGGCGTGTGCCTCCCATGGGTGCTGCGGGACTACACGGTCCTCGCCGACGGCGAGCGAGGCGCGGTGGCGGACCCCGAGGGACGCATCGTTTGGCTGTGCGCGCCGCGCTGGCACAGCTCCGCGGTGTTCTCCTCCCTCATCGGAGGCGCGGGGTTCTACGGCATCGAACCGGCGGACCCTTGGCGCGTGTGGGGTGGCTACTACGAGGACGGCACGCTGATCCGGGTCAACCGCTGGCTCACCGCCGACTCGGTGATCGAGTGCCGCGACGCACTCACCATGCCGGCCACGCCCGACCGTCTGGTCCTATTGCGCCGGATGCGTATCGAGAAGGGTGAGGCCCGACTGCGCATGCACCTCGACCCGCGGCCCGGGTTCGGCGCCGAGCGGATGCACGACCCCCGCCTGCGCGACGGCATGTGGACCGCGGCCGCCGACGGGCTGCGGCTGCGCCTGTCCGGGGCGCACCGGGCGGCCTGGGATCCGGAGTCCGGACTACACGGCGAGTTCCGGCTGCGCGAGGGTGAGCAGCACGACCTCGTCCTGGAGGTGTCCGTGGGCGAGTGCGGCGACCCACTGGAGCCTGAGCGGCTGTGGGCCGCCACGGAGGACGCTTGGCGACAGGCTGTGCCCGACTGCTCCGCGCTCGCCTCGCCTCGCGACGCACGCCACGCCTACGCCGTGCTGCGCGGCCTCACCAGTTCCTCCGGAGGCATGGTCGCCGCGGCCACCACCTCCCTGCCGGAACGGGCGGACACGGGCCGCAGCTACGACTACCGGTTCGCGTGGATCCGCGACCAGTGCTACGCCGGTCTGGCGATCGCCACGCACGGACCGCACGAGCTGCTCGACACCGCTGTCCGCTTCACCGCCGAGCGGATCCTCATCGACGGCGATCACCTGCACCCGGCCTACACCGTCGACGGCGGACCAGTGCCCGAACAAACCAGGCTCGCCTTGCGCGGCTACCCGGGCGGGAGCGACCGGATCGGGAACAAGGCGGCCGAACAGTTCCAACTCGACGCGTACGGCGAGGCCCTGCAACTGTTCGCGGCCGCCGCTCACCACGATCGACTCACACCCGAAGCCCAGCAGGCGGCCACGGTCGCGCTCAGCGCGGTGGAACGCAACTGGCAGCGCGCCGACGCCGGCCTGTGGGAACTAAACGAGCGGTGGTGGACCCAGTCCCGGCTGAGCGCAGTGGCCGGCCTGCGCCAGATGGCCCGGGCACTACCCGGCCCAGGCGCGCGGCGGTTCACCGATTTGGCCGACACCGTCTACGCCGAGACCCGTCGCCGCTGCCTGCGCCCGGACGGTCGCTGGCGCCGCGCCTGCGACGACGACGGACCGGAGGCCGCTCTGCTGACCCCCTTGGCCCGCGGCTGCCCGCCCGCGGACGACCCCAGCAACGCCGTCACCCGCCGCTTCATCGAAGAACAGCTGGCCGAAGACGGGTACCTGTACCGCTTCATCCACCCGGGCGTCCACCTCGGCGAAGCCGAAGGGGCTTTCCTCCTGTGCGGCTTCACCATGGCGTTGGCCTCCGACCATCTCGGTGACCGGGCCAGCGCGCTGCGCTGGTTCGAACGAACGCGGGCGGCCTGCGGGCCGTCCGGGCTGTTCGCGGAGGAGTACGACGTACGTCAGCGCCAGTTGCGTGGCAACCTTCCCCAGGCGTTCGTCCACGCCCTCCTGCTGGAGTGCGCGGTCCGCCTCAGCGACGCCACAGCGCTCCCGCGCTGAGGGCGCCGCCTGCCAGCCGAGAGCCCCGCACAAAGCGCAAGGCCGGCGGCCGCTCCGCGGGCGAGGGGGCGCCGGTAGCAGAGGAGGCCCGGAGCTGGCGCTGCGGGAGTGAGCCTGTCGGTCGGAGACTTCGTAGGAGCCGTGGTCGAGGTCGAGGAAGGTGACGCCTGGCGTCAACCGCCAGCTCCCCGGGTGACGACTGGCCGGTGGACCGGCCGAAGACCTCACCGCCCGGCGGACGTTCCTCGACGACGGCTCCTGTCGACGAGCCCCGCCACCAGCCCCCGCGCGGATCGGCTGAGCCACAGGGATGAACCAAGCGCATGGCGTCAGATCGCGTCTTGAAGGCCGGGTCAGGATGGGACTGGTACCCGCGTCCGGCTCGGTGCCCTGAGATCGGCCACTGGGAGGGCGGATGACCGCCGCGGAGGATGGTCCCGAGTCGCACGCACCGAGGCTCAGGTGCGGCAGGGATCGGCGGCGATCCGCTGGGTGACCACCACCCACCACTCGATGCCGCCACGGTGCGCCAGGTCGTGAGCTGTCTAGAACGCACCGGCGCCCTCGCGCTGCACAGCCTGCCCGGTCTTCCCCGACTGGTTATGCGCCCGGCCAGCTCTGACGGCCAGCCAGGTGCCGCCCGCCCCCGAAATGCCAGCGGGCCAACGGTGCACTGACCGCTTTGGCGTCAAGTACTCTGCCCGGCACGGTGTTGAGGACGCACCGCCAAGCTGTTGAGGGGTCGTCTGCCCGTCGCCACACGGGCTGGCCTATCCTTCTGCGAGGCCCGGAACGATGGTGGTGCGCGAGGCTGGGGGCAGCGGTGGCCGGTGTGGTGGGGATCGACTTCGGAACGGCCAGGTCCACGGTGTGTGTCCTCCGTGAGGGCAGGCCCGTTCCGGTGAGGGGCGCCGATGGCTCGAGTACCACTCCGTCCGTGGTCGCGTTCACGAAGGGCGGCGACCTGCTCGTCGGCGAGGCGGCTCTGCGGCAGGCCGCCGTCAACCCGCATCGGACCTTCCGAGCGGTCAAACGCCTTCTCGGCACGGACTGGCACGCTCAAGTCGACGGCCACTCCTACAGCGCGCCGCAGATCGTGGCGTTGCTGCTGCGTCAGCTCAAGCAGGACGCGGAGGCGTTCGCCGGCAAGCCCGTGAGCGGTGCGGTGTTCACCGTCCCCGTCGGCTTCGGCCCGGACCAGCGGCAGGCGTTGCGCCAGGCAGCGGAACTGGCCGGCCTGGAGGTTCTGCGGCTGGCCCACGAGAGTGCCTGTATCGCCCTGGCCTACGCGGCGGACCGGATCGTCGACGGCGAGGAGACGGACGTTGTGGTCGTCCGGCTGGGTGCGGGCAGTTGCGACGCGATGTCAGTGGGTCTGGGCTGGGTGGGCGACCTCGTAACCGATGTGGGCGAGGTTCGGGGCGATGTGCGCTTGGGCGGTGACGACTGGGACCAGGTTGTCGCGGACTATCTGGCCGAGCGCTGCCGGAATCGCTCAGGGGTGGATGTGAGCGGTGACGCTGCGGCCGTGGAGCGGCTGCGGGAAGCCGCGGAGCAGGCCAGGATCGTGCTGTCCTCGTCCTCGGCCACGACCGTGGAGCTGCCCTACCTCGCCACCGGCTCCCACGGCCCCGTCCATCTGCAACAGGTGCTGGTCCGGGACCGGTTCGAGGAGCTCACCGCGCCGCTGCGCGAGCGTGCCACGGCCGTGGCGCGCGAGTTGGCCGGCGATCTGGGCGCGACCGCGCCCGAGGTCGACGTGATCCTGCTTTCGGGCGGCGCCGCGCGGATGCCGGCCGTCCGGGATGCTGTGCGCGAGGCGTTCCGCGGTCGGCCGGTGCGGGTTCTGAACGGACAGGAGGCCGCGGCGGGCGCCGCTCTGCAGGCGGCCATCCTTACCGGGCAGCGCCGCGATCTGCTGTTCCTGGACACGGTGCTCGGGCCCCTCGGCATCGAGGTCCAGGGCGGCGCCGTGACATGGCTGGTCCCCCAGGGCGCAACGAAGCCGACGCTCCGCTCTCAGACCTTCGTAGCGGCCGAACCGCTGCCGCGGGACGGCTCACGGTGCGCCGCGGTGAGCGTCCACGAGGGCGGTAGTTCGCCGACATCCTCCTCCCAGCGCATCGGCACCCTTCCTCTGCCCGGCCTGCGCGGGTCCGGGTCCGATCCCGCACGGGTCGAGGTCACGATCCAGGTGGACGCCAATGGGGAGGTGCAGGTGTCCGCCATCGATGCGGCGAGTGGGCAGGAGTGGCGCATGGACGTGAGCTGGCCCCTGGCTCCGGTGCCTCCGGACTCCGTCGCCCTGGTCCCACTGGAGCCCGCACCCGACTCCCCGACAGACCGCCAGCGATCCACCGCGCACGGGGCGGGTGCGGCAGGCAGCGGCGCGGGTCGAGCGGCGCCGTCCGCAGAGTCAAGCAGTGTGCCGAAGATCGAACTGCGGGCCGGCCTGCCGGGGCTCAGCGAAGAACAAGCCGTTGACCTGCTCAAGTCCGGCAAAGCCCGCATCCACCCCGAGGACGTGACCACGGCCACCGCAGCAGAAGGCTTCCTGCTCGGCATCGCCCGCGCCGCCGGCTTCCTGATGACCGGCACCGGCATCATGGCCTGGGCCCACCCCCAGACCAACGTCGGCAGCCCACTCCTCCTGCTCCCTGGACTGGTCCTCTTCACGAGCGGCTGGTGGATGAAGCCCACCCTGCACCGCAGGGCCGTCGCCCGCCTCGCTCGCGCACCGCACCGTCGGCAACCGTAAGCCGTCCGCTGGGGCCGGGAGGTCGACACCCGCGGCCGCGCCGGAATCGAGATCGGCAGAAGTGCTGTACCCGCCTACTCCCATCGGGAACAGACCGGTCCCAGAAGACACGGTGATGCCGTTGACCACCACCGTCTCGGCCTGGGCGGGCCCGATGCCGCCGGGCACCGGGACCAGGTCGGCGGCGTCCACGACCACGTGGCTGGCCCAGCCGCTGACCTTTAGCAGCGCCGCGGCCCGCGTGCCGACCAGGCCGGGATCGACGTCGTCCCCGGCCCTGGCGACCGTGCCGACCAGGTCGTAGCCGGGGACAAACGGGAAGGGCGTAGCGGCCGCGGCGCGTCTACTGTTCGGCGAAGGAGACACCGGTCGCCTCCATGCGAACGACGGCCTGCCCGGGACCGGCTGCCGGGACGGACCCGTGCCGCACCTGAAGGCCCTCCGGCTCGAAACTTGCCCGGCAGCACGACCTCGATCAGTTCCCCGGTGTTCATGGCGTCGGGATGCCCGGGGCAGGCTGGTCGGCTGCCGGCCCGACCGGGGCGGGCGGGGCGGCCGGGGCGGGAACCGCACGGGCACTGCGCGTCGAGGGCGGCCAGCGGCACACCATAGGTCTTTAGAGCACACCGAGAAGCCATGAAGCGGAATACCCCGTTCCTCTTGTGGATTGGCCTCTGGGTACGGTCGTGCGAAGGGGGCGTGGGTGGCCGATCTGAAGGTGTTCCGGCGGGGTGCCGATGGCCGGGATGTCGAGCTGCGGGGTTCGACGGTGGCGCGGGAGCGGGAGCTGCAGCGGCGGGTCGAGGGAGCGCTGGAGTCGATGTTGGGGGTGCGGTCCCTGGCGTCGGAGTACGCCACGGGGCCGTGGCATCAGGGACGGATTGACACGCTTGGCCTGGACGAGGACGGCGTGCCGGTGGTCATCGAGTTCAAGCGGGGGCGCGATGCCGGGGTGATCGCTCAGGCCGGCTCCTACCTGGTCTGACTGCTGGCGCATCGGCATGAGTTCGAGGCGCTGGTGCGCAGACGTCTGGGCGCCGGTGCGGCGGAGGCGGTCGACTGGCGGCGGCCCCGGGTGATCTGCGTCGCGGGCGAGTTCTCACGCCATGACCGGGCGGCAGCCTCCCTCTACCAGCGGGACTACCGTGTGGACCTGGTGCGCTACCGGGTCTTCGGACCGGGCTTGCTGACACTGCAGTTGGTCGAGACCGTTCCGGGCTTCTCCGCCTCCGGTGCGCCGGCGGTGTCGGCTGCTCCGGCCGGCAAGGTGAGCGAGGAGCCGGAGGCGGTCGCGGTGCCGGCGGGGGCCTCGAAGGTGGAGGTACCGGGGTGCCTGCGGGAGCTGTACGGCGAGCTGGACGAGGTGCTGACTTCGGTGGGTGAGCTGGAGGTGGTGGTGCTCAAGCACTACATCGCCTACCGGCGGATGCTGAACGTGGCGTCGGTGGTCTTCCGGCCATCCGTCTCGCACCGGGCAATCCTGGTCTATCTGCGGCTGGACCCGGACACGGTGGAGCTGGAGGAGGGCTTCACCCGTGACGTACGGGGCATCGGGCACCTGGGGACGGGTGACCTGGAGGTGCGGATCGCCTCGTCGGCGGAAGTGGAAAAAGCGGTGCCGTTGATCCGGCGGGCGGTCGAGGAGTCCTGAGGGATGCCGGAAGGGCGGCTGGAGTCTGGTGCTCCGGCCGCCCTTTTCGTGTCTTCGGCCGCTCACCGTGGCGGCGTTTCTCATACTCACGCCTCCGGTCCGGCGAGGACGAAGTCGTCCTGGGTCAGCTCGGCGCGCAGCCGCTGTTCGGCGATGTCGGCGTAGTGCGGGCTGAGTTCGACGCCGACGAAGCGCCGGCCTTCGCGCAGGGCAGCGACGCCGGTGGAGCCGCTCCCGGTGAAGGGGTCGAGAACGGTCCCGCCTTCGGGGCAGATGCGGACGAGCTGCTGCATGATCTCCACCGGCTTCTGGGTGATGTGCACCCGGTCCTTGCGGGGCTGGGAGGCGGTGAAGTGGCCGGGCAGGTAGAGGTCACGGCTGTTGTCGAGCGTGCCCTTGACGCCCCAGGTGATGAACTCCGCGCTCTGCTTGAAGCCGCCCTTGCGCGGACGGCTGGCGGGCTTGATCCAGGGGATGGTGCCCTGCCAGGTCCAGCCGGCCATCTGCAGCGCGTCGCTCGTGGTGGGCTCCTGGCGCCAGTCGGTGAAGACCATTGCGACGGCGTGCTCGGTGCTCGCCCGGTAGGCCTCGGTGAGGAGTTCGGTGAGCCAGGAGCGGTAGGAGCGCTGGTCGCGGTTCTCGCCGGGGAAGGTCTTGAGGTCGTGGATGCTGCCGCTGGTGACGTACTTGGCGCGGGCGTCGCGGCTGGTGCGCTCGGAGCTGGTCCGGCCGCCGCTGTTGTACGGCGGGTCGGTGATGACCGCGTTGACGGACTCGTCCGGGAGTGTCTTCAGCAAGGTGAGGGCGTCGCCGCGGTGCAGCTTGTAGCTCATGGGAACTTCCTTCGGGGCGTGGTGCTTGGGCCCGCTCCGGGCGGCGCCCGGCGGCAGCCGCCGGGAGCGGGGATGCCGGGGAAGGTAGCCGCGATCGGCGGCCGCACCTAATGAGCGACTCCAGGCTTCCGGCCCGTGTGGGGGTCGTTTGGTGCGGCCGACTTTCGCGTCTACTGTCTCGCCATGCCAACCAGGCAGCGGGCCAAACGGCCCTGGTCCGGCGCGTGTTGATTCGTGCGCCCTGTGCCCTGAGCCACGCGGGGCAGCGTCTTCGTCTCCCCCGTTCCCGAGAGGTGCCGTCGTGTTGCGGCTGAGATTACGAGCGCGGCTGGCTGCCGCGCGTGACCCGAGACCGGCGTCCTGGAGCTACCAACTCCCGTACCCGGGCCCGCCCTGACTGAGGGCGGTTTCACCACCGGCGCGGTGCCGGCGACTTCTTCGCACGAGAGGCCGGCACCGCGCTGTCCTACGAATCCCCGAGGAGCCGCTGCGATGCAGCATGCCCTGGCACACCCATGCCCTCACCCGCCTCCGCTGCCTGTCTGGCCGCTGCCCGGTGACCAGGGGCCGTCGTGAAGAAGACGTTCGGCGCGCTCGTCGGCGTCGTCGCCGCCGGTCCGCTGGTCCTGGCCCTGCCCGTCGCGATCGTCGGCGCGGGCAACGCCTCGGCCTCCACGTCCAGCTCCTGTCCGTCCGGGGGCAGTCCACAGGGTGTGGATTCCACAGCGGTGGCTGCGCAGGTCGAGGCGATCCTCAAGGGCTCCAGTCCGCTGTCGGCTCCGGCCGTGGCCGGGCTGAGCAAGCCGTCCGAGCAGATCCCCAACGCCCGGACGATCCAGGCCACCGGTGTCGCGATGCACATCCCGGTGCGCGGGCAGGTCGTCGCCCTGGCAACGGCGCTGCAGGAGAGCGAACTGCGCAACGTCAACGGCGGCGACCGGGACTCGCTGGGGCTTTTCCAGCAGCGTCCGTCGCAGGGCTGGGGCACGCCGGAGCAGATCATGCAGCCGGTGTACGCCTCGACGAAGTTCTATGAGGCGCTGCAGAAGGTGAGCGGCTGGGAGACGATGACCGTCACTCAGGCCGCCCAGGCGGTGCAGCGCTCCAGCTTCCCCGACGCCTACGCCAAGTGGCAGCCCTTGGCGGAGGCACTCCAGAAGGCCCTCGCGCCGCTGCTCGCCCCCGCCTCCGGCGCCACCCCCACGGCGAACCCGACGCCGACACCGACGCCAACGGCCGCCGCGAGTGCCAGCCCGGCGGCGGACAGCGGCTGTGGGACGCCCACAACGGGCGGTGACGGCAGCGACTTCGGCACGATTCCTGCGGGCTCGCTGCCGGGCGGGTACATGATCCCGGCCGATGCGCCGCAGCTTGTGCAGACCGCGATCCGCTGGGCGCTCGGCCAGCTCGGTACGCCGTACCAGTGGGGCGGCACGTGCGCCAACTCCCATGGCGCGGACCCGATGGGCCGGTGTGACTGCTCCTCGCTGATGCAGATGGCCTACCGCTCGGCCGGCATCTCGCTGGAGCGAACCACGTACGACCAGGTCAAACAGGGCACCGCCGTCTCAGCGGACTCGCTCAAGCCCGGCGACCTGCTGTTCACCCGCGGCACCGCCGCCGTGCCGGAGCACGTGGGCATGTTCATCGGCTCGGGGCTGATCGTGCACGCGCCGAAGACCGGT
This sequence comes from Kitasatospora sp. NPDC029312, assembly GCF_055569215.1. NCBI lineage: Bacteria > Bacillati > Actinomycetota > Actinomycetes > Kitasatosporales > Streptomycetaceae > Kitasatospora > Kitasatospora sp. NPDC029312. Next base: position 10,037 of record NZ_JBVHXY010000068.1, on the reverse strand, counting down.
GACGTGGTCAAGATCTCGACCCTGGCCTCGTGGCGACCGGAGATCCTCGCCGCCCGCCGGGTCGCCTGATCGGTTTCTCCTCCTCCCCCTCCCCTCCCCCTTTCTTTGGGCTGCCTTCGCGCGCCCTGAACCGCTCTGGAGCTTCCCTTGTATCTCGCGGACGCAGTCGTACAGCTCGCCTACGACCCCGGCATCACCCCCAACGAGGGTGGCCTGCCCGGCCTTTCGGTCCTCAAGCAGGTGATGGGCAGCCTGAACCTGTTCGGCATCATCGCGGTCGTCGGAGCCCTGGCCGTCAGCGCCGGGGTGTGGGCCTGGGGCCATCACTCCGGCGGCCACCAGGCCGAGGCCAACGGCAAGAAGGGCGTCCTTGTCAGCGCCGGTGCCGCCCTGCTTCTGGGCGCTGCGAACGGCGTCGTGTCGTTCTTCTCGACGCTCGGAAGCCAGGTCAAGTAATGCAGAAACATTCCTTCAGCTCGGGCCCTCGCCCAGGTGGCTCCGGCGGCGTGCTGGTGCGCCGCCGGGCGCTGCTGGGTTCGCTCGTCCTGGTGGTGCTCCTCGCCTGCGCCGGTGTGCTCGCCTACGTCACCCGGGACGGGCGGGAGGCCGCCAACCCGGCTGCTGCGGCTGCGGGTTCGGCCACGCCCTCTGCGCCGGTGACTTCGTCGTCGCTGGGCGGGCATCCGAAGGAGCTGCCGGGGCCGCCCTCGACGCACGATCCGATCACCTTCGCGAAGGCGGCGGCGGTGGCGCTGTGGTCGTACGATACCCGCTCGTCCTCGCAGCCGGAGCTGGTGGCCTCCTTGCACCGGTGGCTGACCAACGAGGGGCAGTACCTCGACGCCGACTCGGTCGACCGCCTGGTGCCCTCCCCGGTGCTGTGGGGGCGGATGGCCGACTCCGGGCAGTTCGCCACCGCGACTGCGGACGAGGCGCATTTCCCGGACAGGTTCACCAAGGCGCTGCAGGCCGATCCGGGGGCGATCACGCAGGCGTATGTCTACGCCGTGACCGTCTCCGGGAAGCAGTCGATCTCCTGGGACGGCGCCCCACAGGGTGGGGCTGAGGACCGTTCGGTGACCCTCGCCGTCCAGTGCCGTCCTGACCGCCCGTGTGCCCTGGCCGGCGTGCTGCCGGCTGTGGCGCCCTGACCTGGGGAGTTCCTCGTGGATATCTGCAATCTCCCGATGGTGGCCCAGGTCTGCAACGTCGTCGACGGCATCAACTTCGTCAGCGACCCGGGCAAGTCGATCACCGATGGCATCGGCGCGTGGATCGCCAAGAGCATGGGGGAGCTGGCGGCCAGCGCCGTCGACCTGTGCGCGAAGGCGGTCGACGAGACCACGGCCATCGACCTGTCAGCGCCGTGGTTCAGGGACAACTACCAGCTGATCCTGCCGATCGGGCTGATCCTGACCGTGGGCACCTTCTGCGCCCAGCTGATCCTGGCCGCCTGGCGGCGGGATGAACGGGCGCTGGCCAAGGCGGCCTGGGGCACAATGACCGGCGTCCTCTTCGCCTTCGGCGCGATCAGCTTCACGGCGGTCGCGGTGACCGTGGTCGACGCCTTGTCGGCCGGGCTGTTCCAAGCCGCGCACACCAGCGTGGCCGACGCCGTCAGGCGCATGATCAAGGTCAGCCAGTTCGGCCCCATGTTCGCCCTCGGCTGGGCTATCCCCGCCCTGGTGGCGGTCGGCAGCGCGATCGGCGCGTTCCTCTACTGGGGCGTGATGGTCGCGCGCAAGGTCGGCGTGCTGATCCTGGTGGTGCTCGCGGCGTTCGCGGGTGCCGGCGGCGGCTGGGAGGTCGCCCAGCGGTGGCGGCGCGGCTGGATCGAGGCCACCGCCACCCTGATCGTCAGCAAGTTGTTGATGACGGTGGTCTTCCTCGTCGGTGTCTCCGCCCTCGGCAAGACGGACGCAAAGGACGGCATGGCCGCCCTGTCCGACGCCATGGCCGGTGTCGTGATCATGGTCCTGGTGCTGCTGTGCCCCTACGCCGTCTACAAGTTCGTCCACTGGGCGACAGACGGCAGCGGCCACGACGACACGCACCGCACCGGCATGGCCGGCATGGCGACCGTGGCCGGGGCGGCGAAGACCGCCGGAACCCTGGCCATGCAGCCCGGCATGGGAATCCCGGCGCCGCAGGGACCGCCCCAGGTCCCGGGCATGGGCGGTGGCGGTGCCGCCTCGGGCATCGACCCGACCGGCCGGATCAGCAAGGAAGGCATCGACGCCGGTCCCGCTCAGCAGCCCACGAAGTTCCGATTCGGCGAGAACCCGAGCGCGGGAGGCGACCGCGGACGCGCCCTGGTCACCCGACCCGGCATCCCGGCCCTGATCACCCGGGCCTCACCCGACAGCGGCAGCGGCAGCAGCAAGCCGGCATCCGCCGGCGGCCAGGACGGCGTCGCGGCCCAGCCATCCGCACCGTCCGTACCGGGCGTGTCAACGGCCCCGGCTTTCCCCGCGCCTTCGGCACCCGGCTCCGCCCCGGCGAACCCCGGTGTCCCGGCATCACCCGTACCCTCGGCACCTGGCCCGGCCCCGGCGGGCCCCGGTGTCCCGGCACCGCTCGCGCCCCCGAGCGCAGGACCGACCCCGGCCGGAGTTCCGGAGCCGACCCGGTTCGTCTACCCGAACGACCCCACCCCTGGTTCCTGACCGACCCCCCCCAACGCCCTGGGGAGAGCGGCAGCCCGCCCCAGGGCCCCTACCACCAGCGAAGGAGCACCCGCGATGACGTCCAGAAGAGTGCCGCGCCCCCGCCCGCCGCCCACACGCTCACCCCTCTGGAACACCGATGTCCTCCTCGACGCCCGACGCCACGCCTGCGTCCGTCAAGTTCCCCCACCGCTCCAAGCGCGGCATCCTGCTCGGGCTGAGCGCCCCGCAGCTGATCACCACGTCGGCCACCGGCCTGCTGCTGCTCGCCGTGCTCGTCACCCGAGGCGTCACCGGCGCCCTGCAGCTCATACCCCTGTGGGCGGGTGTCGCCGCCCTGGTGTTCATCCGCTACCGGGGCCGCACCCTCGCCGACTGGGCACCCGTCGCCGCCCGCTACGGCCTGCGGCGCCTGCGCGGCCAGCTGCTCTGGCTCACCCGCCCCTCCTCCCGCCCGGTGCGCGAGGGCCTTCTCCACCTGCCCGGCAGTGCGGCCAGCCTGCGAGTCGTCACCGCCCCCGATGGCCGCTACGGCGCCGTCCACGACCCGCACGCCGGCACCCTCACCGCGATCGTCAAGGTCTCCTCCCGCGCGTACGCCCTCCTCGACCCCGGCACCCAGAACGCCAACGTCACCGGGTGGGGGCGCGCGCTGGCGGCGCTCGCCCGCACCGGCCAGGTCGCCCGCGTCCAGGTGATCGAGCGGACCGTCCCGGACACCGGTGACGCGCTACGCCGGTACTGGGAGGAGCACGGCCGCCCCGACGCGCAACTCGCCGGCGAGCTGTACGGGGAGCTGATCCGGGGCGCCGGTCCGGCTGCCGCACCGCACGAGGCGTACGTCGCCGTGGCCCTGGACTTCAAGGGCGCCCGGCGGCTGATCAACCAGGCCGGAGGCGGCCTGACCGGCGGCTTCGCGGTCCTGGCCCAGCTCACTTCCGCGTTCGAGCAGTCCGCCCGCACCGCCGGCCTCACCCCGGCCGGATGGCTGTCCGCTGGCGAGATTGCCGCCGTCGCCCGCACCGCCTATGACCCGAAGTCCCGTGCGGCGCTGGACCGCTGGTCCGAGGACGGGCGTCCGGCCGCCGACCCGGCCGCCGCCGGTCCGGTCGTGGTGATGGAGAAGGCCGACCACATCTCCACCGACTCCGCCCACCACACCACGTACTGGGTGGAGAACTGGCCGAGGACGCAGGTCAACCCTGGCTTCCTTCACCAGGTCATGTTCGCCTCCGGTGTACGCCGCACCGTCTCCCTGGCCTACGAGCCGCAGGACCTCGACTCGGCGTTGCGTGACGTGCGCCGCAAGAAGGCGTCGGTGATCGCGGACTCGGCCGAGCGTGCCCGCAAGGGCCAGGTCTCCAGCGAGGCCGATTCGGTGGAGTACCAGGACATCCAGGACCGCGAGCGGCAGCTGATCGCCGGCCACGCCGACGTCGCCCTCACCGGACTGCTGACCGTCTCCGCCGACACCGAGGATGAACTGCGCACCGCCTGCGCCGTGGTGGAGTCCGCCGCCGTTGGCGCCCAGCTCGACCTGCGCCCGCTCACCTGGCAGCAGGCCGAGGCGTTCACCGCCTCCGCGCTGCCGTTCGCCCTCGCCGCCTGATGCCGGTCCTCCCGCCTTCCGAAAGAGCACCCCGATGCCGGCCACCACCCCCGTCGCGCAGGACTTCGTCCCGTATGCGACCGCCGCGATCGACTTCCACCGCGCGCTCAACATCCCGACCGGCCCGCTGGTCGCCTCCCGAGCCGAACTCGACTCCCTGCACGAGCACGTGGTCGCGCTGCACGGCCTCCTCGACGCCCACGCCCAACGCACCGCGCCGCTACTGCCGGCCGAGGGCGACCACCTCAAGGCCGCGCGCGCCCGACTGTGGCAGGCCGCCGACCACCTCCACGCCGCCTACCACGCCTCGCCTCGGCTCGGCAGCGGCGAGGTCCCCGGGCCCGACGCCTGCCGCGCCCGTCAGCCCGAGGGCGCTCCGGAGCTGAGCATCTGCCGCCGCCACCAGGAGACCGCGCAATTGGTGCGCCGCCGCACCACCCCCGCCGACCTGCACACCCCGTTCACCGGCCTCGTCCGCCGCTGACTCCTCACCCCGGATTCGAGACCATGTCCAGGAACCGCGCCACCGCATCCCACCTGTTCGTCCCGCGCAAGTCCACCCGCGCCCAGCAGCGCGCCGCCCGCGCCGAGTTCGCGCAGGCCGCACCAAGGCCCGCCTCGCCGCCGTCCCCTCCGTGCGCCGCGAGCACGCGGGCGCCGACCCCGACCTGCGGCCCATCTACCCCGCCTCCGGGCGCCCGGGTCCCGCCTCCGCCCGCGGCGGCAAGCTCCGTCTGCCCAAGCACCGCCTCACCACCGCCACCGCCTCGGGGGCCTACCCGTTCCTCGCGGAGGCCGGCCTCGGCGCCGAGGGGATCTTCATCGGCCGCGATCTCCACGCCGAGGGCTCGTTCTGTTTCGACCCCTTCACGCTCTACAACTCCGGCCGAATAGACGGGTTCACAAATCCGAACGCGATCCTGTGCGGCGTCATCGGCATGGGCAAGAGCGCCCTCGCCAAATCGATCGCCACCCGCGCCATCGCCCACGGATACAAGATCTATGTCCCCTCCGACCCGAAGGGTGAGTGGTCGGGTCTGGCCGAGGCGCTCGGTGGGCAGACCATCGCGCTGGGTCCCGGTCTCCCGGGGAGGCTGAACCCGCTGGACGCGCCCGCCCGCCCGGACGGGGTGAGCGAACAGGACTGGACCAGCGAGGTCCGCAAGCGCCGGCTCCTGCTGCTAGCCAGCCTCGCGGCCACCGTGCTCAAGCGCGATCTGCTGCCGATGGAGCACACCGGCCTCGACGTCGCCCTGGACCTGGTCGTCGCCGACGCCGAGGCTGCCGGCACGGTGCCGCTGCTCGGCGACATCGCCCACGCCCTCGGCCGCCCCGAACGGCTCGACGCCGCCCTCGGCGGCCAGGCCGGAAGCCTCGGCCACGCGACCGACGACCTCGCGCACGCCCTGCGCCGCCTGGTCCACGGCGACCTGTCCGGGATGTTCGACGCGCCGTCCACCGTCACGTTCAACCCGGACGCGCCGATGCTCTCCATCGATCTGTCCCGCCTGGGCAGCAGCGGCGACGACACCGCCCTCGTCCTAGCCATGACCTGCGCGAGCGCGTGGATGGAGGCCGCCCTCGCCGACCCGGACGGTGGCCGCAGGTGGGTGATCTACGACGAGGCGTGGCGGATCCTGCGCCATGTCGGCCTGCTGGAGCGAATGCAGCAGCAGTGGAAGCTCAGCCGCGGGCTGGGAATCGCCAACCTGCTGATCCTGCACCGGCTTTCCGACCTGCTGTCCGCAGGCGATTCCGGATCGCGCGGGCGCGTCCTGGCCGAGGGCCTCCTGGCCGACTGCTCGACCCGGATCATCTACCGGCAGGAAGCGGACCAGATCCCCGCCGCCATGGCCCTGCTCGGCCTCACCGGCGTCGAGGCTCAGGCCATCGCCGCCCTCACCCGCGGCCGGGGCCTGTGGAAGGTCGCCAGCCTCAGCTTCATCGTTCAGCACCTCCTCCACTCCAAGGAGAAGCAGCTGTACGACACCGACTTCCGCATGGCTGCCTGACCGGCCGCCCCTTCGAGAATCCTGAACCCGATTGTCCAGCAACGACGTCGAGTCCTTCCTCGACCACGCTCACCTCACGGCGGCCGACTTCACGGCGTTCGAAGAGTTGCTCGCCGCGCGCCGTGACCGTCGCCCCTATCCCCCAGCCGACTGGCACCTCGTGCTCGCCTCCACCGGCCGCACCGGCGCCCAGTGGGAATCCACCCACGCCCTGTTCCGGCACTGCGACGCCGTCGCCACCAGCGTGCCCGGAGACGAGACGTACGTGCGGGTGTACTTCGACGAGGACGGCCGGGCCCTGCCCGACCAACCGCACACCCCCGGGGCTCTCCCGCCGCTCGCCGCCGAGCTGGCGAAGCACCTGCCCGGCTGGTCCGTCCAGCCCTGTCCCCTCAACCCAGGCCGGGACCTCGTCGAACTCCGGGACCGGCTCTGGGGCGGAGGCCCAGCGCCCTGGAACAGCGTCTCGGCCCCGCACAGCGCGCTCGCACTCTCGGGTCCCGGCGGGGAGCGGCTCGTCGTCGTACGGCCGCGCCCCGGGCACGAGCTCGTGGTCCGCGCGGCCCGGCCCGACGACGCTCCCGACTACCACCTCGACGGCGTGAAACCCCCGGCCCGCATCGTGTTCCCCTCCGACGCGGCGCCCGCCACAGTGGCGGCCGATATCCGGGACCGCCTCGCGCCCGGCTACCGGCAAGCCGTCTGGCATGCGCGGACGGATTCCTTCACCTACGGCGCCGAGGGCCTGCACCGCCTGAGCACCGCCTACATCCCCGAACCCGGCTCGTCCTGGGGCCACCCCGGGGAGGTCGGCGCCTTCGAATCCGAGGCCGACCGCAACCGCGCCGCTTGGCCTTACATCATCACGCTCATAGACCAGGGGCCGCACCTCGTGGCCGGCATCCGGGCAGCCATCCACCACGAGGACCGCCTCGATCCCAGCGTCGCTCCCGCCCTGGGCCAGCTCAGCTCCGCCGAGTCATCACTCGCCCGGCTACAAGAGGTCCGGGACGCCTGGCAAGGCGCCATGGCCGCCATCGTCGGCACGAGCACCGAAGCCGAGCGGCTCCGGGACCGCGCCGAGGACCTGCGCAATCAGGAGGCATGGGACTTCGCCGCACCGCTCACGGACGGCCCGCTCCCCGCGCTCGCCGCGCACGTCGCACCGAGGGTCGCTCTGCCCGTGCCGGACCGCGAGCAGCAGGTCAAAGCCGCACTCGCCCGCACCGGGCATCTTCGAGGCCACGGCTCAGCGGCGCCCGCACCGCCCGCTTCGCCGGCGGCAGGCGCTCCCCGCCGCACGCGGTGACCGCCTATCACGGCTTCGCGGCCGGACCAAGTTCCCGCTCCCCGGCATCATCAACGCCCCACCCACAGCGCCCCGGGGCGCGCAGCCCACAGGAGCACGCCATTCAACTCGACCATCTGAGCGTCCTGTTCGCCGACAGCGGCTTCGGTGGCACCGCCCACGTCTACGGCCCGGACGCCCCAACCGGCCGTGACACCACCGGCCTGGCCCGACCATATGCCCAGGTCACCCGTCCCCTCATGCAGCGGGGTCTTGAGAGCGGGGTCGACTTCGGGGCGGACGACTACGTCGCCGTCGCGCAGCTACCCGACGGAACCTTCCTGTCGCTCTCGCCACCGCCCCAAAGCGGACGCCCCGAGGTCCCCGGCTTTCCGGACGCATGGCTCGTGACCCGGGACGACCCGGACAACCCCCAGCTGTTCGAAGTCCCCTACAACGGCAGGCCAGGCGGGCCCGACGCCCGCAACGGGGGCAACGAGGCCGTCCTTGCCGCCCCGGCTGCCGCCGTGCCGCGCCGCTGAATCGTCTGTCCAGGAAGGAAGACCGCTGTGCCCCGCCGAACGAGACGTCGCCCCGCTCACCGGTCCACCGTCCGAACCAGCGAAGCGGAGCCCCACCGTGCCTACCGCCGAACCCACCCAGCTGCCCGACGTCGCCATCGGGCACAACTCGAGCCACGGCATCGTCGCCTCCTTGCCCACCCAATCGGCCGCCGCACAGTGGATGCTGGAGCGCCTCGACTTCCAGCGCCTGCCCGACAACCCGCAGCTTTTCACGCTCACCGACCAGCACCGCGAGGCCCCCGAGCGCGCCATCTGGGCCGCCAAACTGCTCACCGGCGCCGGCTACCGGGTCGACACCGACGTGTCCCTCGCCCCCGCGAACACCGACCGGCAGCACCGAGTGCAAACGCGGCAGGCGCACGCCACACCGGAGGTTCCCAGGCCGCAGCGCGCTCCCTTGCCGAGCACCGGTCCGGACGTCGCCATCGCCGAGCACCCGAGCCTGGGCATCGTCGCCGCCGTCAACGACGACCTGCCCTTCAACCCAGGCATCTTCCTGGAGACCGATGGCTGGCGCCGCCACCGGGACCTCGACGTCTACCTACCTCCTACCGGAACCCGGGCCGAGACGCTCGATGCGGTGGCCCGCACCACGGTCGGGCTGCAGCGCGGCAACTTCCAGGTGGCCATGCTGCCCGACCTCGCCGAGGAGGCCTCCGCCCACCGCGCACCGACCCAGCAGGCGTTCACCACACACAAGTTCCGCGTCGACGACGCCGCGCTCAAGGTACCCGCCCCCGTGTCGGCCGCCGTGGCCGTGAGCCCGCCGCCGGCGGCGGTCGACCCGCGCATCGCCTTCGGCCGCGGCCGCTGACCCCCGCCCATACCCACACCCAAGGAGCAGAGCGCATGGCCGTGAAGAAGGTCTGGCAGATCACCCACTCGTGCGGGCACGAGGCCGAACGCGACCTCGGTGACCGTCCGGCCGACCGCCGGGCCGGTTTCGCCGAGTGGCTGGCCAAGCAGGAGTGCACCGCCTGCTGGCGCGCGGCGAAGGCCGGTGACGAGGCCGATAGGACGGCGTGGTTGGAGGCCAAGCGCGCCGCCGAGCAGGCCGAATCGGAAGCCTGGTCCGAGCAGTTCCGGATGCCGCCGCTGGAGGGCACCGAGAAGGGCATCGCCTGGGGTGTGCGCTGCCGCCACCAGGTCCTCGCCGCCGCCTACACCGCCCTCGTCGTCGACTCCGGCATGCCGGAACCCGAGTGGGAGCGGATCGAGGCCCAGGCGCGCACGATCACCCGCGCCGGCTGGTGGATCGACCAGCGCGCCAGCGACCCCGGCGACCTGCCCGAGCTACTGGAGGCAGCCCTGGAAACCGACCGGCCGACCGAGAACCCCTTCGTCTGAGACGCCCGGTGGGGTGAGGACTTCGCCTGTGAACACGGGCTCACCCCCCAACGCTGATGCCCGCGAAGTTGCCGGACAGGTGGCCGTCTACTACAGCCGTCCGGCCGGGCCAAACCGTCGAACCACCGGATCCTGTCACCGTCAGCCAGCCCGCCGCCCGAGAGGGGACTCCGTGATCGCCCACCTGCAGCGCGCCGCCACCACGGCCGCGCTGATCCCCGTCCTCTACGGCCTGGACGACCCTCACGGCCGGCTGCGGCCCAGGCTGATCGGCGCCGACTACCGCGGCGCCGACAAGCAACTTCCCCTGTTCGGCGACCCGCAGGAGGTTCTCGGCGGAGGCGTGCTGGACGCCCCCGCCCTGCGGATCGGCGCCCGGGCGCCCGAGCGCCCGGTATGGATGTGCTCGGTGCGCTCCGACCCCCGCCACCCGGACCTAAGGAGTCATCTCATTTGGAGAGTCTGCGGTAGCAGATGACGGCCACGGCGATGCTGGCGAAGGCTGCGAAGTGCTCGCCCTTGCGTTCGTAG
>NZ_JBVHXY010000067.1:0-34011 GCF_055569215.1 Kitasatospora sp. NPDC029312 | reverse complement strand
GGAGAAACCTTCCCCCCCCCCCCCCCCCACGGCCCCCCCCCGACCCCCCCCCCCCCCCCCCCCCCCCCCCCCCCCCCCCCCCCGGCCCCCTGCACCGACGCCCACCGCCGCGCCACCGTGCCGCCGCGCCCCCGGCAACCACCGCACCCCCCGACCCGTCCCAGACAGTGCACACGCCGCGCCGCCCAGGGAAATCCGACCACGCCCGCCCCGACCCGGGGCAGACTGGCCGCCGGGGGCCGACGCGGCAAGACGGCGCGAGGCGGTACGCGCCGCACCGGACGCGAACGAAGGGGTTGCGCATGGACGATCAACAGAGCAGTCACACCGGGCCGTCGGAGCCGCCGGCCGTGCCGGCCCACCCGTCGGTGCTGGACTCCGTCGTCGTGTACGCCGAGGGCGCGGTGTGCCGCCGCCGGGCCACCGTCCCGGTCCCGCCCGACGGACGGCTGCGGCTGACCGGCCTGCCCGACGCGTTGGACGGCACGTCGCTGCGCGCCCGGGTGGTCGCCGGACCGGCCGGCGCCGCGGTCACCGAGGCCCGCCTCGAACTCACCGCCGAGCTCCGCGATCCGAACGAACTGCATTCCCTCCGCCGGGAGTTGGACGAGGCGATGGAGCGCCAGAGCGCGCTGAACGAGCGCCGCCGACTGGTCCTGGCCGCGATCGACGAGACCACCGCACTGCGCGCCGTCCCGCCGCAACGCCGCCGCGACGAGCCACTGCGCCGCACGCCCGCCGAGGCCTGGCTGGAGCTCGCCGACTTCGTCGACGAACGGCTGGCCCGGCTCCAGGAGCGCGCCGAGCAGCTCACCCGGGAGATCGAACTCGCCGACCACGAGCGCGAGTTGGCCGCCGACCGGCTGGACAGGGCGTCCACCGCCGACCGCGCCGAGCCGGTCGGGACCGCCACCACCGTGCTGCTCACCGTGCACACCGCAGGCCCCGACCCGACCGACCCCGACCACCCCGCCGACCCGACCAACGGCGACCACCCGACCGCCGCCACCCACCCCACCACCCCGGGACAGCTCGACCTCGAGCTGGAGTACGGCGTCCCCACCGCCCGCTGGGTGCCCGCCTACCGCCTCTCCTACCGCACCGGCTCCGACGCCGCCCACCTCGTGCTGCGGGCCGCCGTGGCCCAGCACACCGGCGAGGACTGGACGGGCGTCCGCCTCGCCCTGTCCACCGCCGACCTCGACCGCCGCACCGACCTGCCGAAGCTCAGCTCGCTGCGGATCGGCCGCAGCCAGCCCGCCCCGCCGCCCTCCGGCTGGCGCGAGCCCCCGGCCGGGCTGTCCGACCTGTTCACCGGCTACGACGCGGCCGCCGCCTCCCGTCCCGCACCCCGGCACACCGCCCCGCTCCCGGTGTCCGCCCCCGTCCCGGCCGGGGCCACCCGCACGGCCGGACGCACCGCGGGCGGCCCCGCCGGCGCCCGCCCATTCGGCTCCCACCAGGAGCTGCTCGCGCACGAGGCGCACCCCGCGGACAAGCCGCACGAGCCGCACGGGGTGTACGAACCACACGAAGCGGACCAGGCCCCGCCCGCCGGCCCCTACGGCGGCGGAGGCTCGCTGAGCGTCCAGGAGCCGGCCCCCTGGCCGCCCCAGGGACCGGTCCCCGCACCCCCGCCACCCGGCTTCGCCGGCTACGGCACCCAGCCCGCACCGCCCGTCCAGCCCGCACCGTCCGCCCCGCCCGTCCCCGCCGCACCGATGCGCTACGCCAAGGCCTCCACACCGGCGCCCCAGGCCCCCGGCGACGCCCCGCCGGCGGAGGCCCGTCGGACGCGCGGCCGCGGCCTTCACCCCACCCCGCCGCCGGTCACCGGCTTCACCCCCGACGCCGCCCTGCTCGACTACCCCGCCCTGCTCCTGGCCGGCCCCGACGCCCCCGCCGGCCGCCGCGGCACCCTGCGCCCGGACCCCGCGCGGGCGGAGCGCGAGGAGCTGGGCCGGTTCCTCCCCGGCGGCCCCGAGGGCGCCCGGGTCCGCGACCTCGCCCTCCCCCGCCACGCCGTCCCGCCCCGCGCGTCGGCCGGCTCCTTCGACTACCGCTTCGACGCCGTCGCCCCCGCCGACATCCCGTCCGACGGCACCTGGCACACCGTCACCGTGGACGAGATCCCGCTGTCCGTCCGTCCGGAGTACGTCACCGTCCCGGCCGTCGAGGAGAAGGTGTACGCGACCCTGGCGCTCACCAACCGCACCGACCGCGCCGTGCTGGCCGGCCCGGTCGAGGTCACGGTGGACGACGAGTTCCTGCTCACCGCCGCCCTGCCCACCCTCGCCCCGGGCGGCGTCCGCAGCCTGGGCATCGGCGTCACCGAGGGCATCGAGGTGGCGCGCCGCACCGAGCTGCGCGAGTCCGCCACGGGCATGCTGAAGGGCAACAGCACCGTGCTCGACCACCGGGTGCACGTCCAGCTGGCGAACCGGCTGGCCCGCACCGTCACCGTGGAGGTCCGCGAGCGCGTGCCGGTCACCTCGGACGCCGAGATCCGGATCGAGGAGCACGGCGACTGGCACGCCCCGACCGTGCCGACGCCGGAGTGCCCGCCCAGCACCCGGCTCTGGCGGGTCGACCTCCCGCCGGGCGGCCGCAGCGAGCTGGACGGCGGCTACCAGATCAAGATCCCGGCCGGAAAGGCCATCGTCGGCGGAAACCGGAGGAACTGACAGATGACCGGAGAAACGACCCCCCTCCCCGTCACCGCCGTCACCTGCCTGGAGGACCGCGCCCAGGTCGAGCGCACGGCGACCGTCGAGCTCGCCGGGGGCGTCCAGCGGCTGCGCCTGGGCCCGCTCACCGCCCTCGCCGTGGACCGCACCCTGCGCGCCGAGACGACCGCGCCCGGCACCCGGGTGCTGGAGGCCCGACTGGTCCGCACCTGGGCCCCGCGCGCCCCGCTGCCGCCCGGTCCGCAGGACTCCGCGCTGCGACACCGGCTGCACGCGCTGGAGGCCGAAGCCCGCCTCGCCGACCAGACCCGCGCCCGGCTGGAGGCCCGCCTCGCCCTACTCGCCCAGCTGAGCGCCGACCTGCTGCGCGAGATCGGCGAGGGCGCCGGCGTCGGCGAGATCGAGCGCACCCGCTGGTCCCGCGAGCTGGACCGGGTGGACGCCGAGCGCGAGCGCTACGGCGAGGAACTGCGCGCCACCCGCTCCCGGCTGCGCCGGCTGGACCAGGAGCGCTCCCAGGCACTGATCGCCCTGGACGAGGCCGAGGAGGAGCCGGCCGAGCTGGTCGCCCACCTGGAGCTGGCCGTCGAGGCCGAACGGCCCGGCCCGACCGGGCTGACCGTCAGCCATCTGGTGCCCTGCGCGCTCTGGCGCCCCTCCTACCGCGCCACCCTGGACGGGGGCGGCCTGCGCCTGGAGTCGGAGGCGGTGGTCTGGCAGCGGACCGGCGAGGACTGGACCGACGCCCGGCTCACCTTCTCCACCGCCCGCTCCGCCCTCGCCACCGATCCGCCCGCGCTCGCCGAGGACGTGCTGACGCTGCGCGAGCGCACCGACGAGGAGCGCCGCACGGTGGAGGTGGAGCTGCGCGAGGAGGCGATCAGCACCCTCGGGCCGGCCGCCGCCGTCCCGGGGCTGGACGACGGCGGCGAGGTGCGGGTGCTGGCCGCCCCCGCCCCGGCCACCGTCCCCTCCGACGGCCGGGCGCACAAGGTCCCGCTGGGCGCCTTCACCGGCCCGGCGAGCAGCCAGTACGTCTGCGCGCCGGAGCTGTCCCCCCTGGTCACCCGGGTGGTCCGGTTCCGCAACACGGCCGGGCACCCGCTGCTGGCCGGCCCGGTGGAGCTGGTCCGTGGCAGCGGCTTCACCGGCCGGGGCGAGCTGCGCTTCACCGCCGCCGGGGCCGAGGCCGAGCTGTCCTTCGGGAGCTCGGACGGCTACCGGGTGGTCCGCGAGACCGAGGAGCGCCGGGCCGCCGCCGCCCTGACCGGCCGCCAGACCACCACCCGGACCGTCCGGCTGCACCTGTCCCGCTTCTCCGGCCCGGAGGAGCACGACGAGCAGGTGGTCGCGGTGCGCGAGCGGGTGCCGGTCTCCGAGGTCTCCGCGGTCGAGGTGCGGCTGCGCAAGGAGGAGTGCTCGCCGGCGCCGGACTCCTTCGACGCCGAGGGCATCGTCCGCTGGGACGTCCCGCTCGGCCCGGGCGCCCGCCGCACCCTCACCCTGGTGTACGAGGTCTCGGCCTCCGCCAAGGTGGCGGGTCTGTGACGTCCGCCACCTCGTGACGACCGCTCAGGAAGGAAACGGGTACAAAAGGAACATGATCCTCCATCTCGCTCCCCTGGACGACTGGCTGACCGACCCCGGCCGACCGTACGCCGCCGCGTCACTGCTCACCGACGGGTTCATCCACTGCTCCGCGGACGAGCAGACGGCACTCGCCGTGGCCAACGCCTTCTTCACCGACGCCCCCGACCCGCTGATGGCACTGCTGATCGAGGAGTCGCTGGTGGAGCCGATGGTCAAGTGGGAGGCCCCGCACGGCGCACCACCGCCCGGAGCCACCCCCGGCATCCTCTTCCCGCACATCTACGGCCGGCTGAACCGTTCCGCCGTGGTCGGCCTGGAGAAGGTCGAACGCGGCCCGGACGGCCGCTGGATCTCGCTCAGCCCCTGGAGCTGACCGGCTCCGGTTCGCTCACAGCCACCCCCGCTCCCGGGCCGCCATTCCGGCCTGGAAGCGGGTGGTGGCGCCCAGCGAACGCATCAGGCTCTGCAGCCGCCGCTGGGTGGTCCGGGCGCTCCAGCCCAGCGCGCGGGCGATCGACTCGTCGGTCAGCCCCGCCGCCAGCAGGCCCAGCAGCTTGCGGTGGTCGGCCTCCGGCTCCAGCGAGGCCTCCCCGGCGCCGATCGCGGCCTGCAGCGGCACCGCCCGTTCCCACTCCGCCTCGAACAGCGTGTCCAGTGCCTGAAGCAGTGCCGAGGGGTGGATCACGTACGCGGCGTCCAGCACGCTGTCACCGACGCTGATCGGGATGATCGCCATCCGGTCATCCGAGATGATCATCTTCATCGGCAGGGTCGGCCGCACCCGGGCCTCCTCGCCGTCCGCGACGCCGACGAAGATGTTCTTCTCCAGCCGCCCGGGCCAGGCCACCGCCTCCCGGTCGTAGACGGTCCGGAACTTCAGCCCCTCCCGCAGCCGCCGCCGCTGCAACGTCATCGGCGCCACCGGGTCCTGGATGTACGGCGGGCGGTCGAAGCCGCGCACCTGGTACTGGCTGCTCCCGGTGATGTGCTCCAGCCGCTGGGCGATCGCCTCGCCGCCGGTGAGCACCTCCACCGAGTGCGCCGGGTCGGTGTAGCGGGAGGCCTCCCGGAAGGCGTCCATCAGCCGGTGCATCTCCGCCCGGGCCTGCCGCAGTTCGGACTCCCGGTGGCCGATCAGGGTCCCGATCGCCACGTCCGGGGCCACCGGCAGGTAGCGCTGCCGGTCCACCGGCGCACGGGTCGCCATGCCCTGCTGGGCCAGCCGGTCCAGCGCGCGCACGCTCTGCTGGGCCGTCAGGCCGCAGCTCTCGGCCAGTTCCTCCGCGGTGGACTGCGGACTGGCCACCAGGGCCGCGTAGACCCGCCCGTCCGGCTCGGCCAGCCCCAACGGGCCGAGGGCCTGACCGGCTGACCGTCCCAGTACTGCATCGGACACGACGCCGTCTCCCCCTGTTCGCCCCGTACACCCCACCGGCACGCGCCCTGGCGCAGTCCCGCCACGGGGCGGACGGTGGTCCGGTGGCCATCCTCGGCCACGGATCATGGCGCTGACAAGGCCGTGACCAGGGCTTGCGTTCCGGCTCACACCCGAATGCCCGGAGGGTCCCCCGCCACCACGGGCGGGGGACCCTCCGACGAACGACCGGTGGAGACCGAAGGCCTACAGGCCGACCTCGTGCATCAGCTGACCGACCTCGGGGTTGGTCAGCCGGCGCAGCCAGCCCGACTTCTGGTCGCCGAGCGCGATCGGGCCGAAGTGGGTGCGCACCAGCTTCTCGACCGGGAAGCCGACCTCGGCCAGCATCCGGCGCACGATGTGCTTCCGGCCCTCGTGCAGGGTCACCTCGACCAGGTAGTTCTTGCCGACGTTGGAGATGACCTTGAAGCTGTCGGCGCGCGCGAAGCCGTCCTCCAGCTCCACGCCCTGCGCCAGCCGCCGACCCAGGTCACGCGGGATCGGGCCCTGGATGGCGGCCAGGTAGGTCTTGGTCACGCCGTAGCGCGGGTGGGTGAGGCGGTGGGCCAGCTCACCGTGGTTGGTGAGCAGGATGATGCCCTCGGTCTCGGTGTCCAGGCGGCCGACGTGGAACAGCCGGGTCTCCCGGTTGGTCACGTAGTCGCCCAGGCACTGCCGCCCGTCCGGGTCCTCCATGGTGGAGACCACGCCGGCCGGCTTGTTGAGCGCGAAGAACAGGTACGACTGGGTGGCGACGGTCAGGCCGTCGACCTTGATCTCGTCGTTGTCCGGGTCGACCCGCTTGCCCTGCTCGGTGACGCGCTTGCCGTTGACCTCGACGCGGCCCTGCTCGATCAGCTCCTCGCAGGCCCGGCGGCTGCCGACGCCCGCCCGGGCCAGCACCTTCTGCAGGCGCTCGCCCTCGGGCTCGCCGAAGGTCTTGGGCAGCTTGACGGCCGGCTTGTCGTGCCGGGCGAGCACGGCGTCCTCGATCTTGGCCTGCAGCTCGCGCGAGCGCTGCGGCTGGCGGCGCGGGTCGCCCGGGGCGCCCTGGCCCTCACGGCGCGGACGCGGGGCCGGGCCGGGGCGCCGGCCGGTGTAGCCGCCGCGCGCCGGGGTGGCGTTCGGGCCGCCGCCGAACTCCGGGCGGTCGTACCTGCGCTCCTCGGGCCGCAGCGGGCGGTCCGGGAAGCGGCGGTCGTCCCGCCGGTCGTCCCGCCGGTCGTCCCGCCCGTACGAGCCGCCGCGCGAACCCGCGCCGGAGCCCGAGGCGCCACGCGAACCGCCGCTGTAGGAGCCGCCCCGCGAGCCGGAGCCCGCGCCGGAGCCCGAGCCGCCACCGTACGAGCCGCCCCGCGAGCCCGCGCCGGAGCCCGAGCCGCCGCCGTACGAACCCCCGCGCGAGCCCGAGCCGGCGCGGCCGCTGCCGCCACCGTAGGAGCCGCCCCGGCCCCCGCCCTGTCCGCCGCGACCGCTGCCGCCGCCGCTGCTGTTCCTGCCGTTGCCACTGCTACGCATCAAAGTGTCCGTACGTCGTTACCGTCTGGGATGTGCGGTCGTTTCGGCCGACCTCACCTCTCCCCTACCGATCGTGCGCTGCCCGACCGGCCTCGCCACTGCCGTCCGCAGCCTGCGCGGCAGCGACGGCGACCGCGTCCGCGATCATCGTGCCCTCCAGGGACTCCGCTTCCACGTCGTCGACCTCGGGCAGGAAGGGAGCGAGCTCCGGCAGCTCGTCCAAGCCGCGGAGCCCCATCCGTTCCAGGAAGTAGTTCGTCGTCCGATACAGGATCGCACCTGTTTCGGGCTCGGATCCGGCCTCTTCCACCAGTCCTCGCTGTACCAGGGTACGCATCACGCCGTCACAGTTCACACCACGGACGGCGGAAACCCGCGATCTGGAGACCGGCTGCCGGTACGCGACCACCGCCAGGGTCTCCAGCGCGGCCTGGGTCAGCCGCGCCTGCTGGCCGTCCAGCAGGAAGCGGTCGACCGCCCCGGCGCAAGTGCCGCGGCTGTAGAACCGCCAGCCGCCGGCCACCAGCCGCAGGTCGAAGCCCCGGCCGGCCGCCTCGTACTCGGCGGACAGCTCGCGCAGCGCACCGGCCACCTCGGCCCGCGGCCGCTCCAGCACGCCGGCCAGCCGCTCCTCGGTGACCGGCTCGTCGACGACCATCAGGATCGCCTCCAGCTCGGCCCGCAGCCCGGGCCCCGCCGGCTCCCCGGGTTCCTCCGGCCGCTCCCGCCCGTCCAGACCGTCCAGGCCGTCCAGGCCGACCGGCTCCTCCGGCAGGCCGGACCCCGGCCCGGCCGACTTCTGGTGCACCACCCGCGGCCCGGGGTCCACCACGGGCACCACGGGCACCACGGGCACCCCCGGCTCCGGCAGCAGCTCGAAGGCCGGTTCCAGCCACTCCTGCGCCCTCGGCTGCCCCGGCAGGCCGAGCGGGCGGCGCACGGGCCGTCCGCCGTCGTTCCCGGCACTCATCGCCGCCGGTCCTCCTTCGCCTCGTCCTCGTCCGCGGCCCCGCCCGGGGGCCGGTCGAACTCGTCCGTCACCTCGACCGCGCCCCGGCCCTCCTCGGCCACCCAGCGCACCCGCAGCTCCCCGAGCGCCTCCGGCTGCTCGAAGGCGAGCACCCGCTCCCGGTACAGCTCCAGCAGGGCCAGGAAGCGGGCGACCACCACCAGGGTGTCCGGCGCGTCCGCGACCAGCTGCCGGAAGGTGGCCTCCCCCAGCCCGGTGAGCAGGTCGACCACCAGCCCGGCCTGCTCGCGCACGCTGACCGGCGGGCTGTGGATGTGGTCCACGTAGACGACGGGCTTCGGTTTGGGCTCCATCGCCTTGGCGGCGAGCCGGGCCAGCCCCTCCGGCCCGATGGTGATCACCACCTCGGGCAGCAGTTCCGCGTGCCGGGGCTCCAGACCGACCGTCCGCGGCCGCCGCAGCAGCTCGGCCGCCCACCGCTCGCCGAACACCGCTGCGGCCCGCTTGTACGCCCGGTACTGCAGCAGCCGCGCGAACAGCAGGTCCCGCGCCTCCAGCAGGGCGAGGTCCTCCTCGTCCTCGACCTCGGCCGCGGGCAGCAGCCGGGCGGCCTTGAGGTCCAGCAGGGTGGCGGCCACCACCAGGAACTCGGTCGCCGCGTCCAGGTCCCAGTCCGGCCCCATCGCCCGGATGTGCGCCATGAACTCGTCCGTCACCGTGGCCAGCGCCACCTCGGTGACGTCCAGCTTGTGCTTGGCGATCAGGCTGAGCAGCAGGTCGAAGGGGCCTTCGAAGTTCTCCAGTCGGACGTGGAAACCGCCCCGGGGCTCGTCCTCGGTCGGGTTCACGGCGGTGGCGGCTGCGGTGGCGGCTGGTTCGGCGGTGCTCGGCATGACGGTCCATCTTCACCCGCCCGCGGCGCCGACCCGCCCTGCGGCCCGCCGACACGCCGTCGGCAGCCCGAGGCCCCGGCCGTCGACGGGCGACGCGCCCGACACCCACTGCCCGGCGCCCGCTGCCCGACATCCGGTGCCCAATGCCCGGTGCCCAGTGCCCGTAGGGCGGGCCCTACCGGCCGCGCAGCCGCCGGACCAGGATCGAGGCCTCGCCGCGCTGCTCAAGGTCCGCCAGGACGACCGCGATGGCCTCCCGGACGATCCGCCCACGGTCCACGGCCAGTCCGTGTTCGCCGCGCAGCACCAGCCGGGTGTGCTCGAGGTCCATGAGCTCCTCGGCGGAGACGTACACGGTGATCTTCTCGTCGTGCCGCTCGCGTCCGCTCGGGCGGCGCGGTGCGCGGCCCCGCGGCCGGGCGCGCCCGGCGGCACCGGTCTGCTCCTCGGCGGCGCCCGCGTGCGTCCGGGCCGGCGGGGCGCCCCGGCCGCCGGACGCGCCGTTGGCGGCCGATCCGGCGCCCTGGTCCCCGGCGGGCCGCTGCACGGGCGGCTGCGCGGGCGACGGCACCGCGGCGGCCGACTGCTGCTCCTGCGACGCCCGCCGGTCGTCCTGGACACCGTGGGCGCCCTCGGCGCCGTCCGTGCCGTTGACGGTCCGCGCGGTCTCCGGTCTGGATGCCTCGACGGCCGGACGCGGCGCGAGGGACGGCGACAGCGCCATCCCGCCGGTGGTCCGGAACAGCTCGTCGGCACCCGGGAGACTCACTCGGCGGGGCGGCACCGGTCGAGCACCTCCCTGGCGAGCTGGCGGTAGGCGGCGGCCCCGACCGAGTTGGTGGCGTACGTGGTGATGGGCTCACCGGCGACGGTGGTCTCCGGGAAGCGCACGGTCCGCCCGATGACGGTGTGGAAGACGTGCTCGCCGAACGCCTCGACGACCCGCGCCAGCACCTCACGGCTGTGCACGGTGCGCGAGTCGTACATGGTCGCGAGGATGCCGTCCAGACGCAGCTCGGGGTTGAGCCGCTCGCACACCTTCTCGATGGTCTCGGTCAGCAGCGCGACACCGCGCAGCGCGAAGAACTCGCACTCCAGCGGCACGATCACGCTGTGAGCGGCCGTCAGCGCATTGACCGTCAGCAGGCCCAGCGAGGGCTGGCAGTCGATGATGACGTAGTCGTAGTCGGGCAGCAGCGGCTTCAGGGCGCGCGCCAGCGCGGACTCCCGGGCCACCTCGCTGACCAGCTGCACCTCGGCGGCGGAGAGGTCGATGTTGGAGGGCAGCAGGTCCATGCCCGGGACGGCGGTCTTCAGCAGCACCTCGTCGGCCGTCAGGCCCCGCTCCATGAGGAGGTTGTAGACGGTGACGTCCAGCTCCATGGGGTTGACGCCGAGGCCGACCGACAGGGCGCCCTGCGGGTCGAAGTCGACGAGCAGCACCCGGCGGCCGTACTCGGCCAGCGCCGCGCCCAGGTTGATGGTCGACGTGGTCTTGCCGACGCCGCCCTTCTGGTTGCACATGGCGATGATCTGGGCGGGGCCGTGCTCGGCGACCGGCGCGGGGATCGGGAAGTACGGCAGCGGACGGCCGGTCGGGCCGACCCGCTCGCGGCGCTGGCGCGCGGCGTCGGGGGCCAGCGTGGCGGCGTACTCCGGGTCCGGCTCGTACTCGGCGTCCGGGTCGTCGTAGGCGCCGTAGGCGAACTCGCCGTAGGCCAGGCCGTAGGCCGCCAAGTCGGCGTCGTGATCGGTCACCGTGGTCACCTGTGCTGTGTTCTGGCGTGCTTCGAAAGTGCGGAGTGCGACCGAGCCGACCTCGGCCGAGCCCACGGAGGGCTGCCGGGCCCCGGGCTCCTCACTCGGCTGGCCGGCGGTGTGCTCCGCCAGTCCTGGCTGACCACCCCCGGGAGCAATTGTCGACTCATTCACAAGTCGTCTTACCTCCTTGGGCATCCAGGACTCTATGTCGATTCGTCAGCGTGGCAGCATGCCGACGGTTTGCGACTCTAGGCCGTTCAAGGCGTTCGCAGCAACACAATCCACGGTAGTGGGCACGATGTGTCGACTATCGGGCGGGCTGCTGTCAAGGGATGAGTGGGCCTATGACCCTAACGTTTCCGCGGTCGGTTGACCCCACCCGCGGGAATTGACGACAGAGCGACCCGCCCGGTCCGCCGACCGTTCACGGGCACGGCGAAGCCCCCGACCTGAAGGAATCGGGTCGGGGGCGAACGACCGCCGTGCGGTCAGGGAGATCAGGCGAGCACGCTGTCCAGCGTGACCGACTCCAGGCCGAAGGCGTCGGCCACGGCCGGGAAGGTGATCTGGCCCTCGTGCACGTTGAGGCCCTTGGCGAGCGCCGAGTCGCGGCGCAGCGCCTCCTTCCACCCGCGGTTCGCCAGCTCGATGACGTACGGCAGGGTGGCGTTGGTGAGCGCGTAGGTGGAGGTGTTCGGGACGGCGCCCGGCATGTTGGCGACGCAGTAGAAGACCGAGTCGTGGACCTGGAAGGTCGGGTCGTCGTGCGTGGTCGGGCGCGAGTCCTCGAAGCAGCCGCCCTGGTCGATGGCGATGTCGACGAGCACGGAGCCCGGCTTCATGCGGGAGACCAGCTCGTTGGTGACCAGCTTCGGCGCCTTGGCGCCCGGGATCAGCACGGCGCCGATGACCAGGTCGGCGTCCAGGACGGCCTTCTCCAGCTCGAAGGAGTTGGACATGATGGCCTTGATCTTGGTGCCGAAGATGCGGTCGGCCTCGCGCAGCTTGTTGATGTCGCGGTCGAGCAGGGTCACCTCGTAGCCCATGCCGATGGCGATGGTGGCCGCGTGCCAACCGGAGACGCCACCGCCGATGACGACGGCCTTGGCCGGGTGGGTGCCGGGCACGCCGCCGGGCAGCACGCCGCGGCCGCCGGCCGGGCGCATCAGGTGGTACGAGCCGACCTGCGGGGCCAGTCGGCCCGCGACCTCGGACATGGGGGCGAGCAGCGGCAGCGCGCCGTTGCCCAGCTGCACCGTCTCGTACGCGATGGCGGTGGTGCCCGAGGCGATCAGCGCGTCGGTGCCGGCCCGGTCGGCCGCCAGGTGCAGGTACGTGAAGAGGGTCTGCCCCTTGCGCAGCCGGTGGTACTCGGAGGCGATGGGCTCCTTGACCTTCAGCAGCAGGTCGGCGGTGGCCCACACCTCGTCGGCGGTGGGGAGGATGGTGGCGCCGGCGGCCACGTACTCCTCGTTGGGGATCGAGGAGCCGAGACCGGCGTTGTCCTCGATGTAGACCTCGTGTCCGTTGCGGACCAGCTCATGCACGCCGGCGGGCGTGATGGCCACGCGGTACTCGTGGTTCTTGACCTCGCGGGGGATGCCGACCTTCACGGCTAAACACGTCCTCTTGCCATGGGGGTCCCGACCGGAGAAGACCGGTGGGCGACGCGCACGTGGGGAAGCCTCCGGGCAGCCCGGGGCAGGGGATCGCTGCGCGACTGAGTTCGAGTGTAATGAAGCCCAGGCGGCGTGTCAGCCTTCCAAATCGAATAATTTCGCCGAACACATTGGCAGGTTCGTAGGCTTCCACCGGCTACTACCTGCCATAGCTGCTACAACCGGGCACTTCCGACGATACCTCTGAAACCGCTGTCACCACCCGGCGTCGACGCGTTCCCGCAGGTCCGCGAGGGCCGCCCCGACGGCCTCCCGCCCGGGTTCGTCGCCGATCCGGCGCAGCAGTGCCAGCGCCGCCCGGTACTCCCGTTCGGCCTCGTCGAAGCGGCGCTGCGCGGTGTGCGCCTCGGCGATCCGGGCCAGCAGCCGGGCCTCGGCCGCATGGTCGCCGAGCGACTGCCGCAGGCCGAGCGCCCGCCCGTACCAGTCGGCGGCGCGAATCGCGTCGCCGAGCGCCCGGTGGCAGCCGGCCGCGCCCTCCAGGGCCCGGGCGCAGAGCGGCTCGTCCCCGGCCGTGCGGGCGTGTTCCAGGGCGGCCCGGTAGTGCGCGGCGGCCTGCTCCCACCGGCCCGCCGTGGCCTGGAGGTCCCCCAGGTTGAGCAGCGCGGCCGAGGCCCGGCGGGGGCGACCGTTGCGCTCGGCCACGGTGAGCACCAGCTCGTGCAGCCGGTAGAGGTCGGCGGGGGCGGCGGCGCCGGTCAGCGGCAGCGACCGCAGCAGGGCGGTGACCAGCCGCCCGGCCGAGCCGTCCAGGTCACCTTGGCCGATCGCGTCGGCCACCGCGCCGAGCAGCAGCTCGCGCTCACCGAGCAGCCAGTCCCGGGCGTGCGCGGCGGAGGTCAGCCGCAGGGCGGCGGGCAGCGGCTCGGGCGCCGGACCGCCGCCGGACGGGTCGAGCAGGGCGCGGGCCGACTCGGTGAGCCGGACCAGCCGCTCCAGCAGCCGGGCCCGGGCGAGCTCGGTCTCGGCGGGCCGGTCCTCCCGCTCGCGCAGCCGGACCAGCCGCGGGTAGAGCCTCCCGGGCACCCGGTAGCGCGGGGTGCCGTCGGCGGCCGGGGCCTCCTCGCCGAGCAGTTCCCGCTCGGCGAGCGCGGCCAGCGTCGCGGCGGCCTCCGGAGCCGGGCAGCCGACCAGGGCGGAGGCGGTGCGCGGGTCGGCGGTCTGCGCCGGGGCCAGGGTCAGGGTGCGCAGCATCCGCGCCTGGGCGGCCGGCAGGGTCCGGTAGACCAGGGTGAAGGCGCCGATCAGCGGGTCGCTGTCGGGGACGGGCACCGGTTCGGCCGGCTCCGGCCCCGGCTTGACCCAGGTCGACGGGTCGCCGGCCGGCTCGGGTGCGGCGGCGGCCTCCGCGGCCCGGTCCTCCGCCGGCTGCTGCGGGCCCTCCTTCTTCCTGGCGGCTTCGGCGGCGGCCCTGGCTCTGGCCGCCTTGGCCGCCTTGCCGGTCCGGCCGGCCTTGCCCGCCCCGCCGCCCGCGGCCGCCGACTCCTCCTCGACCACCCGGGCCAGTTCCCGCGCCGCGTCCGTGACCGCGGTCTTCGGATTGCCGCGCAGCCATCCAGCCATCAGCCGCAGGGCGGCCGGCCGGGCCGCACAGGCCTCGGCCAGGTCGGCCCCGCCGACCGGATCGCAGGAGATCCGGGTGCCGCCGACCAGATCGGCCAGCAGTTCGCCGGAGGCCTGCCGGTCCAGGCCGCCGAGGATCACCGGGTCGATGTCCTCGATCCCGGTGAGCGGTCCGGCCGTGGTGGCCAGCACCAGACAGCCGGGCTCCTCGGCCAGCAGCGGCCACACCTGGCCCGCGTCCCGCACGTCGTCCAGCACCAGCAGGACCCGCAGCCCCGCCAGCGCCTCCCGCAGCGCGGTGCAACCCGGCTCGTCGCGCCCGTCCGCCACGATCCCGGGCAGCGGTACGGCGGCCTGCGGGTCGAGCTGCTCCAGCAGCAGTCTGGCCGCCCGGCCCGGCGGCACCCGCCCGCCGTCGGGGGCGGACAGCCGGGCGAACAGCACGCCGTCCGGGTAGTCGGCCGCGACGGTGCGGGCGAAGCGGACGGCGAGGGCGGTCCGTCCGGAGCCGGGGCGCCCGGCCACCACCAGCACCGGGCAGCGGCCGCTCACCGGACGGGCCGCGGCGGCCCGGAGTGCGGCGAGCTCGGCCCGCCGCCCGACGAACAGCGCGGGCCCGGCGGGCAGCCGTTCCAAACCGGGGACGGCACCGACGCGCGCGTCCGTGCCGGGGTCCATCGTCGCCGTCTTCCTCGCCACCCGTGCCACTCCCGACGTCTTCCCGCGCCCGGCGTCCGGCTGGTCAGGTGCCGGCGCTCGGCGGAGGCGGCCCGGCACGGGCGCCCTCCCTGCGAAGCGTAGTTCGACCGTCCGGCCCGATAGAGGTGACATCCGGTCGTACGAACCGGCAAATCACCCCAAGGCATCAACCCGGGTCGTTCGCCCACGCCTCGGAGGGGGCTCGGGCCTCGGTTCGCTCACCCCTCGAAGGGGCGGGCCGGCCACGGCGCGTCCGGTCGGCGCAGCGCGTCCAGGCCGTCCGGGCCGGTGAGTGCGGCGTGCACGGCGAGGGTGCCGATGACCAGCGTGGGGTTGTGCAGCTGCCCGGCCTGGATCAGCCGGATCAGTTCGGGCACCGGAACCCAGGCGACCTCGATCTCCTGCTCCTCGCCCTCGGCCTCGTAGCGCTCGCCCTCGGCCGCCGACAGGTCGGTGGCCAGGAACATCCGCAGCGCCTCGTCGGTGCCGCCGGGCGAGGTGTAGTAGTCGACGAGGATCCGCCAGGTGTCGGCCTTGCAGTGCGCCTCCTCGAACAGCTCCCGCTGCGCGGCGCGCCACGGGTTCTCCCTGGGCACGTCGAGCAGGCCGGCCGGCAGCTCCCACAGCCGCTGGCGGACCGGATGGCGGTACTGCCGCAGGATCAGCACCCGCTGCTCGCCGTCCAGGGCGAGCACCGAGACCGAGCCGGGGTGGGTCTGGTAGTCGCGGCGGGCCCAGCTGCCGTCGGGCATCCGGACCTCCTCGCTGCGCACGCCGGTGACCTTGCCCTGGAACGGCGTCTCGCTCCCGCGGACCTCCCACTCCTCGGCCGTGTCGGTGATCACCAGGTCGCTCTGCTCGTCCATCGCTCTCCCCTTTTCGTCAGTACGACACAATCTAACGCCGGACGGCGGCCCCGCGGGAATCGCGGGGCCGCCGTCCGGTGAACGACCGAGGCCGAGGAGAGGAAAACTACTCGGAGACCGCGGTCTTGATGCCGATGGCGGCCTTGACCAGGCCCGCGAACAGCGGGTGCGGGCGGGTCGGGCGCGACTTCAGCTCCGGGTGGGCCTGGGTGGCCACCAGGTACGGGTGCACCTCGCGCGGGTACTCGACGTACTCGACCAGGTCGCCCTTGGGCGAGAGGCCGGAGAACACCAGGCCGGTCTTCTCGAGGTCGGCGCGGTAGGCGTTGTTGACCTCGTAGCGGTGGCGGTGGCGCTCCTCGACGTACTGCTCGCCGCCGTAGACCTCGCGCACGATGGAGCCCTCGGCGAGCTTGGCCGGGTACAGGCCCAGCCGCATGGTGCCGCCCAGGTCGCCCTTGCCGTCGACGATCGCCAGCTGCTCGGCCATGGTGGAGACGACCGGGTGCTTGGCGGCGGCGTCGAACTCGGTGGAGTTGGCCTCGGGCAGGCCGGCCAGGTTGCGGGCCGCCTCGATGACGACGCACTGCAGGCCCAGGCACAGGCCGAGCAGCGGGACCTTGTTCTCGCGGGCGAAGGTGATCGCGCCGACCTTGCCGTTGACGCCGCGGTCGCCGAAGCCGCCGGGGATGCAGATCGCGTCCACGTCACCCAGCTGCGCCCGGGCGCCCTCGGGGGTCTCGCAGTCGTCCGAGGTGACCCACTTGATCTCGACCCGGGCGTTGTTGGCGAAGCCGCCGGCGCGCAGCGCCTCGGTCACCGACAGGTAGGCGTCCGGCAGGTCGATGTACTTGCCGACCAGGGCGACCTTGACGATGTGCTGCGGCTCGTGGACGCGGCGCAGCAGGTCGTCCCAGGTGGTCCAGTCCACGTCGCGGAACGGCAGGTCGAGCCGGCGCACCACGTAGGCGTCCAGGCCCTCGCCGTGCAGCACCTTCGGGATGTCGTAGATCGACTTGGCGTCGATGGCCGCGACCACGGCCTCCTCGTCCACGTCGCACATCAGCGAGATCTTGCGCTTGATCGCCTGCGGGACCTCGCGGTCGGCGCGCAGCACGATGGCGTCCGGCTGGATGCCGATGTTGCGCAGCGCGGCCACGGAGTGCTGGGTGGGCTTGGTCTTGAGCTCGCCCGAGGGGCCGATGTACGGCAGCAGGGAGACGTGCACGAAGAACACGTTGTCCCGGCCGACCTCGTGGCGGACCTGGCGGACGGCCTCCAGGAAGGGCAGCGACTCGATGTCGCCGACGGTGCCGCCGACCTCGGTGATCACCACGTCGACGTCCTCGGTCGCCATCCGGCGGATCCGGGACTTGATCTCGTTGGTGATGTGCGGGATGACCTGGACGGTGTCGCCCAGGTACTCGCCGCGGCGCTCCTTGGCGATGACGGTCGAGTACACCTGGCCGGTGGTCACGTTCGCCGAGCCGTGCAGGTTGGTGTCCAGGAACCGCTCGTAGTGGCCGATGTCCAGGTCCGTCTCGGCGCCGTCGTCGGTCACGAAGACCTCGCCGTGCTGGAACGGGTTCATGGTGCCCGGGTCCACGTTGAGGTACGGGTCGAGCTTCTGCATCGTCACGCGCAGGCCGCGGGCCTTGAGCAGCGCGCCGAGGCTGGAGGCGGTGAGGCCCTTGCCGAGCGAAGAGGCGACACCCCCGGTGACGAAGAGGTGCTTGGTCGTCACGGCGCGGCCGTTCGCTACCTTGCCGGAATGGGGCTGTGCCAAGAGGGGGCTCCCGTGGGTCGCGTGTCGAAGGTGACGTGGGCGGGAGGCTCTCGGCTCGCCGGGCGACGGGAGGCCGGCTCTGTGCTCGGCGCTCGAAGGGTCGTCGGTTCGGCTGGTCCGGGGCGTTTGATCCCACCGGTCCACGGGATACCAGGGTATCAGTGACCCGACCGGGTCGCCGTTCGGGCCGCGCGCGGCGCTCCGGGAGCGTGCGCCCCGCGCACCACCGGCGCATCGTGCGCCGCATGAGTCACACCGGTCGCACCACCCCCCGGAGTGGGCCAGCCGGAAGCCTCCGTCCGGGCCATGCCGGCCCCTCCGTTACGGCCACCCGGAGGTGATCCTTCCGTGCCATCCTGCGCCCGGCCCCCGCGATGCACGGCATTTCCGCCGAATTGCGGCGCCACACGGGGCGGCGTCCGCGTGCTTCGCCCCTTTCGTCCGTCGTAAGCTGCACGGACGCATCGCGACAGCACGAGCACGCGGAGGGCGTGGGAGGGTCAGGGACACTCCCGGTCCCCGATGCGCGACCGGACCTCCCCGTTTCCAGCTCCTCCCCACCCACCTCAGGGGCTCGACCGAGCCCCGCGCGGACACTCCAGCAAGGCCCGCCACCACCCCCGGCGGACCGGACGTCCCGGGGTGGACCCCGGCCCCGCAGACCGCTCGCTCCCCCGTTCGCCGATGCCCTGACCACATTGCGAACTGGAGATCCACGTGGCCGGCCGTATCGAGGACTACGCACTCATCGGGGACATGCAGACCGCTGCCCTGGTCAGCAGGGACGGGGCGGTGGACTGGCTCTGCCTTCCCCGCTTCGACTCGCCGGCCGTGTTCGCCGGCCTGCTGGGCACCGATGAACACGGCTTCTGGCGGATCGGCCCGGCCGAAGCCGTCCTGACCGAGGTCCCCGCCCCCGCCGCCACGGCCGCCACCGCCGCGGGCCGGGTCCGCATCGCCACCCCCGCCGAGCTGCGCGTGCCCCCGCCCACCGCCGCCGCCCCCGCCGTGCCCGCCGACCGGCGCCGCTACCGGGGCGACTCGCTGATCCTCGAGCAGGAGTGGGACGCCCAGGGCGGCACCGTCCGGGTGATCGACTTCATGCCGCCGCGCCCGCTGGCCGGCAAGGACGCCGTCCCCCAGGTGATCCGGATCGTCGAGGGCGTGGCCGGCATCGTGCGGATGCGCTCGGCGCTGCGGATGCGCTTCTCGTACGGCCGCATCGTCCCCTGGGTGCACCGGATCGAGCAGGCCGACGGCACCCACCGCACCGTCGCCATGGCCGGCCCCGACTCGGTCTGGCTGGACGGCGACTCCGAGACCTACGGCCGCGACCTCACCACCTACGCCGACTTCACCGTCCGCGCGGGCGATCGGATCGCCTTCGCCCTCACCTGGCAGGCCTCCCACCTCGACCCGCCGGCCGTCCCGGACGCCGAGGCGATGCTCGACGCCACCGCCGACTTCTGGCACGAGTGGGCCGACCAGTGCACCTACCAGGGCCCCTACCGCGAGGCCGTGGTCCGCTCGCTGATCACCCTCAAGGGCCTCACCTACGCCCCCACCGGCGGCATCGTCGCCGCCCCCACCACCTCCCTGCCCGAGGACATCGGCGGCGAGCGCAACTGGGACTACCGCTACACCTGGCTGCGCGACGCCGCGATCACCCTCTCCTCACTGCTGCGCACCGGCTACCGCGAGGAGGCCAAGGCCTGGCGCGAGTGGCTGCTGCGCGCCGTCGCCGGGGACCCGGAGAACCTGCAGATCATGTACGGCATCGCCGGCGAGCGCGAGCTCACCGAGTCCTCGCTCGACTGGCTGCCCGGCTACGAGGGCTCCCAGCCCGTCCGGATCGGCAACGGCGCCGCCGGGCAGCTCCAGCTCGACGTCTACGGCGAGGTGGTCGAGGCGCTCCACCTGGCCCACATGACCGGCCTGGTCCGCAACGACCACGCCCACCACCTCCAGCTGCGCCTGATCGAGTACCTGGAGGACCACTGGCAGAACCCGGACGAGGGAATCTGGGAGGTCCGCGGCCCCCGCCGGCACTTCGTCCACTCCAAGGTGATGGCCTGGGTCGCCGTCGACCGCACCATCAAGCTGCTGGAACAGACCCCCGAGGACGCCCCCGCCGACGGCCACCTGGAGCGCTGGCGCGAACTGCGCGACACCATCCACCGGGACGTCTGCGACAAGGGCTACGACCCGGAGCGCAACACCTTCACCCAGTACTACGGCAGCCAGGAGCTGGACGCCTCGCTGCTGCTCATCCCGCAGGTCGGCTTCCTGCCGCCGGACGACAAGCGGGTGATCGGCACCATCGAGGCGATCCAGCGCGAGCTGTCCACCGAGGACGGCTTCGTGTTGCGCTACCCGACCCACGACGAGTCCGGCAACAACGTCGACGGCCTCTCAGGCCACGAGGGCGCCTTCCTGGCCTGCTCGTTCTGGCTGGCCGACGACCTCGCCATGATCGGCCGGGTGCAGGAGGCCCGCGAGCTGTTCGACCGGCTGCTGTCGCTGCGCAACGACCTCGGCCTCCTCGCCGAGGAGTGGGACCCGCGGCTCAAGCGCCAGGTCGGCAACTTCCCGCAGGCCTTCAGCCACGTCCCGCTGATCGACACCGCCCTGCGGCTGACCGCCTCCGGCGCCGCCTACCTGTCGGCCCAGCCGGACGGCCGGGCCGCCGACCGGGTCGAGCAGGCGACGGTCTAGCGCTTGCCTCAGCTCCGCTGCACGAGTTCGTCGTAGGTGCTGAGCACCTGGGCGACGGTGGCGGCCTCGTCCGGCCAGGTCTCGGCCTGCTGCCGGCCGGCCGCCACCAGCTCCTCGCGGCGGGCCGGGTCGACCAGCAGGCCGCGCACCGCCCGTCCGATCGCCGACGGATCGCCCGGGGGCACCAGGACGGCGGCGTCGCCGACCAGTTCGGGGATGCCGCCGACGGCGGTGGCGACCACCGGCACGCCGGCCCGCATCGCCTCCTGGACCACCAGCGAGCGGGCCTCCCAGCGGCTGGAGACCACCACCACGTCGGCGGCGGACAGCAGGTCGGGCACGTCGGTGCGGTAGCCGAGCAGGCGCACCGACAGCTTCTCGGCGGCCACCCGCTCGCGCAGCGCGCCCGCCTCCGGGCCGTCCCCGGCGAGCAGCACCAGCGGCTCCGGGTCCAGCGCGGACAGCTCGCGGGTGGCGTCCAGCAGCAGCCCGAAGGCCTTCTGCGGGACGAGCCGGCCCACCGCCAGCACCAGCGGCCGGTCCGGGCCGTCGCCGAGCAGCGCGGCGCGCGCCTCCGAGCGCGCGAGCCGGCCCTCCGGCATCGGCGGCGCGGCCACCGGGCCCAGCCGGGCGTCGGTGGCGCCGAGTTCGCGGGCCCGGGCGACCAGGTCCGAGGAGGCGCCGAGGACGAGGTCGGCGGCGCGCGCCACCCGCCGTTCCATCAGCCGCTGCAGCCGGCGTTCCATGCCGGTGGCCAGCAGCGCGTGGTGCGAGGTGACCACCAGCGGGGTCTCCGGACGCAGGCCGGGGAAGCGGCCGGCGGTGCGCAGCGCCAGGTCCGACAGCAGCCCGGCACGCAGCCCGTGGGCGTGCACCACGTCGGCGGCGGTGAAGGCCCGGCGCAGTTCGCCGATCGCGGTGGCGTCGCTGCGGGCGCCCGCCGTGGGCGTGATGTCGACGGTGTGGAACCGGGCGCCGGTGCGGGAGAAGCCGAACAGCGCGTCGGTGCCGGCCGGCGCGCAGACGGTGACGATCACGCCGTGCGCAACCAGGCCCTGGGCCAGGGAGCGCACGTGCGCACCGATGCCGCCGGTGCTGGCGGCCAGGACGAGGACCACGCGCAGCTGCCCCGGTTCCGGGGCGGCCGCGGTGGCCCGGGCGGCGGAATGGTCCACGTCGTCTCGCTCCGACTCGATCAGGTTCGCGCGCCGCTTCGCGAGGGTTGCCCGCCCGGCGGCGCTCGGGACTGGAAAGCCAGTGTCCAGCCGCCACCATGCCAGGTCGGCGGCCCTCTTGGACAGTCGGCGCCGCCGGGGCGCGTCGTCGTGCCGCGAGGTCCGCCGGACCCGCTGGAGGGGCCGGCTCGGGGGGTCGGTCCGGCGGGTCTTTCGCCGGACCGGTTCCTAACGCTGGCGCGGGGCCCGGGCTGTGGCCAGCAGTTCCTCGGCGTGGGCGCGGCCCAGCTCCGAGTCCTCCAGGCCGGCCAGCATCCGGGAGAGTTCGCGCACCCGTTCCTCGTCGTTCAGTACCTTGACGCCGGAGCGGGTCACGGTGCCGTCGTGGGTCTTCTCCACCACCAGGTGCCGGTCCGCGAAGGCGGCGACCTGCGGGAGGTGGGTGACCACCACGACCTGGGCCGTTTCGGCCAGTTTCGCCAGCCGACGGCCGATCTCGACCGCGGCCTTGCCGCCGACGCCCGCGTCGACCTCGTCGAACAGGTAGGTGGGGACGGGGTCGGCGCCCGCGAAGACGACCTCGACGGCGAGCATCACCCGGGACAGCTCACCGCCGGAGGCGCCCTTGGCGATCGGGCGGGGCTGGGCGCCCGGGTGGGGGGCGAGCAGCACCTCGACCTCGTCCACGCCGTGCGGCCCGTACGCGACGGTGCGGCCGTCCACCTCGATCCCGGCCAGGTCCTCGACCTGGGTGATCGAGAAGGTCACCCGGGCGTGCGGCATGGCCAGTTCGGCGAGTTCGGCGGAGACGGCCTCGGCGAA
Organism: Kitasatospora sp. NPDC029312; assembly: GCF_055569215.1. Lineage (NCBI taxonomy): Bacteria > Bacillati > Actinomycetota > Actinomycetes > Kitasatosporales > Streptomycetaceae > Kitasatospora > Kitasatospora sp. NPDC029312. The sequence goes on along the minus strand of NZ_JBVHXY010000067.1, from coordinate 11,870 downwards.
GCGGCCGGCGGCGGCCTGCCGGGCGGCCGACACCTCGGCCGCCAGCTCCGCCAACTCCGCCCGCAGCTCGGTCTCCTGGGCGCCCAGCTGGTCGATCCGGTCGTCGTCGCCGTCGAGTTCGGCGAGCCGGGCGGCCCCCGCCTCGGCCCAGGCGAGCACCTCGGCCAGGGTGTTCTCCTCGCCGCCGTACTTGCGCAGCAGCTGGGCCAGGACGGCCCGGCGGTCCTCGACCGCGGCCAGGCGCACCGGGTCGGCGTCCAGGTCGTCGGCGTAGCCGGCCAGGTCTCCGGCCACGTCGGCGAGCAGGTAGCCGACCTCGTTCAGCCGGTCCGCGAGGGCGGCGAGCCGCTCGTCGTGGTGGCGCACCGCGTCCAGGGCCCGGCGGGACTGCGCGAGCAGGGTGCCCGCGTCCAGCGCCTCCGGGTCGGCCGGGTCGCCGGCCAGGGCGGCGTGGGCGAGGGTCGCGGCGGAGGACAGCGCGTCAGCGTGGCCGAGCCGTTCGGCCTCGGCGGCCAGCTCGGTGTCCTCCCCGGCCACCGGTTCGGCGGCGGCGATCTCGTCCAGGCCGAAGCGCAGCAGGTCGGCCTCCTGGGCGCGCTCGCGGGCCCGGGTGGTCAGCTCCTCCAGGGTGGCCGAGACCTCGCGCAGGGCCCGGTAGGTCTCCCGGTAGCGGGCCAGCGGCTCGGCCACCGCCTCACCCGCGTAGCGGTCCAGCGCACCGCGCTGCCGGGCGGGGCGCAGCAGCCGCTGCTGGTCGGTCTGCCCGTGCACCGCGATCAGGTCCTCGCCGAGCTCGGTGAGCAGCCCGACCGGCACGGCCCGGCCGCCGACGTACGCCCGGGAGCGGCCCTCGGCGGAGACGGTCCGGCTGATCAGCAGGGCTCCGTCGTCCAGCTCCGCCCCGGCTTCGGCGGCGCGGACCGCCACCGGGGAGTCCGCGGGCAGTTCCAGCCGGCCCTCCACGACGGCGCGTCCGGAGCCGTTGCGCACCAGGCCCGGGTCGGCGCGGCCGCCGAGCAGCAGCCCGAGGCTGGTCACGACCATGGTCTTGCCGGCGCCGGTCTCACCGGTCACGGCGGTGAAGCCGGGGGCCAGCTCGACCACCGCATCGTCGATGACCCCAAGATCCCGTATCCGCATCTCGTCCAACACGGAGACGACCTTACGAGGTTCCGCCCCCGGAGCGCGACGAGCGGCAACGGCGCGCGGCAACTTCGTGCCCGGAAGTTCATCCCTTCCGGGGCGTTTGCGGCGCGGTGTCTCCGGCCGCGGGCGCGGTGCACCACGGCAGGAACAGCTGCACCAGCGGGCCGATGGCCAGCGCGTACGCGACCGTGCCGACCCCGGCGGTGCCGCCCAGCAGGACGCCCGCCACCAGCACCGCGACCTCGATCGCGGTGCGGACCAGCCGCAGCGAACGCCCGGTGCGCCGGTGCAGGCCGGTCATCAGGCCGTCGCGCGGACCGGGGCCGAAGCGGGCGCCGATGTAGAGGCCGGAGGCCAGGCCGTTGAGCACGATCGCGCCGGCCATCAGCGCGATCCGGGCGGGCAGGGCCTCCGGGCCGCCGACCAGCTTCAGGGTGAGGTCCATGGCCGCGCCGATCACCAGCACGTTGGCGACGGTGCCCAGGCCCGGGCGCTGGCGCAGCGGGATCCACAGCAGCAGCACCAGGGCCCCGCAGATCGTCACCCAGGCGCCCACGGTGAGGCCGAGCACCCGCTGCAGGCCCTGGTGGAAGACGTCCCACGGGTCCAGGCCGAGGCCGGAACGGAGCATCAGCGCCATGCTCACGCCGTACAGGCCCAGGCCGACGAAGAGCTGCGGGAGCCGGCGGCCCAGCGCGTGGGTGTCGCCGAGGACGCGGACGAGCGGGCCCGGCCGGGTCCGCTCCGGGCCGGGAGCGGGCGTGGTGACGGTGGTCACGGTGGGCGTGGCGGTAGGGGTGGCCGCGGGGCCGGCGGGGGTGGTGGACGCGTCGGTGGTGGCCAATGGTGCTCCTGCGGGTGGTGCCGCACCCCGGGGCGGCCCCGGTGGTGGCGGCGCGACGGCCGCCCTGCCATGATGAACGGGCCAAAGAAGCCCGCGACAGGGCCAATCCCGAGCAAGTGGACTGAAAAGCGCCATGGCCGACTGGCACACCACCGTCACCCCGCCCGCACTGGCCCGGCTGCTCTCCACCGCTCGGCTCCCCGAGCCGGCCGCCGCGCGCCGCCCCGCCTACCGCACCCTGGCGGGCCAGATCCGGCTGCTGGTGACCGAGGGCCGGCTGCCGGTCGGCGCCCGACTGCCCGCCGAACGCGAACTCGCCTCCGCCCTGGAACTCAGCCGCACCACCGTCGCCACCGCGTACGAGACCCTGCGCGGCGACGGCTACCTGCTCAGCCGCCGCGGCTCCGGCAGCTGGACCGCCCTGCCCGAGGGCGCCCCGCCGCCCAGCGACGCCCTGCACCCCGTCCCGCCGGACGAGCAGGGCAGCATCCTGGACCTCGGCGTCGCCGCGCTGCCCGCCCCGCAGCCCTGGCTCGGCCAGGCCGCCGCCCGGGCCGTCGAGCTGCTCCCCCACTACGCGACCGGCCACGGCCACTACCCGACCGGCGTCCCGGTGCTGCGCGAGGCCGTCGCCCGCCGCTACATCGAGCGCGGCCTGCCCACCACCCCCGACCAGATCCTCATCACCACCGGCGCGATGGGCGGCCTGCACCTCGTCCAGCGCGTCCTGATCGGCCGCGGCGACCGGGTCGCCGTCGAGGCCCCCAGCTACGCCCACACCCTGCAGGCCCTGCGCCTCAGCGGGGCGCGGCTGGTGCCGGTGCCGTACGCGCCGCCGCGGTCCCGCTGGGACGCGGAGGAGCCGCGCTGGGACCTGAGCGAGTGGCAGCGGGTGCTGCGGGGCGCGGCGCCGAAGGCCGCCTACGTCATCCCGGACTTCCACAACCCGACCGGCGCGCTGATCGACGAGGAGCAGCGCCGTGAGCTGCTGGCCGCCGCCCGGGCCGCCGGGAGCATCGTGCTGGTGGACGAGACCACCAGCGAACTCGGCTGGGGCGTGCCGGAGTCCGCACCACTGCCGCGCCCGGTGGCGGCACTGGACCGCTCGGCCCAGGTGGTCACCGTCGGCTCGGCCGGCAAGCTGCTCTGGGGCGGCCTGCGGATCGGCTGGGTGCGGGCCGCGCCCGCGCTCGTGCGGCGGCTGGCCACCGAACGCGTCTACAGCGACGTCGGCACGCCGGTGCTCGACCAGCTGATCGCCGCCGAGCTGATGGGCGAACCGCTCGGCGCCGTCCGCGCGCACCAGCTGGAGCGGCTGCGGGCCACCGCGCACGCCTTCGCCGACGCACTGCCCGAGCACCTGCCCGACTGGCGGTTCCGGGTGCCGCCCGGCGGCCTGGCCCTGTGGGTCTCCACCGACGGCCTGTCCGGCGCCGCGCTGGCTCATGCCGGGGAGCGCGGCGGGATCCGGATCGCCGCCGGCACCCGGTTCGGCTCGGACGGCGCCTTCGAGCACCACATCCGGCTGCCGCTCACCGTACCGGCCGGGGCCGTGCCCGCCGCCGTCCAGCGGCTCGCCGCGCTGGCCGCCCGCGCGGCGGCGGGCGGCCGACTCGGCCCGGCCGACGAGGCCCAGCCGCTGGCCGTCTGACGTTCCGTCAGCAGCCCCGTCAGTGCGCGGTGTTCGACCGCCCGCGCCAACCCGTCACCGGCAGCGCGAACTTGGCCACCAGCCGGTCGGTGAACGGCGCCCGGTGCAGCCTGGCCAGCCGCACCGGTGTCTGCCCCCGGCGCACCTCCACCCGCGCCCCGGCCGGCAGTTCGACCGAACGCCGTCCGTCGCACCAGAGCACCCCGTGCGGGGTCTTCGGCTGCACCTCGACCGCCAGCACCGAGTCCGGCGAGGTCACCAGCGGCCGGGCGAACAGCGCGTGCGCGGAGATCGGCACCATCAGCAGCGCCTCCACCTCCGGCCACACCACCGGCCCGCCACCGGAGAACGCGTACGCGGTCGAGCCGGTCGGCGTCGCGCAGACCACCCCGTCGCAGCCGAAGTTGGAGACCGGGCGACCGTCCACCTCGGTCACCACCTCCAGCATCCGCTCCCGGGACGCCTTCTCGATCGAGGCCTCGTTCAACGCCCAGTCCTGGTGGACCACATCGCCGTTGGTGCGGACGATCACGTCGATCGTCATCCGCTCCTCGACCTCGTAGTCGGCGTCGACCACCCGCTCGACCACCACGGCCAGGTCGTCCCGCTCGGCCTCGGCCAGGAAGCCGACCCGGCCCAGGTTGATCCCCAGCATCGGCAACCCGTGCGAGCGCGCCAACTCCGCACCGCGCAGCAGCGTCCCGTCCCCGCCGGCGACCAGGATCAGCTCGCAGCCGTCCGCCGCCCCCGGCCCCTCGGCCACCTTCTCGACCCCGCCCGGCAGGTCGAGGTCCACCGCCTCGGCCTCCAGCAGTCTGATCCGCAGGCCCGCCTTCAGCAGCCCGTGCACCAGGCCCTCGACGCTGCGCAGCGCCGCCTCCCGGCCGGTGTGCGCGATCAGGAAGACCGTACGTTCTTCATCGCTCATGCCGCTGCCCTCTCCCTACGTCTACCGGGTCGCCCTTGGCCCGGTGCGGCCGCGCCGTACAGCAGGACGGGCCGGACGCTCGCAGAGCACCCTATCGGGGCCCCTCCGCGACGGCCCGGTCCGCCTCCGCGGGGTCCAGCTGCGGGGCGTCCCGGCGCATCCAGAGGAAGTACTCGACGTTCCCGGACGGCCCCGGCAGGGGGCTCGCGGTGACCGCCCGCACGCCCAGCCCGAGCTCCCACGCCTGCCCCGCCACCTGGCGGACCATCTCGGCGCGCAGCTGCGGGCTGCGCACCACTCCGCCGCTGCCGAGCCGCTCCTTGCCGATCTCGAACTGCGGCTTGACCATCAGCACCAGGTCCGCGTCCTCGGCCGCGCAGGCCGCCAGCGCCGGAAGCACCAGGCCCAGCGAGATGAAGGACAGGTCACCGACCACCAGGTCGACCGGCTCGCCGCCGATCGACTCCAGGGTCAGCTCGCGCACATTGGTGCGGTCCATCACGGTGACCCGATCGTCGCTCTGCAGCGACCAGGCGAGCTGTCCGTAGCCCACGTCCACGGCCAGCACGTGGGCGGCCCCGGCCCGCAGCAGCACGTCGGTGAACCCGCCGGTGGAGGCGCCCGCGTCCAGCGCCCGACGCCCCTCGACCACCAGGCCCTGCGGCACGAAGGCCGCGAACGCCCCGGCGAGCTTGTGGCCGCCGCGCGAGACGTAGTCGGGGTCGTTCTCGTCCGCGGCCACCACGACGGCCGCCGCGGTCTCCACCTGGGTGGCCGGCTTGGTCGCGGTGGTGCCGCCGACGGTCACCCGCCCGGCCGCGATCAGCTCGGACGCGTGCTCGCGCGACCGGGCCAGCTTGCGGCGGACCAGCTCCGCGTCGAGTCGGCGTCGTGCCACTGCCACTGGTGTTTCAGCTCCTACGAGTCCTGCGGGGTCATTCCCGGTCGAGTGCGGCCAGCGTGTCGGCGAGCCGTTGGTGAACATCTTCGTACACCGCGACGTGTGCCTCCGCCGGGACCCCGTCCAGCGCCTCCAGCCGGGCCAGCCCGGCGTCCACCCCGGCGTGGCCGGTGGGCAGCAGTTCGACGCCGAGCGGCTCGGCCGGCGGGGTGGGTTCACTCGTCTCGGGCATCGGGCTTCTTCGTGCTGGTGGCCTTGCGGGCGGTGGTCCGCTTCGTCGCGGCGGGCTCGGCCGGCGCCGGGGGCTGAGAGTCCGTCCGTCGGCCCTTCTCCGTGGCGGTCGGCTTGTCCGTGGTGTCGGTGGCCTTCTCGGCGGCGGCGGTCTTCTTCGCCGGGGCGGTCTTCTTCGCCTCGGTGGTCTTCTTCGCGGCGCTGGTCTTCTTCGCCGGGGCGGTCTTCTTGGCGGCGGCCTTCTCCGGGGCGGCCTTCTTCGCCGTCGCCTTCTTCGCCGTGGTCTTCTTCGTCGTGGTCTTCTTCGCCGTCGACTCCCTGCCCGGGGCGCCCTTACCGTCCGCCGGCTCCCCCGCGACCGGTGGATCCACCTCGACCGGCTCGTCCACCTCCACCCGCTGGGTCACTATCGGCTCGTCCGCCGGGCGCTCGTTCTCGTACTCCCAGCCGCGCCCGAACAGGTCGTCCGCCCGAGGCGCCGGCGTCGGCCGCTGTGCGGGCTCGTCCGCGTCCGGCCCGGGCTTCGCCGCGGCCGGCTCCGCCTCGACCTCGCGCAGCTTGCTCTCCAGGTACGCCAGCACCACGCCGACCTTGGTCACCTGGTCGCCGACCTTCTCGAAGGCCTTCTCCACTTCGTTGCGCGCCACGCCGACGGCCAGGTCCACGCCGGCCCGCCCGGCGGTGACCGCCTCCTCCGCCAGCGTCTGCAGCGTCTGGGGGGACGGCGGGAACTGCCCGCCGAGCTTGCGCTCGACCTCGGCGACGTCGACTCCGGTCCGCTCCAGGATCGCGGTCGCCGTGCCGACGACCCGCTTGCCGACCTCCTCCACCACCGAGGTGGCGGCCGCCACCGCTCCCCGCACCGTCTTCGGCAGCATCCGGGTGCCTCCTTAGCGCCTGTGCGCGCATCGCTCCGTCGCCGTCGGTGCCCGGGCCTTTCCGGGCACCCCACTGACGACGCTACCGCCAAAACCCTCCTGAGGTACCGTGGCCCGGCAGTCAGAGCACCGTAGTGACCTGGGGATGGAGCCACCGCCATGGCGAACGCCGAGGAGTGCCGCGAGGCACTGGAACAGCTCAGCCGGAACATGGCCGACTCCACCGGCGACGTCCGCAAGGCCGCCGCCCTCGACCGCTCGCTCAGCTGCCGGATCACCGACCTCGACCTGACCTTCGCCGGACAGCTGCGCGACGGCCGGATTCACGACGTCGTCACCACGCCCGGCCCGCCCGCCACCAAGGCGGACATCCGCCTCACCATGGCCAGCGACGACCTGGTCGCCCTGGTCGGCGGTGAGCTCAACTTCGCCTCCGCCTGGGCGAGCGGCCGGGTCAAGCTGGAGGCGGGCCTCCGCGATCTGCTGCGGCTGCGCACCCTGCTCTGACGCCGGACCGCCCGACGACCCCGGCGACCCGCCGGGTCAGAAGCCGAGCTCGGCGAGCGCCTTACGCCCGTCCACCGGCCCGCCGTCCCCGTCCGACGCCGTCCACGCGGCCGCGCACAGCGCCCGCAGACCGTCCCAGCGGTCCCCGGACCCACTCAGCCGCAGCTCGCCGCCGTCCGTCCGGGCGACCCATCCGCCGCAGCCGAAGCCGCCGTCGCGCGCCGTCACCGCCGGATGCGGGACCAGCAGACCGCGCAGGTCCGCCGCCAGGTAGGTCGGCCGGTGCTCGACCGGCGCGGCCAGCAGCTGCGCCGGCGTGGTCACCCCGGTGAACACCAGCAGACTGTCCACCCCGCCGTTGAACGCACCCTCGATGTCGGTGTCCAGGCGGTCCCCGACCACCAGCGGCCGGCGCGCGCCCGTCCGCAGCACCGTCTCCCGGTGCATCGGCGGCAGCGGCTTGCCGGCCACCTCCGGCTCCACCCCGGTCGCCGCCCGGACCGCCGCGACCAGCGTCCCGTTGCCGGGCGCGATGCCACGCGCCGTCGGCACCGTCATGTCGGTGTTGGAGGCCACCCACGGCAGCCCGCCGCGCACCGCGTACGCGGCCTCCGCCAGCTGCGGCCAGCCCACCGACGGGTCGAAGCCCTGGACCACCGCGAGCGGCTCGTCGTCCAGCGAACGGACCGGCACCAACCCGCGCTCGGCCAGCGCCTCCTCCAGTCCCAGACCACCCACGACCAGCACCTTCGCCCCGGCCGGAACCTTCTCGGCCACCACCCGGGCGGCCGCCTGGGCCGAATTGATCACGTCCGCCGGCTCGGCCGGCACCCCCAGCTCGGTCAGGTGCTCCGCCACCACCCGCGGCGGGCGGGAGGCGTTGTTGGTCACGTATGCGAGCCGCAGCCCGGCCCGCCGGGCCGCCGCCAGCGAGTCCACCGCGTGCTCGATCGCGTGCGGGCCGGCGTAGACCACGCCGTCCAGGTCCAGCAGCGCGGTGTCGTACGCCTCGGTCAGCGGGCCGTCGCTGCCGCCGGGGGCGGTCCGTGCCGTCGTGGTGTCCGTGTCGGTCATGCCTGCGCTACCTCGTTCACTGCGGGCCACCCCGTTCACTGCGGATCGCCGCGTTCGACAACTGCCCTGCTCGTACCTGCCCGTTCAGCCGTCGTCGTCGACGCCCGCGGGCCGCTCCCCGGCCTCCCGGTACCCCGGTGCGCCCGGCAGCAACGGACCGTACGCCCCGGCGCGAGCCGCCAGGGTGGCCCGGGTCTGCCGCAACGCCTCCCGGTAGTGGTCGGCCTCCGGCCGCATGGCCACGGCCAGCGCCAGGTGCTCGGCGGACGTCTCGAAGTCGCCCAACCGGGCCGCCGCGACGCCCCACCCGAACTGAGCGTAGTCGTCCGCCGGATCGGCCAACGCGACGGCCCGGAAGTTCTCCAGCGCTGCCGCGTACGAGCCGGCGTCGAACTGGGCCCGGGCCAGCGCCTCCCGGATGCTGCGCGAGTGCGGCTCGGCCTCCGCCGCCCGGGCGAGCAACTGGCCCGCGGCCGCCGCATGCCCCTGGGCCAGCAGCTGCGCGCCCCGGCGGAACCAGTCGTAGACGTCGCCCGCCGGCTCCCCGGGCCGGCCCTGGGCCGGGACGCTCCCCGCCGACACGCCCTCCCCCGGCCCGCCGTCCTCCGTCCGTCTTCCCCGCCCGTCGTCCATGCCGTACCTCGCCCTCGATCGCTCGCCCGCCCTCCGAGCCGGCACGGGTAATCAGATCTTTCAACAACGCGTACCCGGTTACCATGCCCAGAATGAGCGCACCCAGTGCAGAAGACGGAGTCGAGACTCCCGAGGGCGGCCCCGGCGATCCCGGGCACGTCGCCACCGCAGGCCTGTCCCTGTCCCCCTTCCGGGGCCTGCGCTACGTCCCCGGCCGGGTCGGCGCGCTGTCCGCGGTGATGTCCCCGCCCTACGACGTCGTCGACCCGGGGCGCCGACTCGACCTGGAGACCGCCGACCCGCACAACGTGGTCCGGCTGATCCTGCCCCGCCCGGAGCCCGAGGACGCCGGTGACCGCCCCGACCGCGACACCAAGTACCGGCACGCCGCCCGGCTGCTGGCCGCTTGGCAGCGCGAGGGCGTGCTCGCCGCCGACCCGGCCCCCGCGATCTACGTCTACGAACAGCGCGTGCCCGCCACCGGCGACTCCCCCGAACTGCTCCAGCGCGGCCTGATCGGCGCCCTCGCCGTCAGCGGCCGCGAAGCCGGCGTGGTCCTCCCGCACGAGGACGTCATGCCCCGTCCGGTCGCCGACCGGGTCGGCCTGATGCGCACCACCCGGGCCAACCTCGAACCCCTGCTGCTCACCTACCGCGGCAACGGCGGGGCCTCCGGCGTCATCGAGCGGACGGTCGAGGGCGAGCCGCTGCTCTCCACCGCCACCAGCGACGGCACCCACCACCGTCTGTGGGCCGTCACCGACCCCGCCGAGATCGCCGAGATCAGCCGCGACCTGTCCACCTGCCGGGCGCTGATCGCCGACGGCCACCACCGCTGGGAGATGTACCTGCGCCTCCAGCGCGAGCACCGCCACCTGCCGCGCAGCCCGTGGGACCGCGGCATGGTGCTCCTGGTGGACACCGCCCGCTATCCCCTGCGGGTCCGGGCCATCCACCGGGTGCTGTACCGGCTGCCGGTCGCCGAGGCGCTGGAGAAGCTCGGTGACCACTGGACGGTCAAGGAGGTCCCCGGCCCGCTGCCCACGGCGCTCCAGGCACTCGCCGAGCAGAAACGGCACGGCGGCAACGGCTTCCTGCTCACCGGCGGCGACGGCGTCTACTGGCTGCTCGGCGAACCCGAGGAGTCCCTGCTCGACGCGACCGTGCCGCACGACCGGCCCGAGGAGTGGCGCCACCTGGACGCCACCGTCCTGCACGCCACCCTGCTCGACCACACCTGGCACGTCCCCGACGGCCCGGACCACATCGGCTACCTGCACACCGCCGCGGCCGCCGAGCGCGAAGCGGCCCGCACCGGCGGCACCGCCGTCCTGCTCCACCCGGTCCGGGAGAGCGTGGTCCGGCGGCTGGCCGAACAGGGCGTCACCATGCCGCGCAAGTCCACGTCCTTCGGGCCGAAGCCGGCCACCGGGCTGGTACTGCGCAACCTCACCCTGGGCTAGCGTCCCGAACGCCGTGAGGCCCTGCCGCTCCCTCGGGGGGATCGGCAGGGCCTCACGGCGTTTCAGGGACGGTCAGCGCTGCGCGTCGTCCTCGTCCTCGGCCTTCGCGGCCGGCTCGGACCGCTTCTCGCCGGCCGCGGCGTCCTGGGAACGCCCGGGCACCACGCCGTCGAACTCCTCGTCGATCTCGAGGTCGTCCTCGTCGTAGTACTCCTCGACGTCCTCCTCGTCCTCGAAGATCACCCGGTCGTCGGCGATGTCACCGCCGCGCTTCTTGGCCGGGGCCTCGTCCTGGCCGGACTCCTCCTCGACCTGCTCCGGGTCGAGCGCGTCCGTGAACTCCACACCGTCGATCTCGGCCAGGCGCTCGGAGGCGTTGGTCGTCCCGTCGGTGTCGGCCTCGGCGGCCTTGGCGAACCAGTCGCGGGCCTCCTCCCCGCGGCCGGCCGCGATCAGCGCCTCGGCGTAGGCGTACCGCAGCCGCGCGGTCCACGGGTGCACGGCGCTGGAGGCCAGCTCCGGGCTCTGCAGGGTGACGACGGCGGCGTCGAACTGCTCCATGTCACTGCGGGCACCGGCCGCGACCAGGCGCATCTCGACCTGACCGGCCTTGTCCAGCTGCTTCACCTCGGGCTCACCGGCCATCGCCAGCGCCCGCTCCGGACGGCCCAGACCGCGCTCGCAGTCGGCCATCACCGGCCACAGGTCGGCGCGGCCGGTCATCCGACGGGCGGCACGGAACTCGGTCAGCGCCTCGGAGTAGCGCTGCGTCATGTACGACGCGAAGCCGGCCGCCTCGCGGACGGCCGCGACGCGGGACGCCAGCCGCAGGGCGACGCGCGAGTACTGGTAGGCCTCCTCCGGCTCGCTGTCGAGCAGGCGGGCCACCATCACCAGGTTGCGCGCGACGTCGTCCGCGAGGGTCTTGGGCAGGCTCTTGAGCTCCTGACGCACGTCCGCGTCCAGCTCGAAGCCGGTGACGTCCTCCGGGATCGGCAGGCGCTTGACCGGCTCGTAGTTGCCGCGGCGGTCGTCGTAGTCCCGACGGCCGTAGTCGCCGCCCCGGTCGTCCCGGCGGTCGTCCCGGCGGAAACCACCGCCGGACGGACGGTCGCCGCGGTCGCGGTTGAAACCGCCGGAGGGGCGGTCGTCACGGCGGTAGCCACCGCCGGACGGACGGTCGCCGCGGTCGCGGTTGAAACCGCCGGAGGGGCGGTCGTCGCGACGGAAACTGCCGCCGGAGGGACGGTCGCCACCACGGTCGTCACGGTCACGGAACGGCCGGTCATCACGACGCGGACGCTCATCACGGTCATCACGACGGAAGCCACTCGGGCGGTCGTCACGGCGGAAACCGCCACCGGAAGGACGGTCATCGCGACGGAAGCCACCGCCGGACGGACGGTCGCCGCGGTCGCGGTTGAAACCGCCGGAGGGGCGGTCGTCGCGACGGAAACCGCCACGGTCGTCACCACGGTCGCGGTTGAAACCGCCGGAGGGGCGGTCGTCGCGGCGGTAGCCACCGCCGGACGGACGGTCGCCGCGGTCGCGGTTGAAACCGCCGGAGGGGCGGTCGTCGCGACGGAAGCTACCGCCGGACGGGCGGTCGCCACC
>NZ_JBVHXY010000066.1:0-34463 GCF_055569215.1 Kitasatospora sp. NPDC029312 | reverse complement strand
TCTTTGGCCTTTATTCGTCTCACCTCCCCCCCCCCCCCCCCACGCCCCCCCCCCCCCCCCACCCCCACCCACCCCCCCCCCCCCCCACCCCCCCCCCCCCCCCCCCCCCGCGCCGTGAACCGCCGCGCGTGGGTCAGTTCGCGCGGTCGAAGTCGATCGCGCTGTAGGCCCGCAGCTTCGCCAGCTTGTGGACGGAGTTGATCTCGCGGATCGTGCCGCTCTTGGAGCGCATCACCAGCGAGCTGGTGGTGGCGGTCTCCGAGCGGTAGTGCACGCCGCGCAGCAGCTCGCCGTCGGTGATGCCGGTGGCGACGAAGAACACGTTCTCGCCGCTGACCAGGTCGTTGGTGGTGAGCACCCGGTCCAGGTCGTGCCCGGCGTCCAGGGCCTTCTGCCGTTCGGCGTCGTCCTTGGGCCACAGCCGGCCCTGGATGACGCCGCCCATGCACTTCATCGCGCAGGCCGCGATGATGCCCTCCGGGGTGCCGCCGATGCCCATCAGCAGGTCGACGCCGGTGCCCTCGCGGGCGGCCATGATGGCGCCGGCCACGTCGCCGTCGGAGATGAACTTGATCCGGGCGCCCGCCTCGCGGACCTCCCGGACCAGGCCGTCGTGGCGCGGGCGGTCGAGCACGACCACCGTGACGTCCTCGACGGCGCTGCCCTTGGCCTTGGCGACCCGGCGGATGTTGACGGCCGGCGGGGCGGTGATGTCGACGAACTCGGCGGCCTCGGGGCCGGCGACCAGCTTGTCCATGTAGAACACGGCGCTGGGGTCGAACATGGTGCCGCGGTCCGCGACCGCGAGCACGGCCACCGCGTTGTTCATGCCCTTGGCGGTCAGCGTGGTGCCGTCCACCGGGTCGACCGCGACGTCGCACTCGGCGCCGGTGCCGTCGCCGACCCGCTCGCCGTTGTAGAGCATCGGGGCTTCGTCCTTCTCGCCCTCGCCGATGACGACCACGCCGTTCATCGAGACGGTCGAGACGAGGGTGCGCATGGCCTTCACGGCGGCACCGTCCGCGCCGTTCTTGTCGCCCCGGCCGACCCACCGGCCGGCGGCCATGGCGGCCGCCTCGGTGACCCGGACGAGCTCGAGCGCGAGGTTCCGGTCCGGAGCCTCGGGCGCGACCTCCAGGGCGCTGGGGAGGTGGTGCGGGTACTGCGTGGTCATCGTCGTTACCTCTCTGTACGCGACGGCCAGTGAGCGCCCGACTACTGCCAGGTCGAACGCCGTGGTGAGGGTCCTGCGATCGTATCTGCCCACGAGATGACTGTCTGTGGCGCGGGTCGCCACCCCGGGCCGAAAAGCACCGGTTCGCCGGGCTTCACCCGGACGTGGACCCCCGGGTGAGCCCGCCGGAACGGGGATGAGTCACCATGTGGGGGTGGCTGCAGAGAGCAAGGGCATGAGGGGTCGCCAGACCGTACGGGACATGGTCCTGTCGATGCTGGCGGTCGGTTTCGTCGTCTGGATCGGGTACCTGTTCCTCCCGCACGACGCCGACAGCGACCCGGTGCACGTGGTCGAGTACAAGGTGGCGGCGGCCACGGCGAAGCGCGCCGCGCCGTATCCGCTGCTCTCCCCGGAGGGGCTGCCCGACAAGTGGCGGGCCACCTCGGTCAGCTACACCCCGGCCGACCTGAGCGCCGGCAAGGGCAACGCCTGGCACCTGGGCTTCGTGACGCCCTCCGGCCAGTACGCCGCGGTCGAGCAGGCCGATGTCCCCCGGGACAAGCTGCTGGCCGACAAGGTCGCGGACGGGCAGCCGGACGGCACCTCGGACGCCGCCGGGCGCACCTGGGACCGGGTGCAGGGCGGGAAGAGCCGGGCGCTGGCCGCGCAGACCGGCCCGGCGGCGACCGTGATCACCGGCACCGCCTCCTACGAGGAACTGGCCGAGCTGGCCCAGGCGCTCAAGTAGCGCCGGGCCCGTACGGGCGCCGAGGCGCGGCCCGCGTACGGCGGGAGCGCGGGCCTGACGGCACGCGAAAGGGGCCCGCACCGGATGAACCGGTGCGGGCCCCTTCGCCGGCGCGGGTGCGATCAGACCGTGGTGACGACCTGGTCGTACTCCAGGCGCGGGGAGCGCGGGAACCAGGCGTCATCGCCCGGCTTGCCGATGTTGACCACGGCCAGCACCGAGTGCTCGCCGTCGCCGAAGAACTCCTTGTTGAGGCCCTCGGCGTCGAAGCCGGTCATCGGGCCGGCGGCCAGGCCGGCGGCGCGCACGCCGATGATGAAGTAGGCGGCCTGGAGGGCGCCGTTCAGCGTGGCGGACTGCTCGCGGACGGCGCGCTCCGTGAAGAACATGTCCTTGGCCTGCGGGAAGTGCGGGAGCTGGGTCGGCAGCTCCTCGTGGAACTCGTTGTCCGCGGCCAGGATGGCGACCAGCGGCGCGGCCGAGGTCTTGGCCTTGTTGCCGTCCGCCATGTGCTGGACGAGGCGCTCGCGGCCCTCGGCGGAGCGGACCAGGACGACGCGCAGCGGCTGCTGGTTGAAGGCGGTCGGGCCGTACTTGACCAGGTCGTAGATCGCCTGGACCTGCTCCTCGGTGACCGGCTCGTCGGTGAAGGTGTTCGCGGTGCGGGCCTCGCGGAACAGCAGGTCCTGAGCGGCGGCGTCGAGTACCAGGGCGTCGGTCGTCATGCTTCTGCACCTCATGCGGGAGGGGTTCGTGGATGTCACCGGCTCGGCCGGTCACTGCCTCCAACATAGGTGAATATTCAACGATTCCCCAAGGGGGTGTGACCGTCGTCACTCCCCGCCCGCGGCCCCGCCCTCCTCGGCGGCCAGCGCGGCGTCCAGTCGGGCCCGGGCGCCGTCCAGCCAGCGCTGGCACACCTTCGCCAGCTGCTCGCCACGCTCCCATAGAGCGAGCGACTCCTCAAGGGAAATACCGCCGTTCTCCAGCTGCCGGACCACCTCCAGCAGCGCGTCCCGGGCGTGCTCGTAGCCCAGCGCGTCGTCCGGGGTCGGCGCCGCCGCGTCCTTCCGCTCCTGCTCCTGCTGCTCTGCCATGGGTGCCAGCGTAGGGGCTGGCACCGACAGCGAGCGCCTGCGCGGGGGCCGAGTGAACCCTCGGACGTGCTCTCGTCACGACCGGCGGCGGTGCCTACGCGGAGTCCACCGTGACGCCGAAACCGCCGCCGGCGACCCGGGCGCGCAGCCCCTCCCCGGCCGCCACCTGCGCCGGGTCCGTCACCACCGTGCCGTCGGCCCGCTGCAGTACCGCGTAGCCGCGCTCCAGGGTCGCCGCCGGGGACAGCGCGACCACCCGGGCCAGGGTGTGCCCGAGGTCGCTCTGTGCGTGGTCCAGCCGGTGGCGCAGGGTGCGCCGGGCCCGCTCCACCAGGCCGTCCACCTCCTGCCCGCGCCCGTCCAGCATCCGGTGCGGGGCGGCCAGCGACGGGCGGCTGCGCAGTCCGTCCAGCCCGTGCTGCTCGCGGTCGACCCGGGCCAGCACGTGCCGCCGGGCCCGGTCGCGCAGCTGGCGGACCTTGGCCAGCTCCTCGCCCACGTCCGGAACCACCCGTTTGGCGGCATCGGTCGGAGTCGAGGCGCGCAGGTCGGCGACGAAGTCCAGCAAGGGCTGGTCCGGCTCGTGCCCGATCGCGCTGACCACCGGCGTCCGGGCGGCCGCCACCAGCCGCACCAGGCCCTCGTCCGAGAACGGCAGCAGGTCCTCCACACTGCCGCCGCCCCGGGCCACGATGATCACGTCCACCGCGGGGTGCTCGTCCAGCTCCCGGACGGCCGCGCTCACCCGCTCCACCGCGCTGATCCCCTGCACCGGGACGTTGCGCACCTCGAAGCACACGGCCGGCCAGCGCCGCCGGGCGTTCTCCAGCACGTCCCGCTCGGCCGCCGACCCGCGCCCGGTCACCAGCCCGATGCACTGCGGCAGGAACGGCAGCGGCCGCTTGCGCTCGGGCGCGAACAGGCCCTCCCCGGCCAGCCGCCGCTTCAGCTGCTCCAGCCGGGCCAGCAGCTCGCCCAGGCCCACCGGCCGGATCTCCGAGGCCCGCATCGACAGCTGCCCGCGCGCCGCGTACCACTCCGGCTTGGCGTGCACGACGACCCGGGAGCCCTCCTGCACCACGTCCGCGACCTGCTCGAACACGGAGCGGAAGCAGGTCACGGTCAGCGAGACGTCGGCCTGCGGGTCGCGCAGCGTCAGGAACACCACGCCCGCCCCCGGCCGCCGGCTGAGCTGGGTGATCTGCCCCTCGACCCACACCGCGCCGAGCCGGTCGATCCAGCCGCCGATCAGCGCGGAGACCTTGCCGACCGGGAGCGGGGCTTCGGGGGAGCTGGTGTTGGCCATGCGTACGAGGCTAGCGGCGCGCGCCGACAGCGTGGCCGCCGACCGGCGCGGCGGCGTTGCGGGCGGTGGCGCTACGGGCGTCGGCGCGGGCCCGGTGCGGCGGCGCCCTGCACGGCGAGCACCACCAGGCCGACCGCCAGCCAGACCAGCCCGACGACCTGCGCCGTCGACGAGGCCTCGTAGACCACCGCCCCGATCACCGCGATCCCCAGCACCGGGACGACGAGGTGCCGCAGCCGGTCCCGCGAGCCGTGCCGCACCGTGTACCAGCCGATGACCGAGGCGTGCAGCAGGGCGAAGGCCGTCAGCGCGCCCACGTTCACCACCGAGGTCAGCTGGTCGAGCCCGTCGTCGCGCTCGGCCGCCCAGACCGCCGCGGCCATGGTGATGACCGCCGCCGCCAGCAGCGCCCGGCGCGGCACCGCGCTGGCCGGGTCGACCGAGCCGAGCACCCGCGGCAGCCGCCCGTCCCGGGCCATCGCGTAGACCAGCCGTCCGGCCGCCGCCTGCCCGGCCAGCGCCGCGAAGGCCGCCCCGATCGCCTTGCTGGCCGCCACCAGCACGTGCAGCCAGTGCCCGATGCCGCTCTCCACGGTGTCGTAGAAGGCCGAGCCCTGGGCACCCGGGTCGGCGGCCAGCTGCTGCGGGGTCATCGGTTCCAGCAGCGCCGCCAGGTAGGTCTGGACGACGAACAGCAGCCCGGCCAGCGCCAGGCACCACAGCACGGCCCTGGCGACCGCCGCCGAAGCGCCGACCGCCTCCTCGACGAAGGTGGCGATCGCGTCGAAGCCCAGGTAGGAGAGCACCGCGACGGACACCGCGGAGATCACCGCGGTGAGCGAGAAGTCCCCGACGGCGGTGAGCGGGGTGTCCCAGCCGCGCCGGGCGCCGTCCTGGGCCAGCGCCACCGCGGCCGCGGCGACGAACACCACCAGCACCGCGATCTCCAGGGCCAGCACGGCGAAGCCGACCACGGCCGCGGTGCGCACCCCGACCAGGTTGAGGGCGGTGGTGACCACCACCGCGAGCGCCGTCCACAGCCAGCGCGGGACGTCCGGCACCAGGGAGTTCAGCGCGATCCCGGAGAACAGGTAGGCCACCGCCGGGATCAGCAGGTAGTCCAGCATCGCCATCCAGCCGGCGATGAACCCCGGCCCCTCGCCCAGCCCGGCGCGGGCGTAGGCGAAGACCGAACCGGTCTGCGGCACGGCGCGCACCATCTGGGCGTACGAGAGGGCGGTGAAGCCCATCGCCACCGTGGCGGCCAGGTAGACCGAGGCCACCGCGCCGTGGCTCTTGGCGTCGAGCACGCCGTACACGCCGACCGGGGCCATCGGGGCGATGAACAGCAGTCCGTAGACCATCAGATCGCGGACGCCGAGACTGCGGCGCAGGCCGCCCGGCGTCGGCTGCTCGCTCACAGCGCTCATAGACATCACATTTGATCAGTTCCGGTCTGAGATGACCGGAAAGTGCCGTCCGTCGGCGCGGCTGCCCGCCCCGAGAGGTGCGGTGCGCGGCCGCCCGTACGATGGAGCCATGTCCAACACCGCGCAGCGCCGTGTCCTGCTCGCCGCCCCCCGGGGCTACTGCGCGGGCGTCGACCGCGCCGTGATCGCCGTGGAGAAGGCCCTGGACCAGTACGGGGCGCCCATCTACGTCCGCAAGCAGATCGTCCACAACAAGTACGTGGTGCAGACCCTGGAGAAGAAGGGCGCGATCTTCGTCGACGAGACGGAGGAGGTGCCCGAGGGCTCGATCGTGGTCTTCTCGGCGCACGGCGTCGCCCCGTCCGTCCACGACGAGGCGCGGGCCGGCAAGCTGGCCACCATCGACGCCACCTGCCCGCTGGTCACCAAGGTGCACAAGGAGGCGGTGCGGTTCGCCGACGAGGGCTTCGACATCCTGCTGGTGGGCCACGAGGGCCACGAGGAGGTCATCGGCACCATGGGCGAGGCCCCGGACCGGATCCACCTGGTGGACGGCGCCGAGGACGTCGCCAACGTGCGGGTGCGGGACGAGTCCAAGGTCGTCTGGCTGTCCCAGACCACTTTGTCGGTGGACGAGACCATGGCCACCGTCGGCGAGCTGAAGAAGCGCTTCCCGGCGCTGGTCAGCCCGCCCAGCGACGACATCTGCTACGCGACCCAGAACCGTCAGGTCGCGGTCAAGCAGCTGGCCGAGGAGACCGACCTGCTGATCGTGGTCGGCTCCAAGAACTCCTCCAACTCGGTCCGCCTGGTCGAGGTCGGCCTCGAGTACGGCGCCAAGGCCGCCCACCTGGTGGACTTCGCCGAGGAGATCCAGGAGTCCTGGCTGGAGGGCGTCACAACGGTCGGCCTGACCAGCGGCGCCTCGGTGCCGGAGATCCTGGTCGACGGAGTGCTGGAGTTCCTGGCCGCGCGCGGCTACGACACGGTCGAGACGGTCAAGACCGCCGAGGAGCACCTGACCTTCTCGCTGCCCAAGGAACTGCGCCGCGACCTGCGCGCCGAGGCCGCGGGCAAGCTCTGATCCCTCCCGCGGAACCCGGTGCCCCCGGTGGGGTGCCGGGTTCCGTGCTGTTTCCGGCCGCTCCACGCGGATTCCACTGTGCGTGGCCGTACGCCCTCTCGTAGGTTTGTGCACAGGCTGTGGACGATGAACGGGCCGCGGGCGGGAAGACGCGCGGCCGACCGGCGGAGGGCGGAGCGATGACGGCGGTATTCGGCGTGGACATCGGCGGTTCGGGCATCAAGGGCGCCCCGGTCGACTTCGCCCGGGGGGTGCTCGCCCAGGAGCGGTACAAGGTGCTCACCCCGCACCCGTCTCAGCCGGAGGCCGTGGTCGCCGCCGTGCGCGAGGTGGTCCGGCACTTCGACCACCAGGGGCCGGTCGGGCTGACCTTCCCCGGCGTGGTGGTCGGCGGGCACACCAGAACCGCGGCCAACGTGGACAAGGGCTGGATCGGCCTGGACGCCGAGGGCCTGTTCCGCGAGGCGCTGGACCTGCCCGCTACCGTCCTCAACGACGCGGACGCGGCCGGGCTGGCGGAGATCGCCCACGGCGCCGGGCGGGGCGAGCCGGGCGTGGTCCTGGTGCTCACCTTCGGCACCGGCATCGGCAGCGCCCTCTTCGTGGACGGCACGCTGGTGCCCAACACCGAGCTCGGCCACCTGGAGCTGCGCGGCAAGGACGCCGAGCGCCGGGCCTCCTCGGCCGCGAAGGAGCGGCACGGGCTTGACTGGGAGCAGTGGGCGGGGCGGGTCGACGAGTACCTGGACCTGGTGGAGATGCTGTTCTCGCCGCAGCTGATCGTGGTCGGCGGCGGGGTGAGCCGCAAGCACGACAGGTTCCTGCCGCTGCTGAGGGAGCGCGAGGCGAGGGTGGTGCCGGCGGAGCTGCGCAACGACGCCGGCATCGTCGGAGCCGCCATGGCGGCGGCCCGGGCGGCGGGCTGAGGCCCCGCCGGTACCGGGCTCGGCGGGAGCGGGCCTTCGGTGGGACCGGCTTTCGGCGGGACCGGGTTTTCGGCGGGACCGGGCCTCAGCGGGAGCGGTGGATCCGGCGCTGGGCGACGAAGCGGGCGAGCACGATGAGCGCGGCCAGGCCGGTGCCGGAGAACAGCCAGCCGGCCCGCAGGGCCAGTCCGGTCGCCAGCCCCACCAACTGGGCGGTGACGCCCGAGGAACCGACCGGCGCGAGCGCCAGCAGCGCGGCGGCGAAGGCGATCGGCCCGCTGATCGGCGCGGCCAGCAGGTCGGCGTAGCGGACCCGGACGGCCAGCTGGAAGCAGACCGCCAGGTAGCCGAGACCGAACAGCCAGCCGAGGTCGTCGAAGAGCAGCCGGTCCACGGCCGCGACCGCCAGCGTCGCCAGGACGGCGGCCACACCCGTGCCGACGGCGGTCAGCCGGGTCGGCCGGCCGGTCCGGCGCCGCCCGTACACCCGCAGTCGCCGCGCGGGCGACTCGCGCGCCGGGGCGGGCCGACTGGCCACCGGGCGCAGCCGCGAGGGCGGGACCGCGCGGTCCGCAGGGGCTCCGGCGCTCTCGGGAGCCCGGCCGGGGCCGGGGACGGCGGGCGCGGCCGGGCGGTTCTGCGGACGGCGTCTGGGCCCTGGCGGCTGGGTTCGGATCCTCTGCTCCACCCGCCCAACGTACGGTCCGATCATCGCCACACTGTGTAATGGACCGTTCAGGTCTTGTCCCGTGTCTCCGGAGGGAGTACTCCTGTGATCGTCGCTCGGCGGGCCTGACCTGCCCGGACGAGCCGACGCAAGGGACCATCGCATCGTCGCAGCGGGGGAGCCTCATGAGCGCCGACTTCACCTTCGAACGCATCGACCGCGTCCAGCTCGACACCCCGGCCGGCGCCGAGGACGAGTGCCGCGCCTTCTGGACCGGCGTGCTCGGCATGACGGAGCTGGAGAAGCCGCCGGTGCTGAAGGCCCGCGGCGGCTGCTGGTTCCGGGGCGGCGGGGTCGAAGGTGCACCTCGGCGTCACCCCCGACTTCCGCCCGTCCCGCAAGGGCCACCCGGGCATCCTGGTGCGCTCCCTGGACGCGCTGGCCGCACGGCTCACCGCGCACGGCCACGAGGTGCGCTGGGACGGTGACCGCCCCGGCCACCGGCGCTTCCACACGGCCGACACGCTGGGCAACCGCCTGGAGTTCGTCGAGCCGGAGCCCGCGCCGACCGAGGCGTAGGGCAGCTCAGGCGCTGCCCGTAGACTTGGGGGTCGGCCCGTACGGTGCCGACCCAACTCCTCCAAGCCCACGGGACTGCGCTTCATGTCGCTCACGATCGGAATCGTCGGCCTGCCGAACGTCGGCAAGTCGACCCTGTTCAACGCCCTGACCAAGAACGACGTGCTGGCGGCCAACTACCCGTTCGCCACCATCGAGCCGAACGTCGGCGTCGTCGGCGTCCCGGACGAGCGGCTCACCAAGCTCGCCGAGATCTTCAGCTCGCAGCGCATCCTCCCGGCCACCGTCGACTTCGTCGACATCGCCGGCATCGTGCGCGGCGCCAGCGAGGGCGAGGGCCTGGGGAACAAGTTCCTCGCCAACATCCGCGAGTCGGACGCGATCTGCCAGGTCGTGCGCGCCTTCACCGACCCGGACGTGGTGCACGTGGACGGCAAGGTGTCGCCCAAGGACGACATCGAGACCATCCACACCGAGCTGATCCTGGCCGACCTCCAGACCGTCGAGAAGGTCCTGCCGCGCCTGCAGAAGGAGGCGCGCCTCAAGAAGGACACCGCCCCCGTGCTGGCCGCCGCCGAGGCCGCGCAGGCGATCCTGGAGACCGGCAAGACCCTCTTCGAGGCGGGCTTCGACACCACCCCGATCCGCGACCTGCACCTGCTGACCTCCAAGCCCTTCCTCTACGTCTTCAACGTGGACGAGGCCGAGCTGGCCGACGAGGACTTCAAGAACGCCCAGCGCGAGCTGGTCGCCCCGGCCGAGGCGATCTTCCTCAACGCCAAGATCGAGTCCGAGCTGATCGAGCTCGACGACGCCGAGGCCCTCGAACTCCTCCAGTCCATGGGCCAGGAGGAGCCCGGCCTCGCCACCCTCGCCCGCGTCGGCTTCGACACCCTCGGCCTGCAGACCTACCTCACGGCCGGCCCCAAGGAAGCCCGCGCCTGGACCATCAAGAAGGGCGCCACCGCCCCCGAGGCCGCCGGAGTCATCCACACCGACTTCCAGAAGGGCTTCATCAAGGCCGAGGTCATCTCCTTCCACGACCTGGTCGAGGCCGGCTCCATCACCGAAGCCCGCGCCAAGGGCAAGGCCCGCATCGAGGGCAAGGACTACGTCATGCAGGACGGCGACGTCGTGGAGTTCCGCTTCAACGTGTAGCCGTGTGAATACGGCACGTTAGATGAGCGGTCAAGTGTGCAGCTCAGAAGGGGTCGGACTCTATCGACTCCGACCCCTTCGTCGTCACCGTGCTGGATGGGGGCTGGATATTCTGACGCAGGGCCAGTGGCGATCAGGTCTCGTAAACGGTGGATCGATGTCCCACGTGAACGACCCAGATCACCAGCTCCCCGTTGTCGATCGTGTAGACGACGCGGTAGTCGCCGACCCGCAGCCGGCGACGTTCGGGCTGGGATGCGAGCGCGGTGGTGTTGAAGCCGAGGGGGTCGGACTCCAACTCGGTCAGCTTGGCCAGGATGCGCAGCGCCATGTCGCGCGGGATCTTCCGAAGTTCAGCCTGCGCTTCGGGGCGGAAGACGGTCCGGTACTCACTCACTGCGCGCCAGCGTCTCCCTCATGACGTCCTCGATCGGGATGCCGGGTGCGGGGTCGGCCATGCGCTCGTCGATGATCCGATTGATCTCGCGCTCTTCCCATTCCTGGTACTTGCGCAACACCTCGATGGACACCACGGCAGCGACTTCCTTGCCTCGGCGTGTGATCACAGTGGGTACATCGTCGCGGTCCGCGCGCTCCACGACTTCAGCCAGGTGCGCGCGCACGTCGCGGATGGATTCTACGGGCAGCGGTTGCGTCATGCGCCCAAGAGTACCGAGTGCCCCATGTGTACACAACGGGGGCGCAGGCCCGTGGCGCTCTGCTGCTCGTGCGGGATGTGCTGGATGAACTCGCACCGTGCTGGATGGGTGCTGGATGGGATCCTGCATATCTGTGTTTTCGTAGGCCGGAGCGTTGTGGTGGAAGTTCCGCTGCAACGTCTGAGCCGACGACTGCCGCCCCGGAGGGGCCGCACTCCCGTAGCGGAGTTCGGCCCTTCCGGCCGTTTCGGGGGCGGTGGTTCCCCTATCGTGGGGGCGGCTGATCGGTGGGTGCGGGAGAGGGGCGGGTGTGGAGGTCGAGCTCGGGTTCGAGGTGGCGGAGGGTGCGCCGGAGGGGGCGGAGGTCGAGGCGGCGCGGTCGTTGACCCGGTGGCTGCTGACCGAGCCGGAGCTGCGGGGCATCGAGGTGCGGCCCGGGGCGGCGGATCCGGCGGGCGGGCGGATGGGGGAGCTGCTGGAGGTCCTCAACGTCGTGCTGGCCAACGGGATCGCGCTGGGCAGTCTGGTGACGGCCGTCGCCACCTGGCGGGACTCGCGGCGCGGCGGGATGCGGGTGCGGATCGAGCGCGGCGGCACGTCGGTGGTGATCGAGGGCGGGTCGGCGGAGGAAGTGCGGCGGATCGTGGCCGAGTTGGAGCCGCCGGCCGGAGGCGCTGAACAGCCGTGACCGTCCTGGCGGACCCAGGCCGGTCGGCGGCCGTGCTGGTCGGGGTGCACGACTACCTCCACCTGGACGGACTGCCGGCCGTCGCGCGGAACCTGACGGGGCTGCGCCGGGTGCTCACCGATCCCGAGGTCTGGGGGCTCCCGGACGAGGCCTGCGCGGTGCTCTCCCAGCCCACCGACGTGCGCGAAGTGCTGGACGCCGTACGGGAGAAGGCGCGGCAGGCCACCGACACCCTGCTGGTGTACTACGCCGGGCACGGGGTGACCGACGACTACTCGGAGGAGCTCTACCTCGCCCTGCCGGACACCGACCGCGAACGCGAGTACACCGCGCTGCGGTTCGAGTCGGTGCGCCGCGCGGTGCTCGACTCGCAGTCCCGGGCCCAGCGCACGGTGGTGGTGCTGGACTGCTGCTACAGCGGCCGGGCGCTGGTCGGCTCGATGAGCGCGGGCGAGTCCCTCGCCGACCGGACGGCGGTGAACGGGTCGGTGGTGCTCACCGCCTCGGCCGCCACCCGGCCCGCCCTGTCGCCGCCCGGGGAGCCGTACACCGCCTTCACCGGCGAGCTCATCGACCTGCTGGAGCGGGGCGTCCCCGGCGGCCCCGACCTGCTGGACATGGACACCCTGTACCGGCAGCTGTACGCGCGGCTCGCCGAGAAGTCCCGGCCGCTGCCCCAGCAGCGCAACCGCAACACCGGCGGGCTGATCGCGATCGCCCGCAATCGCGTCGGCGCGGCCGGTGCGGCGGCGACGGCAGGGCGGGAGGAGGGTCCCGCGCGGGGCGCCGGGGCACCGGTCGAGGACCCGGCGCGGTGGGCGCGGGAGGTCGAGCGACTGCGGGCCGGCGCGGCGGAGGGTGCGCGCGAGCTGCTGGACCGGGCCACCCGTCTGGCGGCCGCACGGGCGGCCCGGCCGGACCCGGAGTTCGCCCCGTTCTGGCTCGCCGTCCCGGGGGCGCGCCGACTCTTCGGTACGGACGGTTCGCTGGAGCCGGTCGGGGTGTTGGAGGCGGGCGTCCGGTACCTCGCGGTCGCCTCGCACGGCGACTCCCTGGTGGTCCGACTCCCGGACGGAGTGCAGGGGTTGCTGCTGGACGTGGACGGGATCCAGGGCAGGACGGAGGGCGACGGGTTCGAGCCGTACTGGTTCTCGGTGCCCGAGCCGCGTGAACTCCTCGGCCTGGAGGGCGCGATGGGGCCGGTCGCCCGGTTGACGCCGGGGACCTGGTACCTGGCGACGGCGGGGGACGGGGACGCCCTGGTGGTCCAGGTGCCCGGCGGCGTCCGAGGGCTGTTGCGCGACACCGCCGGTATCGAGCGGGGCTAACCCCGGACGGTGACGGTCAGCCCGCCGTCCTCGTCCGCCGTGACGGTGACCGCGTCGAGGGTGGCGGCCAGGGCGTCCGGGTGGTGGGCGGCGGCGCGGGGGCCGATGCCGATGACGCGCATGCCGGCCGCGCGGGCGGCGGCGATGCCGGCGCCGGAGTCCTCGAAGGCGAGGCAGTCGGCGGGGGCGTGGCCGAGGGCGGCGGCGGCCTTGAGGAAGCCCTCGGGGTCGGGCTTGCTGGCGCCGACCGACTCGGCGGTGACCCGGACGGGCGGCAGCGGCAGGTGGGCGGCGGCCATCCGGACCCGGGCGAGCGGTTCGTCGGCGGAGGTGACCAGGGCGTGCGGCAGGCCGGCCAGGGCGGCGAGGAAGGCGGCGGCGCCCGGGACCGGGACGACGCCGTCGGTGTCGGCGCGTTCGGCGGCGAGCATCTGCTCGTTCTCGGCGAGGTTGACCTCGACCGGACGGTCGGGCAGCAGCGCGGCCATGGTCGCGTGGCCTTGGCGGCCGTGGGCGACGGCGAGCACGGCGGCCGGGTCGAGGCCGTGCCGTTCGGCCCAGCGGCCCCACCAGCGCTCGACCACGGCGTCGGAGTCGACCAGAGTGCCGTCCATGTCGAGCAGGAGGGCGCGGGCGGTCAGCCGGATGGGGGCAGCGGACATGGGCGGGGACTCCTCGGGGAGTGGCGGCAGGATGGAACCCAGGAAGACGAGCTCTTTGTTTCCCTATGGTACAAAAGATCCATCTGGTCAGCCGAGCAGGTGGGCGTTGACCGCCCGCGCCTCCTCGGCCAGCTCCGGGAGCTCCACCACCTCGACTCCGGCCGCCTCCAGCAGGGCCGTGCCCTGGCAGTCGGTGACGAACAGGTCCGGCTCGCGCCAGGCGACCACCACGCGTGGGACGCCCGCCGCGATGAGCAGCCGGGCACACGGCACCGGCCGGGAGGCCCGCCGACCGCAGGGCTCCAGGCTGCTGTAGACGGTCGCCCCACGCAGGCGGGCGTCGCCCGCCGGGAGCTTGCCCAGGGCCGCCTCCTCGGCGTGGTCGTGCGCGTCCGCCTCGCGGCTGAAGCCCTCCGCCAGCACCTCGCCGTCGGCACCGACGATCACCGCGCCGACCGAGAAGGCCGTCTCCGAGGGCGGGCAGCGGCGGGAGAGTTCGACGGCGCGGCGCAGGTGGTGGAGGTCGGTGGCGGCGGACCGGTTCACGGCGCGGGCTCCTTCGGGGCGTACCTCAACAGGACGACGTCGCCCACGCTACGTGCCTCCAGCAGCCGCATCCGCCGGGTCGGGCCGCCTGGGAAGGCGGCCGGGCCGACGAACCGCGGCGCCCCGGCCTGGCCGACCAGCAGCGGGGCGACGGCCAGGTGGAGTTCGTCCGCCAGCCCCTGGGCGAGGAACCGGGTGTGCACGCCGCTGCCGCCCTCGACCATCAGCCGGCGCACTCCGCGCGCGCCCAGGTCGTCCAGCACCGCGCCGAAGTCCACCGCGCCGCCGAGCGCGACCACCTCGGCGAGGCCCTTGAGCCGGGGTCGCAGCACCGCCGCCCCGGCGTCCGTGGTGTAGACGAGCTTGTCGCCGCCGGTGTGCCAGAAGCGCAGGCCGGCGTCGAGCGCGCCGCTCACGCTGAGCGTCACTTTCAACGGGTGCTCCGGGCGCCCGGCGGCGGCCCGGGCGGCCCGCCGGGCCGGGTCGTTGACCAGCAGGCGGGGGTTGTCGGCGCGCAGGGTGTTGCCGCCGACCAGGATCGCGTCGGCGGCCGCCCGCTCCTCGTCCACCCGGTCGAAGTCGGCGGCGTTGGAGAGCAGCAGCCGGTCGGGGGAGGCGTCGTCGAGGTGACCGTCGAGCGACACGGCGGCGCTCAACAGGACATAGGGGCGCTGGCCGGAGCCGGGGCCGGGCATGGGCAGGACCGTTCTGTCGGTGTCCTCCTACGGTACGGCGACGGGGTGTCGCGCAGGGGGCCGCCGATCGAATTGTGAGACGGTTCTTCTCGCCATGCGGGATGCGGCGTAGCGTCGGAGCCGTCGCGGAACCGCCACGGAGTCCTCGGAGTCGTCGCGGGAGCCGTCGCCGAACGAGAAGACCTGCCGGAAGACCGATCACGCCCAAGGGGGACGCTCATGTCCGGATCGCAGCCCGTCACCGTCTACACCCACGGCCACCAGGAGGCCGTGCTGCGCTCGCACCGCTCCCGGACCGCCGCCGACTCGGCCGCCTACCTGCTGCCCGAACTGCGGCCTGGGCAGGCCCTGTTGGACGTCGGCTGCGGGCCCGGCACGATCACCGCCGACCTGGCCGAGCTGGTCGGCCCCACCGGGCGGGTGGTGGCCGTGGACACCTCCGCCGAGGTGCTGGAGCAGGCCGCCGGGCACGTCGCCGAGCGCGGCCTGTCCAACGTGGTGTTCGAGCTGGCGGACGTGCACGGACTGCCGTACCGGGACGGGGAGTTCGACGTCGTGCACGCCCACCAGGTGCTGCAGCACCTGGGGGACCCGGTGTCGGCGCTGCGCGAGATGCGCCGGGTGACGGCGCCCGGTGGGGTGGTCGCGGCCCGGGACGCCGACTACGCCTCGATGACCTGGTTCCCCGAGGTGCCCGCGCTGGACCGCTGGCTGGAGCTGTACCGCCGCACCGCCCGCGCCAACGGCGGCGAGCCGGACGCCGGGCGGCGGCTGCTGTCCTGGGCCCGCGCGGCCGGCTTCGCCGAGGTGACCGCGGGCGGCAGCACCTGGACGTACGCGACGGCCGAGCGGCGTGACTGGTGGGGCGGGACGTGGGCGGACCGGGTGACCGGCACCGCGTTCGGGCGGACGGCGGTCGAGCGCGGCTTCGCGGACCGGGCCGAGCTGGAGCGGATCGCGGACGGCTGGCGGGAGTGGGCCGCCGCCGAGGACGGCTGGTTCTCGATGATCCACGGCGAGATCCTGGCCCGGGGCTGAGCCCGGGGCGGAGTCCGAGGCCGCGCGGGCCTGAGCGCGGCGGCTGCCGGGGCCGACCGGGCGGGCGTTCGGAAAGATCGGGTAAAGTCGCGCGACCGTTCGCATCGGGTCCGTTCGGGCCGAGCCGTGGTGCGAACGCCGCAACGCCGCAACGCCGAACTGACGCCCGCCCGGCGGGTTGGGGGAGTCCACGTGTCCAAGCCTGAGCCCGAGCTGCCCGCCGCCTCCGGGCCGGACCCACGGGTGGACTTCCGCAAGGACCCGGGTCACCCAGGCCGGCCGGACGCCCAGGCTCCGGAGCAGCCCGCCGAGCCCGGCCCGGCCGCCGAGCCGGTCCAGGTCCCCGCCCCGGACCCCGCCGACCCCTGGGCCCCGCCGTCCGGCCACCTGCCGCAGACCGCCCCGTCGGCCTCGCAGGCCCCGCCGCAGCCGCCGCCCCCGCCGCTGCCCGCCGGCGGCTGGGCCTCGGTGCCGCCCTCGGCGCAGTCCGGCCTCCAGCCCGCCCCGCCGCAGCCGCACCCGAACCCGCCGTCGCACCCGCACCCGTACGGCGCCCCGAACCCGTACGGCGCCGCCTCCCCGTACCACCCGCGGCCGGAGCGGCGCACCAACGGCTTCGCGGTCGGCTCGCTGGCGACCGGTCTGAGCCTGCTGTCGCCGGTGGCCCTGGTGTTCGGGATCATCGCGCTGACCCAGATCAGCCGCCGCAAGGAGCGCGGCCGCGCCATGGCGGTGACCGGCCTGGTGCTCGGCGTCATCGGCACGGTGCTGCTCGCGCTGCTGCTGGGCGCGGGTGACCTCGGCTCCGTGCGGGACGGCCGGTACACCCACAAGCCCCCGCCCGGCTCGATCCGCTGGTCCGCCCTGAAGGCCGGGGACTGCTACGACTCCCCGGGCGGTGGCGGCGCGACCGACGGGAACGGCGACGAGACGGTGTACTGGGTGCACCGGGTGACCTGCTCCGACCCGCACCACGGCGAGGTGGCCGGCACCGCCAAGGTGCCCGACGACCAGGGCCCGTACCCGGGCGAGACCGCCATGCGCGAGCGGGCCGCCGTGCTGTGCCGCACGGTGCTGGACGACTACGCGCTCGACCAGTGGGCCGTCCCGGACGGCATGGACGACGTCTACCTCTATCCGACCTCGGGCAACTGGGACACCGGTGACCGGTCCGTCACCTGCGCCTTCGAGGACCGCGACGACCGGCACGTGGGGACGGTCCGCACGGACCGGGCGCGCCTCACCGCCGCCCAGCTGGCGTACCTGGAGGCCGTCCGGGGCTTCAACAACGCCTACGCGGACGCGCCGGAGCAGGACACCGCCACGGATGCGGAGTACCAGTCCTGGGCCCGGCGAATGGCCACCGCCTCCCGCGCCGAGGCCGCGGCCCTGCGCAAGCCGACCGTGGACTGGTCGGCCGACGTCAAGCCGACGGTGGAGAAGCTGGCCGAGGCCCAGTCCCAGGCGGCCACCGCCTGGGACGCCGTCGCCTCCGGCGCCGACGTGACCGGCGACCTCCGCCGGGCCCGGGCCCTGGTGGCCAAGACCGTGCCGATCAGCGTGGAGATCCGCCGCGCCCTCGGCCTGTCCACCGGCGAGCAGGTGCCGGACCTCCGGGTCTGACGGCCCGTGACGCGAGGGGCCTGACCGCCCGTGACACGAGGGTCTGACCGCCCGTGACGCGAGTTACTCGGCGTTAACACCGCCCATACCTGCCGGTAGCGGCCGCCCCGTACGCTCGCTCCCGTGTCCCCGGCCCGACCCCCACGCCGGCCGGGGACAGCCGCCCCTGGCGCGGTCGCCCGCCCGCGCCGCCGCTACGCTCCCCGCATGGGCACCTTCCGGGTGATGCGGCAGGACCACACCGGCAACCGCTTCCTGGTCGCCAGGGGCCTCGACCTGACCGAGGCACAGCGGCTGGCTGCGGAGTTCGAGGCCCGCGGCCACAAGCAGATCTACTGGGTCGAGGCCGAGGACGGCGCCGCCGCCCCGTAGGGTCGGAGCATGGAGCAGAACTGGGGGATCCCCGGCGAGCCGCGGATCGTCGTCGGCGGTGTCCTGATCCGCGGCGGCCGGGTGCTCGCCGCCCGTCGCAACTCGCCCGCGTCGGTGGCCGGGCGGTGGGAGTTCCCGGGCGGGAAGGCCGAGCCCGGGGAGACCGAGGCGCAGGCGCTGGAGCGGGAGCTGCTGGAGGAACTGGGCGTCCGGGCGCGGGCGCTGCGCCGGCTGCCCGGTGCGTGGACCGTCCGGCCGGGCCTGGAACTGCGGTTCTGGGCGGCCGAACTGCTGGACGGTGAGCCGCGGGCGCTGGAGGACCACGACGAGCTGCGCTGGCTCGGCCCGGCCGAGCTGGCGGGCGTGGACTGGATCGGGCACGACCGCGAGGTGCTGCCGCACGTCGCCGAGCTGCTCCTCGCCGCGGCCGGGGCCCGGGCCGCCGGACCGGCCGGCCGGGCAGCTCGTGCCCAGGGGTGACGTGGAGGCCGCCGGATAGGTCAATCGGACAAGCCGACCCGGCAGCCGGGATAGCCTGGGTTCTGCTGGGTATGTCGCTTTTCGGCAGTATTCGTCACCATCGGTGAGCCGCCCCAGCCGGCGACGCCGATCCCGACCCAGAGCCGGAGGCCCCGTCGGTGTCGACTACCGGGAACGGTGGCGGGGAAGCGCGGCGGCCAGGCGCCGCGGGGAGCGCCGCCGCCCGCGCCCGACTGCGCCGCGCCGTCCGTCCGGCCGCCCCGCCGCCGCCGCCCTCGGGCCGCCGCCGCGGCGGGCCGCTCGCCGCTCCCGAAACCGGCCGGCCCGCCCAGGTCACCCAGCCCACTCAGCCCGCCCAGCCCGCGCCGACCCTGGCCGTCCCCGCGCCGGGCGCCCTGCCCGGCCTGCGCAGCCGTCCCGGGCGGCCGTTCCCCGGCGGTCCGGCCGACGCCGCGCGCAGCCTCGCCACGCCTTCCGGGGGCAGCCTACTGGACATGCTCAAGGTCGCCATCGCGATCCTCGACACGGCGGGCCGGGTGGTGCTCTGGAGTCCGGCCGCCGAGGAGCTGCTCGGCTGGCCCAGCGAGCTGCTGGTCGGCCGTCGGATCGACGAGCTGATCCCCGACCAGGAGCAGGTCGCCCGGATCCGCGCGGCCGTCCAGGACACCCTGCGGCACGGCCGCTGGGCCGGCCACGCCGAACTGCGCGACCGGGACGGCGTGCCGGTCGCCGTGGACGCCCGGATCTCCCTCCTGGTGGACGGTGACGGCACCCCGTTCCTCCAGGTCAACATGGCCGAGGCGGCCGCCGTCCGGGCCGTCGAGCGGGACCTCGCGGTGCGCGACGCGCTGTTCGAACAGTCCCCGCTGGGCATCGCCATCCTGGACACCGACCTGCGGTACACCGCCGTCAACCGGACCCTCGCCGAGATGAACGGCGTCGCCCTGGAGGACCACGTCGGCCGCACCACCGGCGAGACCCTGCCCGAGCGCGCCGCCGACGAGATCACCGCCATCCAGCGCCAGGTGCTGGCCACCGGCGAGCCGGTCATCGACGTCACCCTCGCCTCCCCGGTCACCACCCGGGCCGGCTACCGCTCGATCTCCTACAGCCGGATGACCGACCGCTCCGGCCGGGTGCTCGGCATCTCCGGCACCGTGATGGACGTGACCGAGCGCTACCGCGCGGTCGCCAAGGTCGAGCACGCCCGGCGCCGCCTCTCGCTGCTCAACGAGTTCGGCTCCCGGGTCGGCGACCTGCTCGACGCCGCCCGGATCGCCCAGGAGCTCGCCAGCTCCGTCGTCCCCCGGCTCGCCGACCACTCGGCGGTGATCCTGCTGCAGGCCGTCGCGCACGGTGACGACCTCCCCCGGCACGGCCACGACCGGCGCACCTCGCTGCTCCAGCTCGGCACCGCCTCCGTCCAGGACGGCCCCGAGGTCGAGGTGATGCTCCGGCGCGGCGCCCGGATCACCTTCGCCGAGGAGTCCGCCTGCGGACGGGTGCTGCGCACCGGCGTGCCGGAGCTGCTCTCCGGCGCCGACCAGCTGGAGGACGTGACCTACCCCGGCGACCCCAAGATGCAGGCCGCCCACGACCTGGGCGTGCACTCGATGCTGGTCGTCCCGCTGCGCGCCCGCGGCATCGTGATCGGCCTGCTGCTGGTCAGCCGGGCCGGCTACCGCGAGGGCTTCGACCGGGACGACCTCGCCTTCACCGTCGAACTGGCCGACCGGGCCGGCAGCTCGCTGGACAACGCCCGCCTGTACGCCCGCGAGCGCACCGCCGCGCTCACCCTGCAGCGCACCCTGCTCCCGCAGCAGGTCCCGCAGCCCACCGGCGTCGAGGTCGCCTACCGCTACGTGCCCGGCAGCAGCGGCACCGAGGTCGGCGGCGACTGGTTCGACGTCATCCCGCTGCCCGGCGACCGCACCGCGCTGGTGGTCGGCGACGTGATGGGCCACGGCCTGCGGGCCGCCGCCACCATGGGCCGGCTGCGCACCGCCGTCCGGGTGCTGGCCGCCCTCGACCTGCCGCCGGACGTGCTGCTGCGGCACGTCCACGAGCTGGCCGATGACCTGGCCCAGGGGCCGGACGAGGCGCTGCTGGCCACCTGCGTCTACGCCGTCTACGACCCGGGCACGACGATGCTGACGGTGGCCAAGGCCGGGCACATCCCGCCGGTGCTGGTGGTGCCGGGCGAGGACGCCGGGGAGCCGACCCGCACCGGCGGCCCGCTGCCCGGCGGCAGCGGCCGGATCCTGGACCTGCCCTCCGGCGCCCCGCTCGGGGTCGGCGGAGTCCCGTTCGAATGCGTCGAACTGAAGATCCCCGAGGGCAGCCTGCTCGCGCTGTGCACCGACGGCCTGGTGGAGTCCCGGGACAAGGACCTGGACGTCGGCCTCGGCCGGCTGATCACCGTGCTCCAGGAGCCGCACGCCTCCATCCAGGCCGCCTGCGAGGCGGTCCTCGACACCATGGAGCAGGGCCGGGAGCCGGACGACGTCGCCCTGCTGCTGGCCCGGCTCGGGCACGGCCAGGCCGGCTCGCCGACGGCCGGCTGGACGCTGCCCGCCGAGCCCACCGCCGTCTCCCGGGCCCGTCGGCTGGTCCGCGCCACGCTCGCCGAGTGGGGCGTCGAGGACCTCACCGACACCGCCGAGCTGCTGGTCAGCGAGCTGGTCACGAACGCCGTCCGGTACGCCAGCGCCCCGATCGGGGTCCGGCTGACGCTCGGTGAGACGCTGCTGACCGAGATCTCCGACCCGCTGCCCGATCCGCCCCGGGAGCGCCACGCGGCCGAGGCCGACGAGGGCGGACGCGGCCTGGAGCTGGTCCACCGGCTGGCGCTGCACTGGGGTGCCCGCGCCGAGGGGATCGGCAAGGTGGTCTGGTTCGAGCTGGCCCTGCCGGGTAATGAGCGGGCGGACGAGTCATGATCCGGACGGGACGCGAGTAGAACATCAGGGGAACAGTGCCGCATATGCCATCGGGTGGCCGGGGGGAGCGCGCGCCATGGAAGGGGGCGCGAGCGTGGCATTGTGGTTGCGCGGGCGGTAGGACAAAAACCTTCGCCCGATCTGATGTTGTGATGTTGAGGGCGTGTGAACGTACCCCTCGATGATGAATACTCGGTCTTCTCGACATCCGGACGGTCGCGGGTTGGAGGGGTCGGTCCGTTGAACAGCACTCCGGCGCGGAACGCGCCGAGCAGCAGCGGTCATGCCGCTGTACCCGGGCAGGCCGGTTCCGTGCACCTGCCCGCCCCGGCCGCGCCGCCCGCCGGTGGCGCGGAGGGCCGGAGCCGCGGTGCCCACCCCGACGCCGAGCACCGCCCGTGGGGCGCCGGCGACCCGGGCTCGATCTACGACTACATCCGGGTCGCCACCTTCGCGATCGGCCCCGACGGGCGGATCAGCCAGTGGAGCGAGCGCGCCGCCGAGTTCTTCGGCGTTCCCGCCGCCGAAGCCGTCGGCGCCGACCCGATCTCCACCTTCGTCCCCCGCGAACTCTGGCGGCGTGGCCGCGCCCGGCTGGAGCGCACCCTGGCCGGCGAGGAGTGGGTCGGCACCACCCCCTACCGGGACGCCGACGGCGGCGAGGGCCTCGCCGAGCTCTACCTGATGCCCGACAGCGCCCTGCCCACCGCGGGCGCCACCTGCCTGGCCGTGGACCTCGGCCGACTGCGCCGGATCGAGACCGATCTCGCCGCCTCCGAGGCCGTCTTCGGCCAGACGCCCACCGGCTTCGTGCTCTTCGACGACCGGCTGCGGCTCCAGCGCGTCAACGACGCCTTCGCCTCCGGCATGGGCCTCGTCCCCGCCGACCTGGAAGGCCTCACCCCGCACGACCTCTTCCCGCCGTCCGAGGCCGACCGGCTCGCCGCCGCCCTGCGCAAGGTCCTCGCCACCGGCGAGCCCGTCTTCGACCTGCGCTTCCACAGCGCCGTCCCCACCCGCGAGGGCAACCGGCTCTGGGCCGTCTCGCTGTACCGGCTGAACGGCTCGGCCGGGCAGCCGATGGGCGTCGCCGGGCAGGTCTCCGACGTCACCAGCCGGCACGTCGCCGAGCGCGAGGCCGACGGCGTGCGCCGCAACCTCGCCCTGCTCAACGAGGCCAGCGCCCACATCGGCTCCACCCTCGACCTGGAGACCACCGCCAAGGAACTCCTCGACGTGGTCGTCCCCCCGTTCTGCGACCTCGCCACCGTCGACCTCTACACCGCGCTGCTCTCCGGCGAGACCGTCCCCAGCGCCGGCCGGCTCGGCGACACGGTGCTCACCGACGGCAGCGGCGAACTGCGCCGGGTCGCCGTGTCCAGCGTGATCGGCGGCGCCTCCTCGGTGCTCGGCTCGATCACCGGCCTGCCGATCGCCGAGGCCGGCGGCACCCTCTGCTACCCGCGCCGCTCCCCGCACGCCCGGGCGCTGCGCACCGGCCGCAGCGTCGTCCCCGAGCCGGGCCGCGATCCGCTGCTGCGCTCCACCCTGATCGTCCCGCTGGTCGCCCGCGACCAGGTGCTCGGGCTCGTCCAGCTCTCCCGGGCGATCGGCAGCGAGCCCTTCGACGCCCGCGACGTGGCGATCGCCGAGGAACTCGTCGCCCGCGCCGCCGTCTGCATCGACAACGCCCGGCTCTACCGCCGCGAGCACGAGCGTGCGCTGATCCTCCAGCGCAGCCTGCTGCCCCCGGGCAACCCGGCCGCCAGCGGCCTGGAGATCGCCTGCCGCTACCTGCCCAGCAACAACAACACCGAGGTCGGCGGCGACTGGTTCGACGTCATCCCGCTGCCCGGCAACCGCACCGCCCTGGTCATCGGCGACGTGATGGGCCGAGGCCTGCGGGCCGCCGTCGCCATGGGGCAGCTGCGCACCGCGGTGCGGACCCTCGCTATGCTCGACCTCGACCCGGCCGAGGTGCTCGGCGCGCTGGACGAGATCGCCCGCGGCCTCGGCGACGACTCCGTCCCGGCCGGCCCGCCCACCGCGTACGGACGGCTCACCTCGAGCGCCGACGAGGAGGCCCGCGAGGTCTACCTGGCCACCTGCGTCTACGCGGTGTACGACGCCGTCACCCGCCGTTGCGTGTTCGCCAACGCCGGCCACCTGCCGCCCGTCCTGCTCGGCCCGGGCGAGCCCGCCCGGATGCTCGACGTGCCGCCCGGCCTGCCGCTCGGCGTCGGCGGCGAGCCCTTCGAGGAGGTCGAGCTGACCCTGCCGGACGGCGCCCTGCTCGGCCTCTACACCGACGGCCTGGTGGAGAGCCGCAAGCACCAGCTGGACGAGGGCCTGCGCGCCTTCCGGGCCGCCCTCGCCGACGGGGGCAAGAACCTGGAGGACCTCTGCGACCACGTCCTCGGCGAGCTCAACCCGCACCACGGCGAGGACGACATCGCGCTGCTGATGGCCAAGGTGCACGCCTTCCCCGAGGACGCCGTCGGCAACTGGTTCCTGCCGCCCGAGCCCACCTCCGTCGCCAAGGCCCGTGAACTGGCCTGCAGCTGGCTGCTCTCCCGGGGCCTGGAGGAGCTGGTCGACACCACCGAGCTGCTGGTCAGTGAGCTGGTCACGAACGCGCTCAAGCACGGGCGGGGGGAGATCAGGCTGCGGCTGCTGCGCGAGCGCACCCTGGTCTGCGAGGTCTGGGACGACGGCTACGCCCAGCCCCGGCAGCGGCGCGCCCAGGAGACCGACGAAGGCGGGCGCGGCCTGCAGCTGGTCAGCCTGCTGGCCGAGCGCTGGGGCAGTCGGCGCACGCCCAAGGGCAAGATCGTCTGGTTCGAGCTGGGGCTGTAGGGCGCGCACGGTCTGGGCCGTACGGGTGCAGTCGCCCGGCGGACCGCCGTGTCGGCGTGGGCCGGGTCGCCCGGGCGGCGTTCGATGGCCGCCATGCGCGTCCGCCAGCTCACCGCCGCAGCCGCCGCCCTGCTGCTCGCCGCCGGCCTCGGCGGCTGCTCCGACGGCCCGACCCCGGGCCATGCCCCCGCGCCCGCCCCGGTCTCCGCCGATCCCACCGCCGTCACCGGGGACGTCGGGGCCGCCGACCGCACCGCCGTCCGGGACGGCGGCACGGTGCGCTGGGCGGTGGACGGCGTCCCGGCCACGTTCAACGTCCACCAGGGCGGCGCGACCGCCGACTCGGCGCTGCTCGCGCACGCCCTGTACCCCTCGCTGTTCCGGCCCGACGAGCACGGCCGGCTCCTCCCGGACCCGGACTACCTGGCCGGCGCCGAGTCCACCTCGCCCGGGCAGCTGCCGCAGGTGGTCACCTACCGGCTCAATCCGCACGCGGTGTGGAGCGACGGCACACCGCTGTCGGCCGCCGACCTCGCCGCCCAGCGGGCCGCGCTGTCCGGGCTGGACCCGGCCTACCGGGGCGGGAAGGCGGCGGGGTACGACGCGATCGACGCGATCACCCCGGGCGCCGATCCGCACGAGGTCAAGGTGACCTTCCGGCGGCCGTACGCGGAGTGGCGCTCGCTGTTCGGGCCGCTCTACCCGGCCGCCGAGACCGCCACGGCGGAGGCCTTCAACCGGCCGCTGACCGACGGGAGCCACCTGAGCGCGGGCCCGTACACCCTTTCGCGGTACGACGCCAAGGGCGGACGGGTCACCGTGGTGCGCAACCCGCTCTGGTGGGGCGACCGGCCGAAGGCCGACCGGATCGACTTCCTGGCCGCGCCGCCCGAGCGACGGCTGGACGCGCTGGACCAGGACCGGCTGGACGTCGCCCCGCTGACCACGGCGGTGGACCGGGCGGCGCCGCCCGCCCCGACGGCAAGCCCCACGGCGAGTTCTTCGGGGAGCCCCTCGGGGAGCACCTCCCCGGCGGGCACCCCCGCAGCGAGTCGCCCGGCCGCCGCCCCGCCCGCCGCGGTGCCCGAGGTGGCGGCGGCGCTGGCGCTGCGACGGGCCGAGTCGCTGCCCGGCATCACGGTGCACCGGGCCGCCGCCGCCTCGCTCACCCAGCTCACCGTCAACGCCGCCCGCGGCCCGCTCGCCGACCAGGTGGTCCGCCGGGCGCTGGCCCGGGCCGTCGACCGGCGGCGGACCGCCGAGGCCGCGCTCGGCCCGCTCGGACTGCCCGGCGCCCCGCTCGGCAGCCACCTGCTCGCCGAGGGCCAGGACGGCTACCGCGACAACAGCGCCGCGGCCGGACCGGAGGACGCCGCGCAACTGCTGGACGCGGCCGGCTGGAAACGGCCGGCCGGCCGGAGCACCCGGTCCAAGGACGGGAGGGAACTCGCGCTCACCCTGCTCGTCCCGGGCGGCTCGGCGACCGCCAAGCGCACCGCCGATGCGCTCACCGCCGAGCTCGCGGAGTCCGGGATCGCGGTGAAACCGGTGACCGCGCCCGCCGAGACCTTCGTCAAGGACCACCTGGCGGTCGGGGACTACGACCTCGCCCTGTTCTCCTGGCCGGCCGGTCCCAGCCCGGCGGCCGAGCAGCGCGCCGCCTACGCCAAGCCCCGGCCGGACGCCGACGGCGCGCTCGACCCGGGCGGCAACTACGGCCGCAGCGGGACCGAGGAGATCGACCGGCTGTTCGACCGGGCGTCCGCCGAGCTCGATCCGGCGGCCCGGCTGGAGCTGCTGCAGGAGGCGGACGTCCGGATCTGGCAGCTCGGCCACTCGGTGCCGCTGTACCAGCGGCCGGAGCTGGTGGCGGTGCGGACCGGCCTGGCCGGGGCCGGCGCCTGGGGCTTCGGATGGCCGCGCTTCCAGGACGTCGGGTGGACCCGCTGACGCGCTCGGGGCCCGCTGGCGTGTGACCCGGCTGTGATCTTGGTCCCGCCCGACCTGCTCGTTTCTGCCCACCTGGGACCTTCCCCGTACCATAGGAGAAAGCCGAGGCATGTCCATATGCCCGGCGGGTGGACCGGTAGTAGCAGGCGAACGGGTGGCGGCGGCCGACAGCGGCCGCAAGTGCGCGTCTCGCGGCCGGGCGCCGTAACCCACGATTCCGGGAGAATCCGCTAGGCATGCCCACGCGCAACGACATCCGTAACGTCGCTATCGTCGCCCACGTCGACCACGGCAAGACCACGCTGGTCGACGCCATGCTGAAGCAGGCCGGCGCCTTCGCGGCCCACCAGCAGCTCGACGACCGCATGATGGACTCGAACGACCTGGAGCGCGAGAAGGGCATCACCATTCTCGCGAAGAACACCGCGGTCAAGTACCACCCCAAGGACGGCGGCGCGCCGATCACCATCAACATCATCGACACCCCGGGCCACGCCGACTTCGGCGGCGAGGTCGAGCGCGGTCTGTCGATGGTGGACGCGGTGGTGCTGCTGGTCGACGCCTCCGAGGGCCCGCTGCCGCAGACCCGCTTCGTGCTGCGCAAGGCGCTCTCCGCCCGGCTGCCCGTCATCCTCTGCATCAACAAGACCGACCGCCCGGACTCCCGGATCGACGAGGTCATCAACGAGACCTACGACCTGTTCCTGGACCTGGACGCGGACGAGGACCAGATCGAGTTCCCGATCGTCTACGCCTGCGCCCGGGACGGCGTCGCCTCGCTGACCAAGCCGGAGAACGGCACGGTCCCCGGGGACAGCACCAACCTGGAGCCCTTCTTCTCCACCCTGCTGGAGCACGTCCCGGCCCCCAGCTACGACGAGGACGCGCCGCTGCAGGCGCACGTCACCAACCTGGACGCCGACAACTTCCTCGGCCGCATCGCGCTGCTGCGCGTCGAGCAGGGCGAGCTGCGCAAGGGCCAGACCGTGGCCTGGATCAAGCGCGACGGCTCGATCCAGAACGTCCGCATCTCCGAGCTGCTGATGACCGAGGCGCTCACCCGCAAGCCGGCCGAGGTGGCGGGCCCGGGTGACATCTGCGCCGTCGCCGGCATCTCCGACATCATGATCGGCGAGACCCTGGCCGACACCGAGAACCCGATCGCGCTGCCGCTGATCACGGTGGACGAGCCGGCCATCTCGATGACCATCGGCACCAACACCTCGCCGCTGGTCGGCAGGGGCGGCAGCGGCAAGGGCGCGGACGCCAAGTCCGGCGCCAAGGTGGACCGCAAGGTCACCGCCCGCCAGGTGAAGGACCGGCTGGACCGCGAGCTGATCGGCAACGTGTCGCTGCGCGTGCTGGACACCGAGCGCCCGGACGCCTGGGAGGTGCAGGGCCGCGGTGAGCTGGCGCTGGCCATCCTGATCGAGACCATGCGCCGTGAGGGCTTCGAGCTGACCGTCGGCAAGCCGCAGGTGGTCACCCGGGAGATCAACGGCAAGACCCACGAGCCGGTCGAGCGCCTCACCGTGGACGTCCCCGAGGAGCACATGGGTGCCGTCACCCAGCTCATGGGCATCCGCAAGGGCCGGATGGACAACATGTCCAACCACGGCTCGGGCTGGGTCCGGATGGAGTTCGTCGTCCCGTCCCGCGGCCTGATCGGCTTCCGGACCGAGTTCCTCACCAACACCCGCGGCACCGGCATCGCGCACTCGATCCACGAGGGCTACGAGCCGTGGTTCGGCACCCTGACCACCCGCAACAACGGCTCGCTGGTCGCGGACCGCGCGGGTGTGGTCACCGCCTTCGCGATGACCAACCTGCAGGAGCGCGGCGTGCTGTTCGTCGAGCCGGGCACCGAGGTGTACGAGGGCATGATCGTCGGCGAGAACTCGCGCTCCGACGACATGGACGTGAACATCACCAAGGAGAAGAAGCTCACCAACATGCGGTCCTCGACCGCCGACGTGGCCGAGTCGATCGTCCCGCCGCGCAAGCTCTCGCTGGAGCAGTCGCTGGAGTTCTGCCGCGAGGACGAGTGCATCGAGGTGACCCCGGAGACGGTTCGCATCCGTAAGGTCGTGCTGGACCAGAAGGAGCGCGGTCGCACCGCGTCGCGCGCCAAGAAGTCGTGATCCGGACGGATTGATCGGCCTTTGGCCGGAATGCTTCGCCCCCCTTTCCTATGGAGAGGGGGGCGAACTTTTTAACTACTCCAAGTTGTCGGGGCGGCTATTAACGGAATAGCGCTCATCACACCCGGGTGTCCGCTGAGCGGACGTGACAGTTCGTCATCCGTGACGACTGTCCGTCTTGTGCCTGTCTGGCTATGTCTCAAATGTCCGGTTTTCGAAACTTACCGACTGTTCATGTGACCTAATTGAGATCGTCACTGGTCACTTTCGTGTCCGTGCGTGACGGATAGTGGAGCCAGTCAGGCTCGGGTCAAGGGTGAACGCGCAGGGGTGCGCGCCGAAACCGCGAGCGCGGACGGCATTGCGGGCCCGGTGACAACCGTTCCGTGGTGCCCTCCTCGTTGCAACGTCGAATTCAGGAGGCACACCGATGCGTGGTGTGAGCCAGGCCAAGTGGGTTGTCGCAGCTGTCGCTGTCGCGCTCGCCGCGACTGCTTGTAGCAGCAGCGGCAGCAGCGACTCCTCCAGCGGGAGCTCGGACAGCGCCGCGGTCGACCCCTCGGGCACGTTCAGCTACCAGAGCGCTGAGCCGCAGCGTCCGCTGCAGCCGGCCAACGCCATGGAGAACCAGGGCGGCCGTATCGTCAAGCAGCTCTTCACGGGCCTCGTCGACTACGACCCCGCGACCGGTGCCCTGCGCAACCAGGTGGCCGACAAGATCGAGACCACCGATGCCAAGAACTACACCGTCACGCTGAAGTCCGGCTGGACCTTCCACGACGGCACCCCGGTCACCGCCAAGTCCTTCGTGGACTCGTGGAACTGGTCGGCCAACCCGGCGAACAACCAGATCAACTCGGACTGGTTCTCCGACATCGCCGGCTACGACGCCGTCCACCCGGACAAGGGCGACCCGACTGCCAAGGAGATGACCGGCCTCAAGGTCGTCGACGACACCCACTTCACCATCGAACTGACCGCCCCCGTCTCGTACTTCACGTACAAGCTGGGTTACTCGGCCTTCTTCCCGCTGCCCACCGGGTTCTTCTCCGACCCCAAGGGCTACGGCGAGAAGCCGGTCGGCAACGGCCCCTACAAGTTCGTCTCGTGGGAGCACAACAAGGCCGTCACCCTGGCCGCGTACGACAAGTACCAGGGCAGCAACAAGGCGAAGAACGGCGGAATCGTCTTCCGCAACTACACCTCGCCCGAGGCCGCGTACAAGGACCTGATGTCCGACACGCTGGACGTGCTGGACCAGGTCGACTCGACCGACCTGCCGAAGTACAAGGACGACCTGGGCAAGCGCGCGGTCGACCAGGCCCAGGGCGCGATCCAGAACATCTCGTTCGCGATGTACAACGCGGACTGGAGCGACCCGGGCAAGGCCAAGGTCCGCCAGGGCCTGTCGATGGCGATCGACCGCGACACCATCACCAAGACGGTGCTGAACAACAGCCGCCAGCCCGCCGACTCGTTCGTGGCGCCGGGTGTCATGGGCTACAAGGCCGGCACCTGCGGCGACGCCTGCAAGTACGACCCCGCCAAGGCCAAGCAGCTGATCCAGGAGGGCGGCGGCGTCCCGGGCAACAAGATCACCATCCTCTACAACTCCGACGGTGGTCACAAGGAGTGGGTGGACGCGGTCTGCAACTCGATCCGCCAGGCCACCGGCGTCGAGTGCCTCGGCGACCCGAAGCCGGACTTCAAGACCTCGCGCGACATCATCACCAAGAAGCAGGTCCCGAGCATGATGCGGACCGGCTGGGTGCAGGACTACCCGCTCAACGCCAACTTCCTGCGTGACGTGTACGGCACCGGTGCCGCCGCGAACGACGCCAGCTACTCCAGCCCGGAGTTCGACAAGCTGGCCCACGAGGCCGACGCCGCCACCTCGGTGGAGAAGACCGCCGACCTCTACCAGCAGGCCGAGGCCGTTCTGGCCAAGGACATGCCGGCCATCCCGCTCTGGTACTACAAGACCAACTCCGGCTACTCCAACAACGTCCAGAACGTGAAGTTCAACTCCTTCGGCGACCCGGTCTACACCGACGTCGAGGTCAAGAAGAAGAAGTAATCGGTCGGCACCGCCTGACCCGGTGACAGCGGCCGGTGCCCGTCCCATCCCCACAAGGGCGAGGACTGGCACCGGCCGTTGGCACGCCGACTTATCTCTGGCCGGGTTGACGGGCCCGGCAGAGTCATACATGGAGGCACGATGGGGCGCTTTGTCGCAAGGCGACTGCTCCAGATGATCCCGGTGTTCCTCGGAACGACCGCACTCATCTTTTTCATGGTGCACGCGCTGCCGGGTGACCCGGTGGCAGCGATGTGGGGCGACAAGGCGCCGGACCCGGTGCAGCTCGCCGCCCTGAGGCACCAGATGGGCTTCGACAAGCCGCTGATCGGTCAGTACACCGATTACATGGGCAAGCTGCTCACCGGCGACTTCGGAACCGCCCTGGACGGACGTCCGGTGATCGACAAGATCACCGAGGCGCTGCCGGTGACCATCCGGCTCGCGCTGTTCGCGTTCGCCATCGAGATCGTGCTGGGTGTGGCGATCGGCCTGTTCGCCGGTCTGCGCCGCGGCAAGTCGTTCGACAAGGGCGCGCTGGTCTTCACCCTGCTGCTGATCTCCATCCCGGTCCCGGTGCTGGGCTTCATCTTCCAGACGATCTTCGCGAACAACCTCAAGTGGGTCACCCCGACGGTCCAGGACTCGAACGACATCACCCAGCTGGTGCTGCCGGCCGTCGTCCTCGGATCCCTGTCGCTGGCGTACGTCGCGCGTCTCACCCGTACCTCCATAGCCGAGAACATCAAGGCCGACTACGTCCGGACCGCGGTGGCCAAGGGCCTGCCGCGCCGGAAGGTGATCGGCACCCACCTGCTGCGCAACTCGATGATCCCGGTGGTCACCTTCCTCGGCACCGACCTCGGCGCCCTCATGGGCGGCGCGATCGTCACCGAGGGCATCTTCAACGTCAAGGGCGTCGGCAACGCGCTCTTCCACGCGATCAACCTGAAGGAGGGCGCGACGGTCTCCGGCTTCGTGGCCTTCCTGGTGCTCGTGTACCTCGCCGCCGGCCTGATCGTCGACCTGCTTTACGCGGTCCTGGACCCGAGGATCCGTTATGCCTGACCTGACCGAGAAGAAGACCGCCGAGGAGATCCCGGCGCAGCGCACGGCCCCCGAGGCCGCCAAGCCGGAGAAGGCCCGCAGCCTCGGTTCCGACGCCTGGCACGACCTGCGCCGCAAGCCGATCTTCGTGATCTCCGCGCTGCTGATCCTGCTGCTGATCGTGATCGCGGTCGCCCCGGGCCTGTTCACCTCGGTGGACCCGCGGGCCGGCGACCTGCGCCTGCACTACCTGACCAAGCCGAACTACAGCCACTTCTTCGAGGCGGACTGGTTCGGTTACGACCTCCAGGGCCGCAGCATCTACGCCCGCGT
Organism: Kitasatospora sp. NPDC029312; assembly: GCF_055569215.1. Classification (NCBI taxonomy): domain Bacteria; kingdom Bacillati; phylum Actinomycetota; class Actinomycetes; order Kitasatosporales; family Streptomycetaceae; genus Kitasatospora; species Kitasatospora sp. NPDC029312. The sequence goes on along the minus strand of NZ_JBVHXY010000066.1, from coordinate 2,857 downwards.
CGTCTACGGCGCCCGCGCCTCGGTCGTGGTCGGCATCTGCGTCACCGTGGGCGTGACCATCATCGGTGGGCTCACCGGCATGCTGGCCGGCTACTTCGGCGGCTGGATCGACACGATCATCTCCCGCGTCACCGACATCTTCTTCGGCATCCCGCTGCTGCTCGGCTCGCTGGTGATCCTGAACGCCTTCACCTCGCGCACGGTCTGGAGCGTCGTCTTCGCGCTGGTCGCCCTGGGCTGGACCCAGATGACCCGTGTCATGCGCGGTTCGGTGATCACGGTCAAGCAGGCCGACTTCGTGACGGCGGCCAAGGCGCTCGGCGCCGGCACCGGCCGGATCCTGTTCAAGCACATCCTGCCGAACGCGATCGCCCCGGTGATCGTGGTCGCCACCATCGCGCTCGGCGGCTACATCGCCACCGAGGCGACGCTGAGCTTCCTCGGCATCGGTCTGCAGGACCCCACCATCTCCTGGGGCATCGACATCAACTCGGCCCAGAAGGTGATCCGTACGGCTCCGTTCGCCCTGTTCTTCCCGGCCGGAATGCTGAGCATCACGGTGCTCGCGTTCATCATGCTCGGCGACGCGGTGCGCGACGCCCTCGACCCGAAGCTCCGCTGAGAGAAGAGGTGACGACCCGATGACCACCGTGATCGAGAACAACCAGAAGAGCGACCGTCTCGAAGTCGGAACCCCGCTCCTGGAGGTCAAGGACCTCCACGTGGAGTTCCACACCCGGGACGGCGTCGCGAAGGCCGTCAACGGAGTCAACTACTCCGTCGCGGCCGGCGAGACCCTCGCCGTGCTCGGCGAGTCCGGCTCCGGCAAGTCCGTGACGGCGCAGACCATCATGGGCATCCTGGACATGCCCCCGGGCAAGGTGACCCAGGGCGAGATCCTGTACCGCGGCCAGGACATGCTCAAGATGAGCAACGAGGAGCGGCGCAAGATCCGCGGCCGGAAGATCGCGATGATCTTCCAGGACGCGCTGTCCTCCCTCAACCCCGTGCTCAGCGTCGGCTACCAGCTCGGCGAGATGTTCCGGGTGCACCAGGGCGCCTCCAAGGCCGAGGCGAAGGCCAAGGCCATCGAGCTGATGGACCGGGTGCGCATCCCGGCGGCCAAGCAGCGGGTGAACGACTACCCGCACCAGTTCTCCGGCGGCATGCGCCAGCGCATCATGATCGCCATGGCGCTGTCGCTCCAGCCTGACCTGATCATCGCCGACGAGCCCACCACCGCCCTGGACGTGACCGTCCAGGCCCAGGTGATGGACCTGCTCGCGGAGTTGCAGGCCGAGTACAACATGGGCCTGATCCTGATCACCCACGACCTCGGCGTGGTCGCCGACGTCGCGGACAAGATCGCCGTGATGTACGCGGGCCGGATCGTCGAGACCGCCCCGGTGCACGAGCTGTACGCGCGCCCCGCGCACCCGTACACCAAGGGCCTGCTCCGCTCGATCCCGCGCCTGGACCAGAAGGGCCAGGACCTGTACGCGATCAAGGGTCTGCCCCCGAACCTGCTGAAGGTCCCGGCCGGCTGCGCGTTCAACCCCCGCTGCGACGTCGCCACCGATCTGTGCCGCACCGAGGCCCCGGCACTGCACCACGTGACCGACGAGGACGGCGCGGAGCTCACCGGCCGCCGCAGCGCGTGCCACCTCTGGAAGGAGACCCTCCATGGCTGAGAAGATCCTGGAGGTCAAGGACCTGGTCAAGCACTACCCGCTGACCCAGGGCGTCCTGTTCAAGAAGCAGGTCGGCGCGGTCAAGGCCGTCGACGGCATCAGCTTCGACCTGACGAAGGGTGAGACGCTCGGCATCGTCGGCGAGTCCGGCTGCGGGAAGTCCACGCTGGCCAAGGTGCTGATGAACCTGGAGCGGGCCACCTCCGGCCAGGTGCTGTTCAAGGGCGAGGACATCTCCACGCTGAGCGGCGCGGCCCTCAAGGCCGTCCGGCGCAACATCCAGATGGTGTTCCAGGACCCGTACACCTCGCTCAACCCGCGCATGACGGTCGGCGACATCATCGGGGAGCCGTTCGAGATCCACCCCGAGGTGGCGCCGAAGGGCGACCGCCGCAAGGCCGTCCAGGACCTCCTGGACGTCGTGGGCCTGAACCCGGAGTACATCAACCGGTATCCGCACCAGTTCTCCGGCGGCCAGCGCCAGCGCATCGGCATCGCCCGGGGGTTGGCGCTCAAGCCGGAGATCATCATCTGCGACGAGCCGGTCTCCGCCCTGGACGTGTCCGTCCAAGCGCAGGTGATCAACCTGCTGGAGCAGCTGCAGGGCGAGTTCGGCCTGTCGTACATGTTCATCGCGCACGACCTCTCCATCGTCCGGCACATCTCCGACCGCGTCGGCGTGATGTACCTGGGCAAGATGGTCGAGATCGGCACCGACGAGCAGATCTACGAGAACGCCACCCACCCGTACACCCAGGCGCTGCTGTCCGCGGTGCCGGTGCCGGACCCGACGGCCCGCGAGTCCCGCGAGCGGATCATCCTCAGCGGTGACATCCCCTCGCCGGCCAACCCGCCGTCGGGCTGCCGGTTCCGCACCCGCTGCTGGAAGGCGGAGGACCGCTGCGCGGAGGAGGTCCCGCTGCTGGCGATCCCGACCACGCTGGAGGGCCCGGCCGCCCACGAGTCGGCCTGCCACTTCGCCGAGGTCCGGGAGTCGGCCGCGGCCTGACCCCCACGGCGTCCCAGGAAGGGCCCGCGGCTCCGGCCGCGGGCCCTTCCGTCGTTCCGTCAACTCGACAGGGGGGTCACGGCACCCCCCCCGGTGTACCCGGCTCTCGCCGTCGCCGGGGCGCGCTTCTCACGGGGGGTGGCTTGAAACACACCCA
>NZ_JBVHXY010000065.1:0-37851 GCF_055569215.1 Kitasatospora sp. NPDC029312 | reverse complement strand
GAAAGAGTCGCGGGGGCGCCGAAGGGGGCGGCCGATGCCGGGCGTCAGCGGCTCGCGCGGTTGACGGCCGAGACGACCGCCTTCAGCGACGCACGCGTCGTGTTCGCGTCGATGCCGATGCCCCACAGGACCTTGTCGCCGATCGCGCACTCGATGTACGAGGCGGCCTGCGCGGAGGCGCCCTCGCTCATGGTGTGCTCCTGGTAGTCCAGCAGCCGCGCGTCGACGTCGATGCCCTGGAGGGCGTCGAAGAACGCCGAGATCGGACCGTTGCCGGTACCGGTCAGGACGGTGTCCGCGCCGTCCACCGTGGCCTCGACGGTCAGGGTGTCCACGCCGTCGTTGTCGGTGGTGGTCTGGCCGTTGTTGACCTGGATGCGGCCCCACGGGTTCTCGGGGTTGGGCAGGTACTCGTCCTGGAAGACCGACCAGATGGCGGCCGGCGTGACCTCGCCGCCCTCGGCGTCGGTCTTCTCCTGGATGATCCTGGAGAACTCGATCTGCATCCGGCGCGGCAGTTCCAGCTTGTGGTCGTTCTTCAGGACGTAGGCGATTCCGCCCTTGCCGGACTGCGAGTTGACGCGGATGACCGCCTCGTAGGAGCGGCCGACGTCCTTCGGGTCGATCGGCAGGTACGGGACCGCCCACTCGATGTCGTCCACGGTCTTGCCGGCGGCGGCCGCCTCGGCCTCCATGGCGTCGAAGCCCTTCTTGATGGCGTCCTGGTGGGAGCCGGAGAAGGCGGTGTAGACCAGATCGCCCGCGTAGGGGTGGCGCGGGTGGATCTCCATCTGGTTGCAGTACTCGCTGGTGCGACGGATCTCGTCGATCTGCGAGAAGTCGATCTGCGGGTCGACGCCCTGGGAGAAGAGGTTCATGCCCAGCGTCACCAGGTCGACATTGCCGGTGCGCTCGCCCTGGCCGAACAGGCAACCCTCGATACGATCGGCGCCCGCCATGATCGCCAGCTCGGCGGCGGCGACCGCGGTGCCCCGGTCGTTGTGGGGGTGGACGGACAGGCATACGTGCTCGCGCCGGGAGAGGTTGCGGGACATCCACTCGAAGCGGTCGGCGTGCGTGGACGGCGTGGAGCGCTCGACGGTGGCGGGCAGGTTCAGGATGATCTCGCGGCCCTCTTCGGGCTGCCAGACGTCCCAGACCGCCTCGCAGACCTCCAGGGCGAAGTCCAGCTCGGTGTCGGTGAAGATCTCCGGGCTGTACTGGTAGCCGAAGATCGTCTCGTCGCCGAGGATCTTGTCGGCGTACTCCATGACCAGCCGGGTGCCGTCCACGGCGATCTGCTTGACCTGCTCCTTCGAGCCGCGGAAGACGACCCGGCGGAAGGTGGGCGCGGTGGCGTTGTACAGGTGGACGGTGGCCCGGTGGGCGCCCCGCAGCGACTCCACCGTCCGCTCGATCAGCTCCTCGCGGGCCTGCGTCAGGACGGAGATCGTCACGTCCTCGGGGATCGCGCCCTCTTCGATGATCGAGCGGACGAACGCGAAGTCCGTCTCCCCGGAGGACGGGAAGCCGACCTCGATCTCCTTGTAGCCCATGCGTACCAGCAGGTCGAACATCTCGCGCTTACGGGCCGGCGACATCGGGTCGATCAGGGCCTGGTTGCCGTCCCGCAGGTCGGTGGAGAGCCAGCGGGGCGCGACGGTGATGCGGTTGTCCGGCCAGGTGCGGTCGGGGATGTCGACCGCCTCGTAGCGGCCGTACTTGTGGACCGGCATTCCGGAGGGCCGCTGGAGCTGCGTCGCGTTGGTGACCGGAGTGGGTCGGCCGACGGCATGACCTGCGGGGCTCGACGGATTCGTCATGGTGCGTAGGGCTCCTCGTATGTCCGCTGGGGGTCCCCCTGCTCCGGAAGAGCGAGGGAGAGGCCGACGGGGCGATAGATCGCAACACCGAACTCCGCGGGGAGGGGGTCGGCCTCGACTACAGGCCCTCGCCGCGGCAGCTAAGGAGAAGCAGCCCGAAACGCATGATGCACAGCACCCTAGCCGAGGTACGCCCTGTCCGGCGGTCGCGTATCAGTATGCGGGACCCGGCCGACGTTACGACCTAAATGCGACCAACCACACTTTTAGGGAATCTTGGACGCAGGCAGTGACAGCGGGATTACACAGTGCCACCTTTTGTGCATGGACCTCAACGACGCGCAGCCAGATCCCGCCACCCGCCACACGCCCGTCTTCTGCACGATCATCCCGCCGCACATCCTCGACAACCTGGCCCAGTCCGACGACCCGGAGCGGCACGAGCCCGCCCGCCGCACCCTGGAGCACGACCACGTGGCGCGCACCGAGCGCCGCGCGATCGCCGCCCGCGGCGGCCTCACCCCCGGCGAGCCCGGCGCCGACGCCGACAAGCCGAACCGCACCATCTACGACGCCCGGCACCGCGAGGACCTGCCCGGCAAGAAGGTCCGCAGCGAGTCCGACGGCCCCTCCAAGGACGCCTCCGTCAACCGCGCCCACGCCGGACTGGGCGCCACCTTCGAGCTCTACCTCAAGGTCTACGGCCGTAAGTCCATCGACGGCGCCGGCCTGCCGCTCAACGCGACCGTCCACTACGGCCGGCGGTACGACAACGCCTTCTGGGACGGCGAGCGGATGGTCTTCGGCGACGGGGACAACGACCTGTTCAAGGACTTCACCATCTCCGTCGACGTGATCGGCCACGAGCTCACCCACGGGGTCACCCAGTACACCGCCAACCTCGACTACCAGGGCCAGTCCGGCGCCCTCAACGAGTCGGTCTCCGACGTCTTCGGCGTACTGATCAAGCAGTACGCGCTCGGCCAGACCGCCGACGAGGCCGACTGGCTGATCGGCGCGGGCCTGCTCGCCCCGAACGTCACCGGCACCGCCCTGCGCTCGATGAAGGCCCCGGGCACCGCGTACGACGACGACGTCCTCGGCAAGGACCCGCAGCCCGCGACCATGGACGAGTACGTCCGCACCGGCCGCGACAACGGCGGCGTGCACATCAACTCGGGCATCCCCAACCACGCGTTCTACCTGGCCGCCGCCGCTCTCGGCGGATACGCCTGGGAGAAGGCGGGACAGATCTGGTACGACGTCCTGACCGGCGGCGAACTCGGCGACCGGGCCTTCTTCACCGATTTCGCCGCACTCACGGTGAAGGCGGCGCGCGAGCGGTTCGGCGACGGCGGCGACGAGTTCCAGGCCGTGCAGAAGGCGTGGGAGCAGGTGGGGGTGCGGATCCTGTAGTTCCGTACTACACAGGGACCCATGCGTATTCAGGTGAGGCGCACGGGCGGGTTCGCGGGCATCGAGCGGCAGGCCGAGGTGGACACGGCGGGGCGGCCCGACGCCGGCGAGTGGCACGCCCTGGCCGACCAGGCGGTCGCCGCCGGCCGGGGCACGCCCCCGCAGGGCGTGCCGGATGGCTTCCAGTACGAGATCACGGTGGACGGGCGGACCGTCCACGCGGCCGACCCGCGACTGACGTCGCAGCAGCGCGAGCTGATCACGAGAGTGCTGAAGGAAGGCGCCTGATCGGCAGTTCCCGTAAGGGCGTTGACTTCCTTACCCATGGGTAAGGATGATCCCGACCATGGCGAACGACACGCGCGAGGCGGCGCATCCGATCCCCCGATTCCCGGCCGACTTCCTGTGGGGCGTCTCCACGTCCGCACACCAGATCGAAGGTGCGGTGGACGGGCGCGAACCGTCCGTCTGGGACGTCTTCACCGCCGAGCCGGGACGGGTGAAGGACGGCTCCACGGCGGCGGTGGCGTGCGACCACGTCCGCCGCCACGGCGAGGACGTGGCCCTCCTCGCGGGCCTCGGCGTCAACGCCTACCGCTTCTCCGTGTCCTGGCCGCGGGTCAACGCCCCCGGCGGCCTCGACTTCTACGACCGACTCGTGGACGAACTGCTGGCGGCCGGCGTCCGCCCGGTGCCCACCCTCTTCCACTGGGACCTGCCGGCGGACCTGGACTGGCTGGAACGGGACACGGCGTCCCGGTTCGCGGAGTACGCGTCCGTGGTGGTGGACCGGCTCGGGGACCGCGTCACGAAGTGGATCACCCTCAACGAGCCCGCCGAGCACACCCTGCTGGGCCACGCTCTCGGCACCCACGCCCCCGGCAAGCAGCTCCTCTTCGACGCGCTGCCGGCCGCCCACCACCAGCTGCTCGGCCACGGTCTCGCCGTGCAGGCGCTGCGCGCGGCCGGCGCCGCGGACATCGGCATCGCCAACTCGCACGGCCCGACCTGGCCGGCCTCGCAGGAGCCCGCCGACCTGGAGGCGGCGGCGTTCTACGACCTCCTGCTCAACCGTCTGTTCGCCGAGCCGCTGCTGCTCGGCGCGTACCCGGAGGGCATCGGCGAGCTGATGCCCGGCGACGTCGCGGCCGACCTGAAGATCATCGGCGAGCCCCTCGACTGGTACGGCGTCAACTACTACGCCCCCACCCGGGTGGGCGCCCCGCAGGGCACCGAGATCGAGTTCGGCGGGATCACCATGCCGGCCGAACTCCCCTTCTCCGTGCGGGAGATCGAGGGCGTCCCGGTGACCGACTTCGGCTGGCCGGTCGTCCCCGAGGGCCTGACCGAACTCCTGACGACCTTCAAGGACCGCTACGGCGACCGCCTCCCGCCGGTCGTCATCACCGAGAACGGGTGCTCCTACGAGGGCCTCGACGACCAGGCCCGGATCGCCTACCTGGACGGCCACCTCCGCGCCCTGCACCGGGCCCTGGAGGCCGGCGTCGACGTGCGCGGCTACTTCGTCTGGTCGCTGCTGGACAACTTCGAGTGGGCTGAGGGCTACGCACGGCGCTTCGGGCTCGTCCACGTCGACTTCGCGACGCAGGCCCGCACCCCGAAGGCGTCCTACGCGTGGCTGCGGGACGTCCTCCAGGCGCAGGGATGACGACGGCGGACAGGGCCCCGGCGGCAGCGCTGGCCGAGCCCGTCGAACGGGTGGGCCGCGGCTGGACGTCGGCCCTGTCGCTGGCCAACGGGGCGATCTGGGTCGGCTGGTACGGGCCGCTCCAGATCCTCCTGGCCTCCCAGGCCGAGGACTTCGCGCCCGCCTCCGGCATGTCGAAGGAGGCGATGCTGGCCTGGGTGACGGGCGTCGGCGCGGTCGTCTCGCTGGCGGCGAACCCGCTCTTCGGCGCGCTCTCGGACCGCACGACGTCCCGCCGGGGCCGCCGCACCCCGTGGATCGTCGCCGGAACGGCGGGCGGCGCCCTGTCGCTGCTGCTGCTCGCGGAGGCGCGCGGGGTCTGGACGATGGCGCTGGGCTGGTGCCTGGTGCAGCTGACGCTGAACGCCGCCTTCGCGGCGGTGACGGCGGCCGTCCCCGACCGGGTCCCCCGGCTCCAGCGGGGTTCGGTGGGCGGCTGGCTGGGGGTCGCGCAGATCCTCGGCGTGGTCGGCGGCACGGGGCTCGCCACGGCCGCCGGGGGCGTCGGGGCGGGTTATGTGGCGTGCGCGGTGTTCACGGCGCTGGGCGTGCTGCCGTACGTGCTGCGGTACGAGGACCTGCGGCTGGCGGAGGCGGACCGGCCGGCCTGGTCCTGGCGGGGCTTCGCGGCCGGCTTCTGGCTGAGCCCGCGCCGGTACCCCGACCTCGGCTGGGCGTGGCTGACCCGCTTCCTGATGAACCTGAGCAACGCGCTGGTGCTGCTCTACCTGCTCTACTACCTGCGCGACCGCCTGCACCACGCCGACCCGGAAGGGGGCGTGCTGATCCTGACGGCGGTGCTGGGCGTCGGCTTCGGCGTGTTCACCTCGGTGGACTTCGCGCTGATGACGGACGTGCTGCCGAAGGCCGGGGACCGCGGCAAGGACCTGGGCGTCATCAACGTGGCCAACGCCCTGCCCCAGGTCGCCGCGCCCGCCCTCGCCGCCCCGATCGTGACGCACCTGGGCGGCTACCGGGTGCTGTACCTGGTGTCCGCCGTGATCTGCCTGGCGGGAGCGCTGCTCGTGAGGCGGATCAGAGGGGTGGACTGAGGCGCCGGCCGACCCGCCCTTCGCGCCGGTGCGTGCCGCCGCCGCGTGACGACGACGGCCGCACCGCCCGCTCGCGCCCTCAGAAGCCGAGCTTGCGCAGCTGCTTGGGGTCGCGCTGCCAGTCCTTGGCCACCTTGACGTGCAGGTCCAGGAAGACGGGCGTGCCGAGCAGCGCCTCGATGTGCTTGCGGGCGGTGCTGCCGACGTGCTTGAGCCGGGCGCCCTTGGCCCCGATCACGATCGCCTTCTGGCTCTGTCGCTCGATGTAGACGTTGGCGTGGATGTCCAGCAGCGGGCGGTCCGCCGGGCGGCCCTCGCGCGGCAGCATCTCCTCGACCACCACGGCCAGCGAGTGCGGGAGTTCGTCCCGCACGCCCTCCAGCGCGGCCTCGCGGATCAGCTCGGCGACCATGATCTGCTCGGGCTCGTCGGTGAGGTCGCCCTCCGGGTAGAGCCGGTCGCCCTCCGGCAGCAGCTTGGTGAGCAGGTCGGCGGCCAGCTCGACCTGCTTGTCGCCGACCGCGGAGACCGGGATGATCTCGGCCCACTCGAAGCCCAGCTCGATGCCGAGCTGGTGGACGGCGATGAGCTGCTCGGCCAGGCGCTTGGAGTCGACCAGGTCGGTCTTGGTGACGATGGCGACCTTCGGGGTCTTCTTGATCCCGGCGATCTCCTTGGCGATGAACTTGTCGCCGGGGCCGATCTTCTGGTCGGCGGGCAGGCAGAAGCCGATCACGTCGACCTCGGCCCAGGTGGTGCGCACCAGGTCGTTGAGGCGCTCGCCGAGCAGGGTGCGCGGCTTGTGCAGACCGGGGGTGTCGACCAGTACGAGCTGGGCGTCCGGGCGGTGCACGATGCCGCGCACGGTGTGCCGGGTGGTCTGCGGGCGGTCGGAGGTGATCGCGACCTTCGTCCCCACCAGGGCGTTGGTCAGGGTCGACTTGCCCGCGTTGGGGCGGCCGACGAAGCACGCGAACCCGGAGCGGTACGAGGAGGAAGGGGCATTCATGGGCTCCATTCTCCCTGATCACCGGAGCGGCGCCGTCCGGGGCCTGTGGTCACCTGCGGATCAGCCCCTGTCGTCGCCGCGTCCGGTCAGCGAGAACACCACCAGCAGCACCAGGAAGGCGATCGAGCCCCAGAGCCAGCCGGGCGAGCCGGTCTCCTGCCACTTGCCCATGCCCATCACGAACAGCAGCAGTCCGGCGATGAACGCCAACGCCCCCATGCCCCAGTCCCCTCACCGAATCCCGCCCTCGGTGAGACTATCGGCTGAACGCCTGGGGGCCGTGCCCGCGGTGCGGCCGGCGGCGCAGCTCAGCGCCCCGGCAGGCTCCCACGGCCCCGGTGTCAGTGCGTTTCCGTGCGTTCCAGTGCGTCTCAGCGGGCCTCGACCGACAGCCGCAGCGCACCGTCCGGCCCCGCCAGCAGCACCGGCGTGCCGGCCCCGCCGAGGTCCCGCACCGCGGCCAGGTCGGCCTCGGCCGGCTGCTCGGCCTCGCTCACCACGGCCGCCGCCTCCAGCGACTTCGCGCCGCTGGCCACCGCCATCGCCACCGCCGTCTGCAGGGCGCTCAGCCGCAGCGACTCCAGCGCGACCGTCCCGGCCACGTAAGTGCGACCGGTCTCATCACGCACCGCGGCCCCCTCGGGGACGCCGTTGCGGGCGCGGGCCGAGCGGGCCAGGGTGATGATCTTCTTGTTCTCGGGGTCGAGCTCGACGATGTCACTCATGCCGCTGAGCATAGGCACCCGCTCCGGATCAGTGGCCGACCGGGTGGGTCCGCCCGCGGTTGGGGTTGATGACCTTGACGAAGGTCTTCGGCCCGGAGGGCAGCGGCTCCTCGCGCTCGATCCGCCTGCGCCAGAACGGGTTGTCGTGCGGCAGGTGACCGCTCACCCGGCCGTACATGCCGAAGGTGGTCACGACGATCCCGAAGACGAAGGCGAACAGCACGTTCGACATCCGGAAGTTGAGGATGTTGGCGTCCGGCCGCCCCAGCACCGTCAGTCCGTAGAAGCCGGAGAGGACGAACAGCAGGCCGACCACCATGTTGAGGTTGGACGCGAAGTTCCCGCCGATGACCGCCCCCAGCACCAGGACCGCACCCGCCACGATGGACAGGATGGCCAGCGCCCCGTTGGTCGACAGCCCGGCGATGTCCTCGCCCTTCGTGTCCAGGAATCCCGGGTGGTCGGCGAGCCCCAGGCACCCGAACACGATCAGGAAGATCCCTCCGAGCCCCGCCCCGATCCGCCAGACCAGGAGCAGCTTGTGGTCGACGGGCAGTTCGTCTTGCAACTTCATGGCGACCTCCTGGCTCGTCCACGACCTAGCTGTACGGGTGGCTCCCCTGCATGTGGGGCACCTCGTGCATGTAGAGCGAACCGCACTGCTGGCAGCAGCGCAGCCCGGTGCCCCAGTCCTGCTCGGGCCGCGTCTCTGCGTCGTCGGGGATGGTGCGGCCGCAGAGCGCCGTCGCCGGGTCCTCGTCCCGCACCACGTGCCAGGCCCTGACCCCGCCGGCCGCCCCCTGCGGGCCGTACTCCGCCCGAAGTTTGTGCGTCATGCCCTCCATGGTCGCTCGGCGGCCCAGGACCCGCTACTCGCCGGGCGTCCCGCTACTCGCCCACCGCCTCGGCGGTCTCGGCCGTCTTGCGCACCGGCGAGGCGACCATCGAGCCGATCCGGTTGCGCCGCCCGGCCGAGGACTCGGCGGTCAGCAGGATGCCGGTCAGGCCGGTGTCCTCCGCGTCGGGCAGCGGGATCTCGCAGGAGGAACCGGGGATCGGCACCCGGCCGAGGTGCTTGGCCAGCAGCCCGCCGACGGTCTCGACGTCCTCGTCCTCCAGCTCGATGCCGAACAGCTCCCCCAGGTCCTCCACCAGCAGGCGGGCGGTGATCCGGTACGAGCCGTCGCCGAGGTCCTCGATCGGCGCGATCTCCCGGTCGTACTCGTCGGTGATCTCCCCGACGATCTCCTCCAGGATGTCCTCGATGGTGACCAGGCCGGCCGTGCCGCCGTACTCGTCGATCACGATCGCGACGTGCGAGCGGCGCTGCTGCATCTCGCGCAGCAGGTCCCCGGCCGGCTTGGAGTCGGGCACGAAGACGGCGGGGCGCATCACCGCGCCGACCTCCTCGGCCTCCGCCTCCCGGTTGATGTGGGTGCGGCGCACCAGGTCCTTGAGGTAGACGATGCCCACCACGTCGTCCTCGTTGTCGCCGACCACCGGGATCCGCGAGAAGCCCGAGCGCAGCGCCAGGGTGAGCGCCTGCCGGACGGTCTTGTGCCGCTCGATCATCACCAGGTCGGTGCGGGGCACCATCACCTCGCGCACGATGGTGTCGCCCAGCTCGAAGACCGAGTGCACCATCCGGCGCTCCTCGTCCTCGATCAGGTCGTCCTTCTCGGCGAGGTCGACCAGGGCCCGCAGCTCCGCCTCCGAGGCGAACGGCCCCTCGCGGTAGCCCTTGCCCGGGGTCAGGGCGTTGCCGAGGAGGATCAGCAGCCGCGGGATCGGGCCGAGCACCGCGGCCAGCGGCAGCAGCACGAAGGAGGCCGCGGTCGTGGTGGAGATCGGGTGCTGGCGCCCGATCGTGCGCGGCGAGACGCCCACCGCGACGAAGGACACCAGCACCATCACGCCGAACGACAACAGCACGGCCTGCCAGGTCGGGTGGATGTTGCGCACGCTCACCGCGGTGACCAGGACGGCCGCCGCCATCTCGCTGGCCACCCGGATCAGGGTCGCCAGGTTCAGGTAGCGGATCGGGTCGGAGGCGACGGTCAGCAGCCGCGCGGAGCCGCGCCGCCCGTTCCGCACGGCCTCCTCCGCCCGGAACCGGGAGACCCGGGAGATGCCCGCCTCGGCGCACGCGGCCAGCCAGCCCAGCACGACCAGGGCCACGGCACCGAGGATGAAGCTCGTACTCTCACCACTCACAGGGGTTCGGGCTCCGCGCTCAGTGGGTGGTGGGGGCCGGCGAGAGGCCGCCGAGGCCGCGGCCCGCCCGCCAGTCGTCCAGGATGCGCTTCTGGAGGGCGAACATCTCCTCCTCTTCCTCCGGCTCCTCGTGGTCGTAGCCGAGGACGTGCAGCACGCCGTGGACGGTGAGCAGCTGCAGCTCCTCGTCCATCGAGTGCTTGGAGGGGGCGGCCTTGCCCTGCTGCTCGGCGACCTCGGGGCAGAGCACGATGTCACCGAGCAGGCCCTGCGGCAGCTCGTCGCCCTCCTTGCCGGGACGCAGCTCGTCCATCGGGAACGACATCACGTCGGTCGGGCCGGGCAGGTCCATCCACTGGATGTGCAGCTCCTCCATCGCCGCACTGTCCACCAGGATCACGGACAGTTCGGACTGCGGGTGGATCCGCATCTTGTCCAGGGCGAAGCGGGCGACGTCGAGGATGGCTTCCTCATCGGCGTCCCAACCGGACTCGTTGGCGATGTCGATCGACATGACGGGCTGTGTGCTCAGCTTTCGGTGCGATGGGACTGTCGGGGTGCGCGGGCTGCTGTCGTCTTGCCGACGCGGCGCTGGGCGGCCTTGCGGCCGACCGGGGCCTGCTCGGCTTCCTGCCGGGCGTCCCAGCGCTCGTACGCGTCCACGATCCGGCCGACCAGCTTGTGGCGGACCACGTCGGTGCTGGTGAGGACGGAGAAGTGGATGTCCGGCACGTCGGCCAGGATCTCCTGGACGACCTTGAGGCCGCTCCTCGTGCCGCCCGGGAGGTCGATCTGGCTGGTGTCGCCGGTGACGACCACCCGGGAGTTGAACCCGAGGCGGGTGAGGAACATCTTCATCTGCTCGGGCGAGGTGTTCTGGGCCTCGTCCAGGATGATGAAGGCGTCGTTGAGGGTGCGGCCGCGCATGTACGCGAGCGGGGCGACCTCGATGGTGCCGGCCGCCATCAGGCGCGGGATGGAGTCCGGGTCCATCATGTCGTGCAGCGCGTCGTACAGCGGGCGCAGGTACGGGTCGATCTTCTCGTAGAGCGTGCCGGGCAGGAAGCCCAGCCGCTCCCCCGCCTCGACCGCCGGGCGGGTCAGGATGATCCGGTTGACCTCCTTGGCCTGCAGGGCCTGGACGGCCTTGGCCATCGCCAGGTAGGTCTTGCCGGTACCGGCCGGGCCGAGGCCGAAGACGATCGTGTGCTTGTCGATCGCGTCGACGTAGCGCTGCTGGTTGAGGGTCTTGGGGCGGATCGTGCGGCCCCGGTTGGAGAGGATGTTCGCGGTGAACACCTGCGACGGCGCCGGGCCGTCCGGGTCCTCCTCGCGAAGCATGGCGATGGAGCGCTCCACGGCGTCCTCCGTCAGGGGCTGGCCGGTGCGCAGCACCAGCATCATCTCGTTGAAGAGCTTCTGCACGAGGGCGACCTCGGTCCGCCCGCCGGTGGCGGTCACCTCGTTGCCGCGCACGTGGATGTCGGCGTCGGGGAAGCCCTGCTCGATCACCCGCAGCAGCGAATCCGCCGTCCCGAGCAGGGTGACCATCGGGTGCTTCTCGGGGATGACGATCCGGGCGCTCACGCGGCCGTCGTCGGCCGGTTCGGGGCGCGACTGTCCGTCGGTACGGGTCTGCGATGTGTCACTCATAGGTCGGCGCTGGGGCCTGCCTCATCCCATCCGTGGTGTCGTGTGCCGCTCGGTCTCCGGGGCACCAGGGTACGCCGCGAGCGTGATCGCTGCGGCGGGCGGCGGGGCCGCACCCGCACGATGCTGCGGCAGATCGGGGACGGACGCGAGCCCTTTTCGCACCGGGCGGATTCGTCCAGCGCCGTTCCCGGGTGACGGCGGGCCGGTCACGGGTGGCCGCGCCGTTCCCTGGTGGCCGCGCCCGTCACGGGTGGCCGCGCCGGTCACGGGTGACGGCGGGCCGGGACGGGCACCCGCATCAGGTCGGCGGCGACCACCAGTTCCCCGTCGAAGTGCTTGCGGGCGTCGGCCAGGTGCTGGCCCAGGTCCGGGTAGCGCTGGGAGAAGTGGGTCAGCACCAGGGTGCGCGCGCCCGCCTCGGCGGCGACCTTGGCGGCCTGGCCCGCGGTGAGGTGGCCGTGGTCCTCGGCGAGGTGGGCGTCGGCGTCGGTGAAGGTGGCCTCGACCACCAGCAGGTCGGCGCCCTCGGCGAGCCGGTGCACGCCCTCGCAGAGCCGGGTGTCCATCACGAAGGCGAACTTCTGGCCCGGCCGGGGCTCGCTGACCTCCTCCAGGCTGACCCGTCGGCCGTCCGCCTCGATCGCGCCCTCGTGCTGCAGCCGACCCACCGCCGGGCCGGAGATCCCCAGGGCGGCGAGGCGCTCGGGGACCAGTCGGCGGCCGTCCGGCTCGGACAGCCGGTAGCCGAAGGACTCCACCGGGTGGTCCAGCCGGACGGCGTCCAGCGCGAAGCGGGCCCCGGGGGCGGGCAGCGGGCCCGGCTCGTCGATCGGCCGGGGCCGCAGCACCGCCGTCTCGTGGTAGGCGGTGGCGTGCCGCAGCCGCTCGAAGTAGACCTCCCCGGAGGCCGGGAAGTAGACGTCCACCGGGTGCGGGACGCGGTCAAGGTTGATTCGCTGGATCACCCCGGCGAGTCCCAGGCAGTGGTCGCCGTGGAAGTGGGTCACGGCGATCCTGGTGATCTGGGTGGCCGAGACCCCGGCGTGCAGCATCTGCCGCTGGGTGCCCTCGCCGGGGTCGAACAGCAGGCCCTCGCCGTCCCAGCGGAGCAGGTAGCCGTTGTGGTTGCGGTGCCGGGTGGGCACCTGGCTGGCGGTGCCGAGGACGACGAGTTCGCGCTGGGACACGTAGGTCAGACCATGCTCTCGGTCATGTGCCTGCCGCCCAGCACGTGGACGTGGGCGTGGAAGACGGTCTGCCCGGCGCCGGCACCGGTGTTGAAGACCAGCCGGTAGTCCTCGATGCCCTCGTCCCGGGCCACCGCGCCCGCCTCGGCGAGCAGTTCGCCGGCGATCCGCGGCTCGGCGGCGGCCAGCGCGGCGGCGTTCGGGTAGTGGGCGTGCGGGATGACCAGGACGTGCACGGGGGCCTTGGGGGCGATGTCGCGGAAGGCGAGGGTGCGCTCCGTCTTGCGCACCACGGTCGCCGGGATCTCGCCCGCCACGATCTTGCAGAACAGGCAGTCGGGCTGCGGCTCGCCGGCCATCGGCTTCTCCTCGGGTTGGTCGTGGATCACGTCGGGTGGGTCGTGGATCACGGGTTCACGGGCCGTACGGCCGCAGCCTAGCCGAGCCGCGCGAGCGCCCGCCGGTGGTCCTGCGGGTGCTCGCGCGGGTGCTCCTGCGGGTGCCCGCGGCGCACCGGGGACCACGATCCGGTCCGGCACAGCGGGGCAGCCCAGCCACGCCCCGAAGCGGGGGGCCGGGATCGCCGGCGGTCCCGCTCCGGGACGCCCCCACTACGCCCAGGGCAGCGGCGGCGGCGTCCGGGCCGGGGTCCGCGCCAGGGCCGCCAGGGCGATCCGGACGGCCTCGGCCAGCTGGGGGTCCTCGCCGGCCGCCCAGTGGTGCGGGGCGAACGGCACCTCGACATCCGGGTCGACGCCGTGGTTCTCCAGGCCCCAGCCGTAGTTCTCCAGCCAGAACGCGTACTTGGGCTGGGTGACCAGCGTGCCGTCGACCAGCCGGTAGCGGCTGTCGATGCCGATCACCCCGCCCCAGGTGCGGGTGCCGACCACCGGGCCGATCCCGAGCGCCTGGATGGCGGCGTTGACGACGTCACCGTCCGAGCCGGACAGCTCGTTGGCGATCGCGACCACCGGCCCGCGCGGGGCGTCCATCGGGTACGGCACCGGGTTGTCGGTGTCCCGGATGACGTCCCAGCCGACGATCCGGCGGGCCAGCTTCTCGATCACCAGCTGCGAGGTGTGGCCGCCCCGGTTGTCCCGGACGTCGACGATCACGCCCTCCCGGGCCATCTCGGTGCTCAGGTCCCGGTGCAGCTGCGCCCAGCCGGCCGTCTGCATGTCCGGGATGTGCAGGTAGCCGAGCCGGCCGCCGGACAGCTCGCGCGTCGCGGCCCGCCGCCCGGCCACCCAGTCGTGGTAGCGCAGCGCCTCCTCGTCGGCGAGCGGGACGACCACCGGGTGGCGTCGGTCGGTGCCGTCCTTGCCGGCCACGGTCAGCTCCACCGGCTGCCCGGCGGTGCCGGCCAGCAGCGGCGCCGGGCCGGTGACCGGGTCCACCGGGCGGCCGTTGACGGCGAGCACCGCGTCGCCCGGGCGGATCGCCGCACCGGGCGCGGCCAGCGGCGAGCGGGCCCTCGGATCGGAGGACTCCCCCGGCAGGATGCGGGCGATCCGCCAGTGCTCGCCGTCCTTCACCAGGTCGGCGCCCAGCAGGCCCTGGCGCCGGGCGGGCTCGGTGTAGCGGCCGTTCGGGATCACGTAGGCGTGCGAGGTGCCCAGCTCACCGTGCACCTCCCAGAGCAGGTCGACGAGTTCGTCGTGGGAGCCGACCCGCTCGACCAGCGGCCGGTAGCGCTCCAGCACCCCTGCCCAGTCCACCCCGCCGAGGTCGGGGCGCCAGAAGTTGTCCCGCATCAGCCGGCCGGTCTCGGCGTACATCTGCCGCCACTCGGCGGCCGGGTCGACGGTCACCCGCAGCCGGGCGAGGTCGACGGTCGTCTCGTCGTCCTCGCCGCCGGCCTTGCGGTCGGCCGGGACGATCCGCAGCTCGCCCTCGTCCAGCACGGCCACCCGGGTGCCGTCCCCGCTGACCGCGAACGCGTCGACGCCGTGCACCAGTTGCTCGGCCCGGCGCTTCCTGAGGTCGAAGCGCTCCAGCACCGGCCGCGGCCGCTCCTCCTCCAGCGAGGCCGCCCCGTCGCCGAGTTCGCCGAGCAGCGGCACCCTGGTCCACAGCACGCCGTCCTTGGCCGCGGCCAGCGTGTGGAACCGGCCGCCCTCCACCGGGAACGGGACGATCCGGTCGGCGATGCCGTCCAGGTCCACCCTGGTCACCGGCGCGGCCTCGGCCCCGCCCTCGCCCTCCGCCGTGCCGTCCGCCGTGCGGCCCTTGGGCTCGTCCTCCTCCCCGCCGAGCGGCCGCCCGGCCCGCTGCGGCCCGAACGGGGACGGCGTGTCGGCGGCCAGCGTGATCAGGTACGGGCGGCAGCCGTTCGGGAAGGACAGGTCGAAGGCGTGCGCGTCGTACACCGGGTCGAAGTCGCGCACCGACAGGAAGGCCAGGTAGCGGCCGTCCGCGGTGAAGGCGGGCGAGGTGTCCACGAAGCGCTGCTGGGTGACCTCGCTGACGGTGCGGGTGGCCAGGTTCGCCAGCACGATCTGGCGCAGCGAGTACGGGCCCACCCCGTGCACCGGGCGGGACCACGCCAGCCAGGCCGAGTCCGGACTGAACGCCGGTCCGCTGACCTCCCCGTCGGTGCTGCGCTCCAGCTCGTGCACGGCGCCGTCGGCCAGCGTCACAACCAGCAGCCGGCCGTCGTGCACGCCGAGCGCCGCCTGCTTGCCGTCCGGGGAGACCACCAGGGAGTTGACCCGGCCGAGCCGCCCGGCGGCCAGCCTGCGCCGCTCGGCGCCGTGCACGGCCGGCGCGTACTCCAGGGCGTCCTCGCCCTCGGCGTCGGACACCCAGAGCACGCCCTGGGCGCCGTCCTCGCCGGGAACCACCGCGGCCAGGCGCCCGCGCACCCCCGGGGTCTCGTCCAGCACCCGGGCCGGGCCCTCCCGGTGGGTCAGCCAGTGCACGCCGCCGCGCACCACCACGGCGCCGGCCCGGCCGGTGCGGTCCGGGGCGACGGACTCCAGCCACTGCGCGGGGTGCACCGGGCCGGGGCGGCGGCCGGTGCGCGGGCCGGCCAGCCGGACGTCCAGGCGGCGCGGCTCGGCGCCGTCCAGGTCCTCCAGCAGCCAGAGGTCACCGGCCCGGTGGAAGACGACCCGGGTGCCGTCGGTGCCGGCGTTGCGGGCGTAGAAGCCGTCCGGGTCGCCGGTGTGGCGGCGCAGGTCGGAGCCGTCCGGGCGGCTGGACCACAGCTCGCCGACGCCCTCGTGGTCGGAGAGGAAGGCGATCCGGCCGCCCTGGCCGCCGGCACCGGGCACCCACAGCGGGGAGTCGAGCTGCCCGTCCAACTCCTCGTGCACGCGCGTGAATTCGTCCCGCCCGAGCCACAACTTGCCGGCCCGGCCGCCCCGGTAGCGCTTCCACCAGGCCGGCTCGCGGTTGTTGGCGGTCACCAGCAGGACGCGCTCGCCGTCCGGCTCGAAGGCCAGCCCGCCGACCGGCCCGTACGGCAGCCGCACCGGCTCGCCGCCGTCCAGCGGCACCGCGTGCGCCCAACTGTGGCGCGCGCTGGCCTCACCGGCGCTGGTGGTGGCGATCGGGCGGCCGTCGGCCGTCCAGCCCTGCACCCGGGTCTGGTGGCTGCCCCAGTGGGTGAGCCGCCGGGACGGCCCGCCGTCCACCGGCACCACGTGCACCTCCGGGGCGCCGTCCCGGGGCGAGGAGAAGGCGATGTGGCGCCCGTCCGGGGAGAACCTCGGGTGGTGCACCGGGAGGTGGTCCGCCGTCAGCCGCCAGGCCCGCCCACCGTCCAGCGGGGCCAGCCACAGGTCGTCCTCGGCGACGAAGGTGAGCAGGTCACCGTGCAGATGGGGATGGCGCAGATAGGCGCCCGCGGAGGTGCTCAGGGTGTCCGTCATCCGGCCAGCGTAGGCAGCCCCGCGTACGGGCCGCTCCGCTTTCCCCAACTCCCGCCCGGCGCAGGGTGGCCCGGCCGCGCGCTTTGAGGTCTAGGCCCAGCGGCCGGTGCGCCCCAGCAGCAGGGCGCCGGCGGCGACGCCCGCGGTGGAGGTGCGCAGCACCGACGGACCCAGCCGGTACGGCTTCGCGCCCGCCTCGGCGAAGGCGGCCAACTCCTCCGGGGAGACCCCGCCCTCCGGGCCGACCACCAGCACGATGTCCCCCGCCTCCGGCAGGGCGGCGTGCGCCAGCGGCTCGGCGCCCTCCTCGTGCAGCACGGCGGCCAGCGCGGACTGCGCCAGCAGCGGGGCCAGCTGCCTGGTGGTCATCGGCTCGCGCACCTCGGGGAAGCGCAGCCGGCGGGACTGCTTGCCGGCCTCCCGGGCGGTGGCCCGCCACTTGGCGAGCGCCTTGGCGCCGCGGTCGCCCTTCCACTGGGTGATGCAGCGCGAGGCCGCCCAGGGGATCACCACGTCCACGCCGACCTCGGTCATGGTCTCCACCGCCAGCTCGCCGCGGTCGCCCTTGGGCAGCGCCTGGACGACGACGATCCGCGGCGCCGGTTCCGGCTCCCGGCGCACGGCGGCCACCGTGACGTCGATCGCGTCCTTGCCGAGCACCTCGGCGACCGTCCCGTCCACGCCGAGACCCAGGCCGTCCGCGAGGGTCACCGCCTCGCCGGCCTCCAGCCGCTTCACCGCGGCCGCGTGCCGCCCCTCCGCCCCGTCCAGGCGCACCAGCGCCCCGGGCGCGGCGGCGGCGATCCGCTCGGTCTCGACGACGAAGACGGGGGCGGTCATGGGGTGGTCCTCCGGAGGGGTGGGCGGATGGGCAACGCGAAGGGGGTGCCGGGATCGGACCCCGGCACCCCCTTCCGGACGGCTCACCGGCCGTTGAAGGCGTCCTTCAGGCGCGAGAACAGGCCCTGCTGCCCCGGCGCGAACTGGCCGGACGGGCGCTCCTCGCCGCGCAGCACGGCGAGCCGGCGCAGCAGCTCCTCCTGCTCGGGGTCGAGCTTGGTGGGCGTCTGCACCTCGACGTGCACTATCAGGTCGCCCCGGCCGCCGCCGCGCAGGTGGGTGATGCCCCGGGCGTGCAGCGGGATCGACTGGCCGGACTGGGTGCCGGGCCGGATGTCGACCTCCTCCAGCCCGTCCAGGGTCTGCAGCGGCACCTGGGTGCCGAGCGCGGCGGCCGTCATCGGGATGGTGACGGTGCAGTGCAGGTCGTCCCCGCGCCGCTGGAAGACGGTGTGGGTGGTCTCGGCGATCTCGACGTACAGGTCGCCGGCCGGGCCGCCGCCGGGACCGACCTCGCCCTCGCCGGCCAGCTGGATGCGGGTGCCGTTGTCGACACCGGCCGGGATCTTGACGGTCAGGGTGCGGCGGGCGCGGACCCGGCCGTCGCCGGCGCACTCGGGGCACGGGGTCGGCACGACGGTGCCGAAGCCCTGGCACTGGGGGCAGGGGCGGGAGGTCATGACCTGCCCCAGGAACGAGCGGGTGACCTGGGAGACCTCGCCCTTGCCGCGGCACATGTCGCAGGTCTGCGCGGAGGTGCCGGGGGCCGCGCCCTCGCCGCTGCAGGTGGTGCAGGTGACGGCGGTGTCGACCTGGAGTTCCTTGGTGGTGCCGAAGGCGGCCTCCTCCAGGGTGATCTCCAGCCGGATCATGGCGTCCTGGCCGCGGCGGGTGCGCGAGCGCGGGCCGCGCTGGCCGGCCGCGGCGCCGAAGAAGGCGTCCATGATGTCGGAGAAGCCGAAGCCCGCCGCGCCGGCGCCGAAGCCGCCCGCGCCACCGCCGCCGCCCGGCGACAGCGGGTCCCCGCCGAGGTCGTAGACCTGGCGCTTCTGCGGATCGGAGAGCACCTCGTAGGCGGCGTTGATCTCCTTGAACCGCTCCTGCGTCTTCGGGTCCGGGTTGACGTCCGGGTGCAGTTCGCGTGCCAGGCGCCGGAACGCCTTCTTGATCTCGTCCTGCCCCGCATCCCGTCGGACGCCGAGTACCGCGTAGTAGTCCGTGGCCACCAAATGCTCCGCTTGTTCCGCCTGTAGTAGTGCGACTGGACACCACCGCCAGAGGTCTGACGGTGGCTGCTTGCTACGACTCGGCCAGGATCTGCCCCACGTACCGTGCCACCGCTCGAACCGCCCCCATTGTGCCCGGGTAGTCCATCCGGGTCGGACCGATCACACCCAGTTTGGCCACGCTCTCCTCGCCCGAACCGTAGCCGACCGACACGACCGAGGTGGAATTCAGCCCCTCGTAGGCGTTCTCGCGCCCGATCCGGACCGTCATCGCGGCGTCCGTGGTCTCACCCAGGAGGCGGAGCAGGACGACCTGCTCCTCCAGGGCCTCCAGCACCGGCTGGATGGTGAGCGGGAAGTCGTGCCCGAGGCGGGTCAGGTTGGCCGTGCCGGCCAGCATGATCCGCTCCTCGTTCTGCTCGGCCAACGCCTCGAACAGGGTCGCCAGGACCGTGCTGACGGTCGGCCGGTCGATCTGCTCGAAGGTGGCCGGAAGGTCCTCCAGCAGGCCCGGGACGTCCGGCAGCCGCTGGCCGGCGGCGCGCGCGTTGATCCGCGCCCGCAGGTCGGCCAGGAGCGTCTCGCCGACCGTGCCCGGGCAGTCGACCATCCGCTGCTCGACCCGGCCGGTGTTGGTGATCAGGACCAGCATCACCTTGGCCGGGGCGAGCGCCACCAGCTCGATGTGCCGGACGGTGGAACGGGTCAGCGAGGGGTACTGCACCACGGCGACCTGCCGGGTGAGCTGCGCGAGCAGCCGCACCGTACGGGCCACCACGTCGTCCAGGTCGACGGCGCCGTCCAGGAAGTGCCGGATCGCCCGGCGCTCCGGGGCGCTCATCGGCTTGACCTCGGCGAGCTTGTCGACGAACAGCCGGTAGCCCTTGTCGGTGGGGATGCGCCCGGCGCTGGTGTGCGGCTGGTGGATGTAGCCCTCCTCCTCCAGCGCCGCCATGTCGTTGCGCACGGTGGCCGGGGAGACCCCGAGGTTGTGCCGCTCCACCAGGGCCTTGGAGCCGACCGGCTCCTCGGTGCCGACGTAGTCCTGGACGATCGCGCGCAGCACGGCGAGCTTGCGGTCGTCCAGCTGGCGGACCTCACCGGCCATGGGGCACGCACCTCCGTCTTCGCACGTTGTCCGTCTGTGATGCTGCGGGCCGCTCGGGCAGGGACCCCGACCCTGGCACTCTGCGCACACGAGTGCCAGAACCGTACCTGCCAGTGTAAGGCCCGGGTCCTACCGCAGGAACGGCCCGGCCGGGGTGATCCTGCCCGCAGTTCGGGGGCGCGGTTCCGGGGCGGCGCCGGAGCGCGGTGCCGGAGCGCCGACCCGGCCGCCGCAACTCGCGGCGCGGGGGTGGTGCCCCGGGGCCGTCCGGGTGGCAGCATCGAAAGCGACGGCGATCGGAGGAGCAAGCAATGTCGAGCTCGGGCCAGCACACCCGCTTCGCACCCGACCGCGGCCTGACCAGCCGCATGGTCGCGACGATGTTCGTGATCGGGCTGCTGTACGTCGGTTTCACGGGTCTGCTGATCGCGCTGCTGCGCGGGGCCTGGCCGCTGATCGTCCTGATCTCCGGCGGGCTGTTCGTGGCCCAGTTCTGGTTCAGCGACAAGATCACCGAACGGGCGATGGGCGCCCGTCCGGTGAGCGAGGAGCAGTTCCCCCAGCTGCACGGCACCATCGACCGGCTCTGCGCCCTGGCCGACATGCCCAAGCCCCGCGTGGCGGTCGCCGACAACGACATGCCGAACGCCTTCGCCACCGGCCGCAACCCGCAGAACGCCGTGGTCTGCGTGACCACCGGCCTGCTGCGCCGGCTCGAACCGGAGGAACTGGAGGGCGTCCTCGCGCACGAGCTGTCGCACGTCGCCCACCGGGACGTCGCGGTGATGACCATCGCCGGCTTCCTCGGCGTGCTCGCCGGGGCGATGACCCGGATCGCCGTGTACGGCGGCTTCATGGGCGGCGGGCGCAACAACAACGACCAGAACGCGGCCATCGTGGCGCTGATCATCCCGCTGGTGTCGATGGTCGTCTACGCGATCAGCTTCCTGCTCACCCGGCTGCTCTCGCGCTACCGCGAGCTGGCCGCCGACCGGGCCGCCGCCCAGCTCACCGGCCGGCCCAGCGCCCTGGCCTCCGCCCTGACGAAGGTGACCGGGCAGATCGCCGCCATCCCCACCGAGGACCTGCGCAAGTCGCAGCCGTACAACGCCTTCTACTTCGCCCCCGCGCTGAGCGCCCGGGAGACCGCCTCGCAGCTGTTCTCCACCCACCCGACGCTGGAGAAGCGGCTGGCGCAGCTGGCGAAGATCTCCGAGCAGCTCGGCCGCTGAGCCCTCCCGCCCGGAGCCGCTGAGCCCCTCCCGCCTCGAAAGGACCGCCGTGGGAATCCTGGACGCCCTGTTCGGCCGCAGCAAGCCCGTCAAGCCCGACCTCGACCAGCTGTTCGGCGTGCCGTCCGCCGCGCTCACCCTGGAGGCCGGGGCCGCCTTCACCCCCACCGGGCTCGGTTCGGTCTGCTTCGCGGCCGTCGAGGGCGCGGCCTTCGTCCAGGTCGAACAGCAGGTCCGGGCGCTGCTGGACGCCGACACCGAACGCGGCGGCGTGCCGGTGGAGGCCTCCAAGGACGGCTACGGCTACTCCTGGCTGCTCGCCCGGCACGCCCCCGAGGAACTGCCCGAGCTGGTCAACGACCTTCACGCCGTCAACAGCGAGCTGGAGGCGAACGGCTTCGGCCCCCAGCTGCTCTGCTCGCTGGTGGGCTTCCGCAATCCGGAGGGCCAGTCGCTGGCCCTGGTCTACCTCTACAAGCGGGGTTCGTTCTACCCGTTCGCCCCGATGCCCGGCGGCGGCGAGCGGCGCAACAGTCCGCTGGAGCTGCAGGTCAACGCGATGCTGGGGAACGACCTGCGGCTGGAGAAGGACCTGAGCCGCTGGTTCCCGCTCTGGGGCGCGCCGGGGCTCTGACGGCCCGTCCGCCGTCCCTATGATCACCCGTATGCGCAGCCGCCCGTACGGACCCGACCTCACCCCGCCGTGGAAGAGGCAGACCCCTGCCCCGGAGGTGCCCGCCGAGCCGGACCTGGTGGTCGAGGAGGCCGCCACGGGCTTCTGCGGGGCAGTGGTGCGCTGCGAGAAGACCGCCGAGGGGTTCACCGTCACCCTGGAGGACCGCTTCGGCAAGCACCGGGTGTTCCCGATGGTCCCGCGCGGCTTCCTGCTGGAGGGCCGGGTGGTGACCCTGGTCCGCCCCGCCGGCCCGGCGCCCGCCCGCGCGCCCGGCCGCACGGCCTCCGGCTCGATCGCCGTGCCCGGCGCGCGGGCCCGGGTCGCCCGCGAGTCCCGGATCTACGTGGAGGGCCGGCACGACGCCGAACTGGTCGAGCGGGTCTGGGGCGACGACCTGCGGATCGAGGGCGTGGTCGTGGAGTACCTGCGGGGCGTCGACGACCTGCCCGCGATCGTCGCCGACTTCGCCCCCGGCCCCGGCCGCCGCCTCGGCGTCCTGGTCGACCACCTGCTCCCCGGCACCAAGGAACACCGCATCGCCGCGCAGGTCACCGGCGACTCGGTACTGGTCGTCGGCCACCCCTACATCGACATCTGGCAGGCCGTGAAGCCCGCCTCCGTCGGCATCCCGGGCTGGCCCGCCGTCCCCCGGGGTGAGGACTGGAAGGAGGGCACCTGCCGCCGCCTCGGCTGGCCGGTGGACACCCCGGCGGCCTGGAAGCACATCCTGTCGAGGGTGGACTCCTACAAGGACCTGGAGCCCGAACTGCTGGGTCGCGTCGAGGAGCTGATCGACTTCGTGACGCTGCCGGATCAGGCGTAGGTCTGGAACTCCGAGGTGTCGAGCGCGATGCCGAGCAGATCCAACGGAATGGGCTCGCCGAACTTGGTGGTGCGCTCCACCGTGTAGTCCGGAAGCCCGGAGACGCTCACCCGGGTCGGCTCGGACAGGAGCACGCAGACAGCCTTGATCGGATCGACGACCAAGTACACGGGAATCGCGCCCTCGGCGTACAACTCTCGCTTGGTCCGGTAGTCGCGCAGGACGCTGGTCTTGGAGACGACCTCGACCACCAACGTGAGGACGGGCGCGGGGACCAAGCGGCCGGGGCCCTCGAAGGCGTCCCGCTCGAACACGACCAGATCCGGCTGGGGCTCGCTCGTCAACCCGGGGAGATCGATGTCCTGGGTGGTCAAGCGGTGCCACCGCGCCCGGGGAAGCTGGTCTCGAATGGATTCGACGATGATGTTGTGGACCATGTCCGGCCCGGCCATCATCACGATTTCCCCCCTGATGAGCTCGGCTTTGAAGCCTTCGGGGACCTCCAGGTTCTCGAAGATCCCCGTCACCCGGTCATCGATGGCGGTCATTGCGCGCTCCCTCCGACGGCTGACACCACGTTAACGACACTCAGTCCACTAGGTCACGCACGACGGCGTCCGCCAGCAGCCTCCCCTGGAGGGTCAGCGCGGCGCGGCCGGCCAGGTACGGCTCGGGGGCGAGGAGGCCGTCCGCCAGGGCCCGGTCGGCGGCCTTGCGGCCGGTGTCGGTGAGCAGTTCCAGCGGGACGCCCTCGGACAGGCGCAGTTCCAGCAGGACGCGCTCGACCCGGCGGTCCTCGGCGCTCAGCAGTTCGCGGCCCAGCGCCGGGGTGCGGCGCTCGGCGAGCGCCTGGGCGTAGGCGGCGGGGTGCTTGGCGTTCCACCAGCGGACGCCGCCGACGTGGCTGTGGGCACCGGGGCCGGCGCCCCACCAGTCGGCTCCGGTCCAGTAGAGCTCGTTGTGGCGGCAGCGGGCTTCCGGGGTGGTGGCCCAGTTGGAGACCTCGTACCAGGAGTAGCCGGCCGCGCTGAGCGCCTGCTCGGCGATGAGGTAGCGGTCGGCGTGCACGTCGTCGTCGATCATCGGCAGTTCGCCGCGCTTGACCCGCGCGGCCAGCCGGGTGCCCTCCTCGACGATCAGCGAGTACGCCGAGACGTGGTCCGGCCCGGCACCGATGGCCGCGTCCAGGGAGGCCCGCCAGTCGTCGTCGGACTCGCCGGGCGTGCCGTAGATCAGGTCGAGGTTGACGTGCTCGAAGCCGGCCGCGCGGGCCTCGGCCACGCAGGCCTCGGGGCGGCCCGGGGTGTGGTGGCGGTCGAGCAGTCGCAGGACGTGCGGGCGGGCGCTCTGCATGCCGAAGGAGATCCGGTTGTAGCCGCCTGCGCGCAGCTCGGCCAGGTACGCCGCGTCGACGGACTCCGGGTTGGCCTCGGTGGTGATCTCCGCGTCGGGGTCGAGCCCGAACTCATCGCGCAGCGCGGCGAGCATCTTCACCAGGTCGCGGGCCGGCAGCAGGGTCGGGGTGCCGCCGCCGAGGAAGACGGTGCGCACCGGGAGGTCGGTGTCTCCCAGCACCTCGCGGGCCAGCCGGATCTCGGCGACCACGTTGTCGGCGTAGGTCTCCTGGGAGGCGACGGCGCCGGAAGCGCGCAGCTCGGTGGCCGTGTAGGTGTTGAAGTCGCAGTAGCCGCAGCGGCTGGCGCAGTACGGCACGTGGAGGTAGAAGCCGAACGGCCGGGAGCCCAGCCCGGAGAGGGCGTGCGCGGGCAGGGAACCGTCGGACGGCACCGGTTCGCCGTCGGGGAGTGCGGAGGGCATGACCCCATTGTCCCGTACGGCCCGCCGGAACCGGCGGGCCGTACCGCAGCGGTGCCGCTCAGGCCTCGTTGGCGCCCGCGTACATGGCGGTCACCGCGTCCGCGTAGGTCCGCTCGACCACCGGGCGCTTGATCTTCAGGCTCGGAGTGAGCTCGCCGTGCTCGATGTCCAGGTCGCGCGGCAGCAGGTGGAACTTCTTGATCGTCTGCCAGCGCTGGAGGTCGGCGTTGACGCGCTGCACGAAGCCCTCGATCAGCCGGCGCACGGCGGGCTCCTCGGCCAGCTCGGCGTAGCTCTTGCCGGCCAGGCCGTGCTCGGCGGCCCACGGCATCAGCACCGACTCGTCCAGGCCGATCAGCGCGGTGCAGTAGTTGCGGCCGTTGCCGATCACCAGGATGTTGCTGACGAACGGGCAGACGGCCTTGAACTTGCCCTCGACCTCGCTGGGCGCCACGTACTTGCCGCCGGAGGTCTTGAACAAGTCCTTCTTGCGGTCGGTGATCCGCAGGAAGCCGTCGGCGCTCAGCTCGCCGATGTCCTCGGTGTGGAACCAGCCGTCCGGCTCCAGCACCTCGGCCGTCTTCTCCGGCAGGTTGTGGTAGCCGCGCATGATGCCCGGGCCGCGCAGCAGGATCTCGCCGTCCTCGGCGATCCGCACCTCGGTGCCGGGCAGCGGGCGGCCCACCGTGCCGATCCGGACGTCCTCCTCGCGGTTGACGCAGGACCCGGCGCTGGTCTCGGAGAGCCCGTAGCCCTCCAGGATGGGCACCCCGGCGCCGAGGAAGAAGTAGCCGATCTCGGGGGCCAGCGCGGCGCTGCCGGAGACGGCTCCGCGCAGCCGGCCGCCGAAGGCCGCCCGGATCTTGGCGTAGACCAGCTTGTCGGCCAGCGCGTGCTGCACCCGCAGTCCCAGCGGGGCGCTGCCGACGCCGGTGGCGATCCGGTTCTCCTGGACGACCCGGGCGTGGTCGCGGGCGACCTTGGCCGCCCACATGAAGATCTTGTACTTGGCGCCGCCCTCGGCCCGGGCCCGGCCGGCGATGCCGTTGTACACCTTCTCGAAGATCCGCGGCGCGGAGGCCATGATGGTCGGCCGGATGGCCGGCAGGTTGTGGATGATCCGGTCGACCCGGCCGTCCACCGCCATCACGTGGCCGGTCGCGATCTGCCCCGAGATCAGCGTCTTGCCGAACACGTGCGACAGCGGCAGCCACATGAACTGGACGTCGTCGGAGCGCAGCAGCCCGCTGGCCTCCTGCGCCCGGCCCTCGTACGCCCAGCAGTCGTGCACCAGGCGCACGCCCTTGGGGCGGCCGGTGGTGCCGGAGGTGTAGATGAGCGTGGCCAGCTGCTCCTTGTCGAGCGCGGCGACGGCCTTCTCGATCGCGTCCGGGTGCTGCTCCAGGTACTCGGCGCCGCGCTGCTCCAGCTGGGCGAGGGTGAGCAGCTCCAGCCCGGCCGTCTCGGGGGCCTCGGCGGGGGCGTCGAAGAGGACGACGGTGCGCAGCTCGGGCAGCTGCTCGATCTGCTCGACGGCCTTGGCCAGCTGGGCGGCGTTCTCCGCGAACAGCGCCTTGGAGCCGGAGTCGGAGAGGATGAAGGCGGTCTCGTCCGCGTTGGTGCTGGGGTAGACCGTGGTGATGGCGGCGCCCGCGCACATGGCCCCGAGGTCGGCGATGATCCATTCCAGCCGGGTGGAGGAGGCCAGCGCGACCCGGTCCTCCGCCTGGATGCCGAGCGCCATCAGGCCGGCCGCCACCGCCTTGACCCGTACGGCGGTCTGCGCCCAGGTCAGCGAACGCCACTGCTCGGCGCCCGGGGCGCCGTCCGCGGCGTGCTCGTCCACCGGGGCGGGGTGGCGGTAGGCCTCCGCGTTCGGGGTCGCGGCGACGCGCTCCAGGAACAGGTGGGCGACGGAGGCGGGACGCCCGGCGACGATGTCGGCACTGCCGGAGTCGATCAGGGATTGCGCGGAACTCAACGAGGACCTCCGGGGGCGGGTGGCCGTCTGAGGGATTGCGGCGTCCGTGGGGGCGGTCGCCGGGGCCCCGGTTCACCTGAGCGGTACCGGTCAGTAACAAGGGCGTAGTCAGCAGCCTAGGGGGAAACCGGTCATTCCGTAAGGGGGCGGGCCCAGCCGGCACGGCGTCCCGGCGCCCGTGCCCGCGCCGGACGCCCCGCACACGCCCCGTCCGCCGCCCGGTGCGTGGGACGCCTTGGCAAAGGCCCGGCAAACCTCAGCCGGACAGCCCCCGAATCGCCTGTGGCACGACACGGAACAACGAGAATTGGGGTGCGAACCCGACCGGCGACGACAAGAGTGTGCCAGTGCTGATCAGACTGCTCCGGGCGTACCTGCGCCCCTATTCCCGACCGATCACCTTGCTGGTGGTACTCCAGCTGGTGTCCACCCTCGCGGCGCTGTACCTGCCCACACTCAACGCCGACATCATCGACAAGGGCGTGGTCAAGGGCGACACCGGCTACATCCTGCGCCTGGGGGCGGTGATGATCGGCGTCACCCTCGTCCAGGCGCTCTGCTCGATCGGCGCCGTCTACCTCGGCGCCCGCACGGCGATGGCCTTCGGCCGCGACGTCCGCGCCGCCGTCTTCGACCGGGTGCAGAGCTTCTCCGCCCGCGAGGTCGGCGAGTTCGGCGCGCCCTCCCTGATCACCCGGACCACCAACGACGTCCAGCAGGTCCAGATGCTGGCCCTGATGAGCTTCACCCTGATGGTGGCCGCGCCGATCATGTGCGTCGGCGGCATCATCATGGCGCTCAACCAGGACGTCCCGCTGTCCGGCCTGCTGCTCGCCGTCATCCCCGCGCTCGGCGTCGTCGTCACCCTGCTGGTGCGGGCGCTGCGGCCCAAGTTCCGCAGCATGCAGAAGAAGATCGACACCGTGAACCGGGTGCTGCGCGAGCAGATCACCGGCATCCGGGTGATCCGCGCCTTCGTCAAGGACGGCCACGAGCAGGCCCGCTTCGCCGACGCCAACGAGGACCTCACCCAGGTCGCCCGGGCCGTCGGCCGGCTGATGTCCATGATGTTCCCGGCCGTGATGCTCGTCGTGAACGTCTCCAGCGTCGCGGTGCTCTGGTTCGGCGCCCACCGCATCGAGAGCCACGACATGGAGATCGGCGCGCTCACCGCGTTCCTCTCCTACCTGATGCAGATCCTGATGAGCGTCATGATGGCCACCTTCATGTTCATGATGGTGCCGCGCGCCGAGGTCTGCGCCGAACGCGTCCAGGAGGTCCTCGCCACCTCCTCCAGCGTCGTCCCGCCCGCCGCGCCGATCACCGAGGTGCTGCGCCGCGGGAACCTGGAACTGCGCGACGTCGAGTTCCGCTACCCCGGCGCCGAGGCCCCGGTGCTGCGCGGCATCGACCTCACCGCCCGCCCCGGCGAGACCACCGCCATCATCGGCTCCACCGGCAGCGGCAAGTCCACCCTGCTCGGCCTCGTGCCCCGGCTCTTCGACGCCACCGGGGGCCGGGTCCTGCTCGACGGCGTCGACGTGCGCGAACTGGCCCCCGAGACGATCGCCGAGACCGTCGGCATCGTCCCCCAGAAGCCGTACCTGTTCTCCGGCACCGTCGCCAGCAACCTGCGCTACGGCCGGCCCGACGCCACCGACGAGGAACTCTGGCACGCCCTGGAGGTCGCCCAGGCCAAGGAGTTCGTCGAGAAGCTGACCGAAGGCCTGGACGCCCCGATCGCCCAGGGCGGCAGCAACGTCTCCGGCGGCCAGCGCCAGCGCCTGGCCATCGCCCGCGCCCTGGTCCGCAAGCCGGGCGTCTACCTCTTCGACGACTCCTTCTCGGCACTCGACTACGCTACCGACGCCAGACTGCGCAAGGCCCTCTCCCGCGAGACCGCCGACGCCACCGTCCTGATCGTCGCCCAGCGCGTGTCCACCATCCGCGACGCCGACCGGATCATCGTCCTCGACGAAGGCGCCGTCGTCGGCACCGGAACCCACCACGAACTGATGGCCGACAACCCGACATACCGGGAGATCGTGCTCTCCCAGCTCACCGAGCAGGAGGCGGCGTGACCAGCCCCGGAAACCCCTCCGGAATCCCGTCCGCGAAGCTGACCGGCGCCCCGGCCGGAAAGCTGCCCGGCGCGCCCTCCGCAAAGCCCTCCGCACCCTCCGCAAAGCCGTCCGGCGAACCGGAGGACAGCCTCCCCAGCGACTCCCAGGCCGCCGCCGCCCGCCGCGGCCCGGCCGGCCCTGGACGCTTCATGGGCGGCCAGGGCGCCGAGAAGTCGATGGACTTCAAGGGCTCCGGCAAGCGCGTGCTCGGCCTGCTGCGCCCCGAGCGCAAACTGCTGATCGGCGTCCTGGTACTCGGCGTGCTCGGCATCGGCTGCGCCGTCACCGGCCCCAAGATCCTCGGCGACGCCACCGACCTGATCTTCGCCGGCGTCATCGGCGCCCGCTTCCAGCCCGGCACCTCCAAGGCCGACGTCATCGCCGGACTGCGCGCCCACGGCGAAGGCGGCGTCGCCGACCTGCTCTCCGCCGTCGACTTCACCCCCGGCCACGGCATGGACTTCGACGCCATCGGCTCCGTCCTGCTCTGGGTGCTCGGCATCTACGTCGCCTCCGCCGTCTTCGGCATCTTCCAGGGCCGCCTCGCCACCCACGCGATCCAGTCGGCCAGCTACCGGCTGCGCCAGGACGTCGAGGCGAAACTGGCCCGGCTGCCACTGAGCTACTTCGACAAGCAGCCGCGCGGCGAAGTGCTCAGCCGGGTCACCAACGACATCGACAACATCGGCCAGTCCATGCAGCAGACCATGGGACAGGTAGTCAACTCGCTGCTCACCGTGGTCGGTGTGCTGGCGATGATGTTCTGGATCTCCCCGCTGCTCGCCGTGATCGCACTGGTCTCGGTCCCGCTGTCGGTGGTCGTCGCCGCCAAGGTCGGCAAGCGGGCCCAGCCCCAGTTCGTCCAGCAGTGGAAGTCCACCGGCCAACTCAACGCCCACATCGAGGAGATGTACACCGGCCACGCCCTGGTCAAGGTGTTCGGCCGGCAGCGCGAGTCCGCCGAAACCTTCCGGGAGCACAACGAGGCGCTCTACCAGGCCAGCTTCCGGGCCCAGTTCATCTCCGGGATCATCCAGCCCGCGATGATGCTCATCGGCAACCTGCAGTACGTGCTGGTCGCCGTCGTCGGCGGCCTGCGGGTCGCCAGCGGCGCGCTCTCCATCGGCGACGTGCAGGCCTTCATCCAGTACTCCCGGCAGTTCAGCCAGCCGCTCACCCAGGTCGCCAGCATGGCCAACCTGGTGCAGTCCGGAGTCGCCTCCGCCGAGCGCGTCTTCGAACTGCTCGACGCCCCCGAACAGAGCCCCGAGCCGGCCATGCCCGAGAAGCCGGACGCGGTCCGCGGCCGGGTCGCCTTCCAGGACGTGTCCTTCCGCTACGACCCGGACAAGCCGCTCATCGAGGACCTCTCGCTCAAGGTCGAACCCGGGCAGACCGTGGCCATCGTCGGCCCCACCGGCGCCGGCAAGACCACCATGGTCAACCTGCTGATGCGGTTCTACGAGGTCAGCGGCGGGCGGATCACCCTGGACGGAGTCGACATCGCCGCGATGTCCCGCGAGGACCTGCGCTCCGGCATCGGCATGGTGCTCCAGGACACCTGGCTGTTCGGCGGCACCATCGCCGACAACATCGCCTACGGCGCCCAGGGCGCCACCCGGGAGCAGGTCGTCGAGGCCGCCAAGGCCGCCCACGTCGACCGCTTCGTCCGCACCCTGCCGGACGGCTACGACACCGTCATCGACGACGAGGGCACCGGCGTCAGCGCGGGCGAGAAGCAGCTGATCACCATCGCCCGAGCCTTCCTCGCCCAGCCGTCCATCCTGGTCCTGGACGAGGCGACCAGCTCGGTCGACACCCGCACCGAGGTGCTGATCCAGCGGGCCATGGCCCGGCTGCGCACCGGCCGCACCAGCTTCGTGATCGCCCACCGGCTCTCCACCATCCGGGACGCCGACGTGATCCTGGTGATGGAGAACGGCTCCATCGTGGAACAGGGCTCGCACGACGAGCTGATCGCCGCCGACGGCGCCTACGCCCGGCTCTACCAGGCGCAGTTCGCGGAAGCCGTGGCCGAGGTCGACTGACCCGGCCGACACTGCGAAGAGCCGGGCCGGGACCCACCCGACCCGGCTCTACGCATCCCCCGCGGCCTTCGCTACCGTGACTGCCGTGACCGCCCAGCCCAGCGACGACGAACAGGCCCCGGACGCGTTCGAGACGAACCGCCGCTACCTGGGCTCGGTCGCCTACCGGCTGCTCGGCTCCTTCACCGACGCCGAGGACGTCCTCCAGGACGCCTGGCTGCGCTGGCAGGCCGCCGACCACGCCGCCGTCGCCGACCCGCGCGCCTTCCTCACCACCGTGGTCACCCGGCTCTGCTACGACCAGCTCGGCTCCGCCCGGGCCCGCCGCGAGGCCTACTACGGCGAATGGCTGCCGGAGCCGTCCGTCACCTACGCGAGCGGCCCCGACTCCCCCGACGAACTGGCCGAACGCGGCGAGGCCGTCTCGCTCGCCCTGCTCGCCGTACTGGAGCAGCTCACCCCGGCCGAACGGGCCGCCTTCGTGCTGCACGACGTGTTCTCGGTCGGCTTCGAGGACATCGCCGCTTCCCTGGACCGCACCCCTGACGCCACCCGACAGCTCGCCTCCCGGGCCCGCCGCCGGGTGCGCTCCGGCGCCGGGCCGACCGGCGACACCCGCCCGACCGGCGACACCCGCCCGACCGGCGGCACCGACCCGGCCGAACACCGCAGGGCCGTCGAGGCCTTCGCCTCCGCCAGCACCCGGGGCGACATCCTCGGGCTGATGGAGATCCTCGACCCCGACGTGGTCTGGCACTCCGACGGCGGCGGCATCGTCCGGGCCGGGGTCCGCCCGATCCACGGCGTCGACCGGGTGGCCCGCATGGTGGCCGGACTGGTCGCCAAGTGGTTCACCCCCGACGTGGCGACCGGCCACGCGCTGGTCAACGGCGAACCCGGCCTGGTCTGGTACGACCGGACCACCGGCGCCGTCGGCGGCGTGCTGGCCTTCACCGTGGCCGACGGGCGGATCACCGAGGCGTACGTCGTGGTCAACCCGGAGAAGCTCGGCCGGATCAGCCCGGTCACCGCCCCCTGACACCCGCCGACGACATGTGACGCGGATCACCGTCACATCCCGGCCTGCCACGTCGTCCCCCTCCCGAACAGCGCTCCACAGGAGCCGGACGGCGCCCCGCCGGGGCGCCCTCGCGAGGAGGCGGGACCAGATGAGCAGCAGCACCCCCGACAGCGGCAAGCGGATCGTCGTCCTGGGCGCCGGGTACGCCGGACTCAACGCGGCCAAGGGCGCCGCCCGGCGCCGGACCGTCACCCTCGTCGCCCCCGAGGAGCGGCTCCTGCACCGCATCCGCCAGCACGAGACGGCGGCCGGCCGCGGCCGCGACTGGCCCGCCATCGGCGAACTCGCGCGCGGCCGCCGGATCCGGCACCACCGGGCCCGGGCCGTCGAACTCGACCTGGCCGGCCGCACCGTCGCACTGGACGACGGCACCACCCTCGGCTACGACACCCTGGTCTACGCGCTCGGCAGCCGCACCGCCTGGCACGACGTCCCCGGGGCCGTCGAGCACGCCCACCCCGTGGAGCACGCCGCCGACGTACGGCGGCTGATCCGCGAAGCCCACCGCCCCGGCACCCTCGCCGTCGTCGGCGGCGGCGCCACCGGCATCGAGCTGGCCGCCGAACTCGCCGAGGCCCACCCCGACTGGCGGGTGCGGATCGTCTCGGCCGGGCAGGTCGGCGGCATCTACTCGCCCAAGGGCCGTGCCCACGTCCGGCGCGTCCTCGACCGCCTCGGCGTCGAGATCCACGAGGAGACCACCGTCACCGAGGTCACCCCGGACGGGCCGCGCACCACCGCCGGGCCGATCGCGGCCGACCTCACGATGTGGACCGCCTCGATGGAACCGCACCCGCTGGCCGCCCGGGCCGGACTGGCCGTGGACGACCGCGGCCGGGCCCTCGTCGACGACCACCTGCGGTCGGTCTCGCACCCGGACGTCCACGTGGTCGGCGACGCCGCCGCCGTCACCGTCCCCGGCATCGGCACCCTCCGGATGGCCTGCGCCACCGCCCTGCCGCAGGGGCGCTACGTCGGCAGGCTGCTCGACGGGCGCACCGCGAAGCCGTTCTCGTTCCGGTACGTCGTGCACTGCCTGAGCCTCGGCCGCCGGGACGGGCTGCTCCAGCTGGTCCACCCGGACGACTCCATGAAGCCCACCGTGTTCACCGGCACCGCCGGGCGGCTGGCCAAGGCCGCGATCGTCGGCGTCGTGTTCGGCACGCTGAGGTAGCCGAATCGACCCACGGCCCGTCGGCGGACGCGGCAGGGCTCACGGCCCGGCCCGGCGGCGGACGCGGCAGGGCCCGGGCGGTTGCCCGGGCCCTTCCTGGTGCCGCTCGCGGCTACTTCTTCTCCTTCGGCGCCTCGGCGTCGGTGGACAGCGCGGCGATGAAGGCCTCCTGCGGGACCTCCACGCGGCCGACCATCTTCATCCGCTTCTTGCCTTCCTTCTGCTTCTCCAGCAGCTTCCGCTTGCGGGAGATGTCACCGCCGTAGCACTTGGCGAGGACGTCCTTGCGGATCGCGCGGACCGTCTCGCGAGCGATCACCCGGGAGCCGATGGCGGCCTGGATCGGCACCTCGAACTGCTGGCGGGGGATGAGCTTCTGCAGCTTGCCGGCCATCATCACGCCGTAGCTGTAGGCCTTGTCCTTGTGCACGATCGCGGAGAAGGCGTCCACCGCGTCACCGTGCAGCAGGATGTCGACCTTGACCAGGCTGGCGCTCTGCTCGCCGATGGGCTCGTAGTCGAGCGAGGCGTAGCCGCGGGTCTTGGACTTCAGCTGGTCGAAGAAGTCGAAGACGATCTCCGCGAGCGGCAGGGTGTAGCGCAGCTCGACGCGGTCCTCGGACAGGTAGTCCATGCCCTGCAGGTTGCCGCGGCGGGACTGGCAGAGCTCCATGATCGCGCCGACGAACTCGTTGGGCGCCAGGATGGTGCCGCGCACCACCGGCTCGTACACCTCGGCGATCTTGCCGGTGGGGAACTCGCTCGGGTTGGTGACGGTGTGCTCGGTGCCGTCCTCCATGATCACCCGATAGACCACGTTCGGGGCGGTGGAGATCAGGTCGAGGTTGAACTCGCGCTCCAGGCGCTCCCGGATGATCTCCAGGTGCAGCAGGCCGAGGAAGCCGCAGCGGTAGCCGAAGCCCAGCGCGACCGAGGTCTCCGGCTCGTACACCAAGGCGGCGTCGTTGAGGCGCAGCTTGTCCAGGGCGTCGCGCAGCAGCGGGTAGTCCGAACCGTCCAGCGGGTAGAGGCCGGAGAACACCATCGGGCGCGGGTCCTTGTAACCGCCGAGCGGCTCGGTGGCGCCCTTGGTCTGGGAGGTGATCGTGTCACCGACCTTGGACTGCCGGACGTCCTTCACACCGGTGATGATGTAGCCCACCTCGCCGACGCCCAGGCCGTCGGCGACCTTCGGCTCGGGCGAGATGACGCCGATCTCCAGCAGCTCGTGGGTCGCGCCGGTGGACATCATCGCGATGCGCTCGCGCTTGTTCAGCTGGCCGTCCACGACACGGACGTAGGTGACCACGCCGCGGTAGGCGTCGTACACCGAGTCGAAGATCATCGCGCGGGCCGGGGCCTGCGCGACGCCGACCGGGGCCGGGACGGTGTTGACGATGTGGTCCAGCAGGTCCTCGACGCCCAGACCGGTCTTGGCGCTGACCTTGAGCACGTCGGCGGAGTCGCAGCCGATGATGTGGGCGATCTCCTCGGCGTACTTCTCCGGCTGGGCGGCCGGGAGGTCGATCTTGTTGAGCACCGGGACGATCGTGAGGTCGTTCTCCAGCGCCAGGTACAGGTTGGCGAGGGTCTGCGCCTCGATGCCCTGGGCCGCGTCGACCACCAGGATGGTGCCCTCGCAGGCCGCCAGGGAACGGGACACCTCGTACGTGAAGTCCACGTGGCCCGGGGTGTCGATCATGTTGAGGATGTGCGTCGTCCCGGCGTTCGGCCCCGTCCTGGGAGCCCACGGGAGGCGGACCGCCTGCGACTTGATGGTGATGCCGCGCTCACGCTCGATGTCCATGCGGTCGAGGTACTGGGCGCGCATCTGCCGCGGGTCGACGACGCCGGTGATCTGCAGCATCCGGTCTGCGAGCGTCGACTTGCCGTGGTCGATGTGGGCGATGATGCAGAAGTTGCGGATCAGCGCCGGGTCGGTGCGGCTGGGCTGGGGCACATTGCTGGGGGTCGCGGGCACCTTGGTCCGATTCTCCGTTGGTCCGGGGCCGGGGGTGTCCGGATCATCGCTGACCGGCTATCCCGGGGACCGGACGGTCTCGTCCGATCGAAATAGTCCTTCCCATCTTCCCACGGACTCGACACGGGACGCCGTTCGGGACCTCGGAGCCTTCCGGCCCGTGCTTGCGCGGCGGCGGGACGGCCCTCCATGCTCCCGCCATGATCCTGGAAAGCGCCCTGCTCGACGTCCTGCCCGGCCAGGAAGACGAGTTCCTCGCCGCCTTCGCCGAGGCCCGTCCGCTCATCGCCGTCCAACGCGGGTTCCGCTCGCTGGAACTGCGGCGCTGCGTCGACGAGGGGCGCGGCTCGCGCTTCCTGCTCCAGGTGGAGTGGGAGACGCTCGCCGACCACACGGAGGGGTTCCGCGGCTCGCCCGAGTACCAGCGGTGGCGGGAGCTGCTGCACCGCTACTACCGGCCGTTCCCCGTGGTCGAGCACTACGGGGAGCCGGTGCTGAGCGCCTGACGCGGCCGGGGGGCGGGTTCGGGGCGGGCCTGGGGTCGGGGGCCGGGCCGGGCCCGTTTTGGGCGGGGTTCGAGGGGTGCGTGAGAGGTCCGGTTTGGGGCGGGCGGCGGGCCTTTGGTAGCGTGGGCTGCTGCACCTGGCCTCGGCATGCCCTCTCAGCTGGACCGACGGCCTCCAGTGTGCAACCCCTCCCCGGCCCCGGTCGGGGGGGACACCCGTGATCCTTTTAGACAGACTGAGGCTCCTTCGTGGCGAACATCAAGTCCCAGATCAAGCGCAACAAGACCAACGAGAAGGCGCGCCTGCGCAACAAGGCCGTCAAGTCCTCGCTGAAGACCGCTCTGCGCAAGGCCCGTGAGGCCGCTGCCGCCGGCGAGACCGAGAAGGCCGTCGTGCTGGCCCGCGCCGCCTCCAAGGCGCTCGACAAGGCCGTGAGCAAGGGCGTCATCCACGCCAACCAGGCCGCCAACAAGAAGTCGGCCATCACCAAGCGCGTCAACGCCGCCCAGGCCTGACGCCCCCAGGGGCTTCGGCCCCCCACCGCCGCGGGGTGACCCGGCCCTCTACCCGGAACCCCGAGGCGTGCGAGACTCGCACCGCACGCGGCCTGCGTTCGCCACGCGGGTGCGGTGCACACCAGCTGTACGGCAGGCGCCGCAGCCGGCCTCTTCCCCAGAGGCCGACTGCGGCGCCTGTCGCGTTTCGGGGTCCGGCCGCCATGGCCGATCTGGCTGCTCTGCCCGCTCTGTCCGGTCGGGCGCGACCGAGGTGCGCTGGAGGCGTCCGCACCGCGCTGCGGGCCGACACCGGGGGAGCCGGCCGTTCGATGCGCAAGGGATGCGGGGGCACCGGGTGACCGGTCCGCCCCCCTCCCTCCCCCTCACCGGACCGTCAGTACGCGGGGCGGGAGCCGGCCCGGGCGGCGCGGGCCACGGCGACCACCGCGCGCTCCAGGGCGAAGGCCGGATCGTCCGAGCCGCCCTTGACGGCGGCGTCGGCCTGGGCGATCGCGGTCAGCGCGGTCGCCACCGCGTCGCCGGTCCAGCCGCGCATCTGCTGGCGGACCCGGTCCACCTTCCACGGCGGCATGCCCAACTCGCGGGCCAGGTCGGCCGGACGCAGGTTCCGCCCGGCCGTCGCCAGCCGCCCGATGCTGCGCACACCGGAGGCCAGCGCGTAGGTGATTCCGGTCGGCGGCTGGCCGACGGCCAGCGCCCAGCGCAGCCGCTCCAGTGCCTCCGCAGCCCGGCCGGTGACCGCCAGGTCGGCCACCTCGAAACCGGTCGCCTCGGCCCGGCCGCTGTAGTAGCGGGCCACCACCGTCTCGTCGATGGTGCCCTCGACGTCCGAGGTCAACTGACTGCACGCGGCCGCCAGCTCGCGCAGGTCACTGCCGAGGGCGTCCAGCAGCGCCTGACAGGCCTCCGGGGTCGCGGAGCGGCCCAGCGTGCGGAACTCGCCCTTGACGAAGGCCAGCCGCTCGCTCGCTTTGGTCAGCTTGGCGCAGGCCACCTCCCGCCCACCCGCCTTGCGGCCGGCGTCCAGCAGACCCTTGCCCTTGGCGCCGCCGGCATGCACCAGCACCATGATCACTTCTTCGGCCGGGTCCTCGATGTACGCCTTGACCTCCTTCACCGAGTCGGCGGAGAGGTCCTGGGCGGCCCGGACCACGATCACCTTGCGCTCGGCGAACAGGGACGGCGTGGTCAGCTCGGCCAG
Organism: Kitasatospora sp. NPDC029312; assembly: GCF_055569215.1. Classification (NCBI taxonomy): domain Bacteria; kingdom Bacillati; phylum Actinomycetota; class Actinomycetes; order Kitasatosporales; family Streptomycetaceae; genus Kitasatospora; species Kitasatospora sp. NPDC029312. Next base: position 853 of record NZ_JBVHXY010000065.1, on the reverse strand, counting down.
GCTGCCGGGCTGCAGGCCACCGGGCGGCAGGTCCCGCACATCGGTGTCCGGGTCCGCCGCCTTCGCCGCGGCCACCACCTGGGCCACCGCGCGGTCCAGCAGCAGCTCCTCCTGGCCGACCGCGAGGGTCAGCGGGGCGAGCAGGTCGTCGGGTGCACTCTTCCTGGCCATCGCCTACCAGCATCCCACGCGCCGCGGACACTCCCGCCCGGGGCCGCGGTCCCTGCGCCCGACCCCGCCGCCCCCCACCCGGCCCGGCTGAGGGCACGGTCAGACCTGGACAATGGTCCGGTGACCGAGAACCACACCACCGACCTCCCGGACGTCAGCGACCCCTTCGTCCGCCAGCTGCTCGTCCTGCCCGACCGCGACGCCGCCGACGAGGCCGCCGGGGAGCTCAACGCCGAGCACCCGGGCCTCGGCGAACCGGAGATCGTCCGCGACGCCCTGGCCGGCGAGGACGACGCCGAGGACGCCCAGTGGCTCGTCGTCCTCGACCCCCCTGCCGATGGCTGGACGGCCGCCCTGCTCCACGCCCTCGACGCCTTGGCCACCTCCCACGAGGGCTGGCGCGAGGAGGCCTGACACCCCAAGCGGCCGCCGGTGGCGCCCCCAAGCGTCAGCCGCGCGCCCGACTGCCGGGCGTCCGCCCACAACCGCACGAGCCACGGCCACACGGGCACGTCAGGCGGCGCGTGGCGTGCCCTTCCCGGTAGCGGGGGGGGGGGGGGGGGGGGGGGGGGGGGGGGGGGGGGGGGGGGGGGGGGGGGGGGGGGGGGGGGGGGGGGGGAGGGGGGAGGGAGGGGGGGGGGGGGGGGGGAGGGAGCGAGGGGGAGTGGCGGCGGACGGCTGA
>NZ_JBVHXY010000064.1:0-38083 GCF_055569215.1 Kitasatospora sp. NPDC029312 | reverse complement strand
CCGACCTCCCCTCTCCACTCCCCACCCCCCTCCCCCCCCCCCACCCCCCCCCCCCCCCCCCCCCACCCCTCCCCCCCCCCCCCCCTCCCCCCCCCCCCCCCCCAACCCCCCCCCCCCCCCCCCCCCCCAACCCCCCCCCCCCCCCCCCACGGGGCCTTCGTCAGTGCACGCCCTCGAAGAGGCTCGTGACCGACCCCTCCTCGAACACCTCGCGGATCGCGGCCGCGATGGAGGGGGCGATGGACAGCGTGGTGATCTTGTCCAGCTGGAGCTGCGCCGGGGTGGGCAGCGTGTTGGTGAACACGAACTCGCTCACCCGGGAGTTCTTCAGCCGGTCCGCGGCCGGGCCGGAGAGCACGCCGTGCGTGGCGGCGACCAGGACGTCGGCGGCGCCGTTCTCGAACAGCGCGTCGGCGGCGGCGCAGATGGTGCCGGCGGTGTCGATCATGTCGTCAACCAGCACGCAGACGCGGCCGTTGACGTCACCGACGACCTCAGCCGAGAGGATGGTGTTGGCCTGGGTCATGTCGCGGCGCTTGTGGATGATCGCCAGCGGCGCGTTCAGCCGGTCGCACCACTGGTCGGCGACCTTCACCCGCCCGGCGTCCGGCGAGACGACGGTCAGCTTGGAGCGGTCCACCTTCCCGCCGATGTAGTCGGCGAGCAGCGGCAGCGCGAAGAGGTGGTCCACCGGGCCCTCGAAGAAGCCCTGGATCTGCGCGGTGTGCAGGTCCACGGCCATCAGACGGTCGGCGCCGGCCTGGCGGAGCAGGTCGGCGATCAGGCGGGCCGAGATCGGCTCGCGGCCCAGGTGCTTCTTGTCCTGGCGGGCGTACCCGTAGAACGGCAGGATCGCGGTGATGCTCTTGGCGGAGGCCCGCTTCAGAGCATCGATCATGATCAGCTGCTCCATGATCCACTGGTTGATGGGAGCCGTGTGGCTCTGCATCACGAAGCAGTCCGCGCCGCGCGCCGACTCCAGGAAACGGACGTAGATCTCGCCGTTGGCGAAGTCCAGGGCCTTGGTCGGAACCAGCTCGGTCCCCAGCGCCTCGGCCACCTCCTTCGCCAGCTCCGGGTGGGCACGGCCGGAGAAGAGTTTCAGTTTCTTCTCACCCGACGTCGTGATCCCGCTCACTGCACCGTCTCCTCGCGTTGCGGACGCTGAATCCCCTCCCGCGGCGGGCAGGCGCAGCCGCACCCGCGGGGGTCAGGGGGTTTGTCGGTACGCCTGGACACGGGCGGTAAGCCCAGTGGCGCACGTATGACCCCCAGGTTACGCGCCCGTGCGGAAAGCGTCCGCCCCGGGACCGCCCCGGGACCGCCCGCGGGCGCACCGCCGGCCCGTCAGGCCTCGCCGGCGCCGTCCTTGGCGGCCTTCGCGGCCTGGGCGGACGTGGTCCCAGGGCGCTTGCGCTCGACCCAGCCGTCGATGTTGCGCTGCTGCGCCCGGCCCACGCCCAGCGCGCCCGCCGGGACGTCGCCGGTGATCACCGAGCCGGCCGCGGTGTAGGCACCGTCGCCGATGGTGACCGGGGCGATGAACATGTTGTCCGAACCGGTGCGGCAGTGCGCGCCGATGACCGTGCGGTGCTTGTTCACCCCGTCGTAGTTCACGGTGACCGAGGCCGCGCCGACGTTGCTGCCCTCGCCGATCACGGCGTCGCCGATGTAGGAGAGGTGCGGCACCTTGGCGCCCTCGCCCAGCTCGGAGTTCTTCACCTCGACGTAGGTGCCGACCTTCGCCTTGCGGGCCAGCTTCGCCCCCGGCCGCAGGTAGGCGTACGGGCCGGCGGTGGCCAGCTCGCCGACCTCGGCGCGGTCGGCCGTGGTGTTGCTCACACGGGCGCCGGCGCCGACCAGGGTGTCCTTCAGCGTCGAGTTCGGGCCCACCTCGCAGCCCTCGCCGAGGTGGGTGGCGCCCTGCAGCTGGGTGTTCGGCAGCACGACGGCGTCCGGCTCGTACGAGACCTGCACGTCGACCCAGGTGGTCGCCGGGTCCACCACGGTGACGCCCGCCCGCATCGCCCGCTCCAGCAGGCGGTCGTTCAGCAGCCGGCGGGCCTGCGCCAGCTGGACCCGGTCGTTGATGCCCAGGATGTCCCGGTGGTCCTCGGCGACCACGGCGCCCACCCGGTGACCGGCCTCGCGCAGGATCGCCAGGGTGTCGGTCAGGTACTCCTCGCCCTGCGAGTTGTCCGTGGTGAGTTCGGCCAGCGCCTCGGCCAGCAGCTTGGCGTCGAAGGCGAAGACGCCCGAGTTGATCTCGGTGATCGCGCGCTGGGTGTCGCTGGCGTCCCGCTCCTCGACGATCGCGGCGACGGTGCCGTCCTCGTCCCGCAGGATGCGGCCGTAGCCGAAGGGCTCGGGGACGACGGCGGTCAGCACGGTGACCCCGTTCTGCTGCGCGGCGTGGGCGTCCGCCAGCCGGAGCAGGGTCCGGCCGCTCAGCAGCGGCGAGTCCCCGGCGGTGACGATCACGGTGCCGTCCAGCACCACCCCGTCGGCGGCCAGCGCCTCCAGCGCCGTGCGCACGGCGTGCCCGGTCCCGTTCTGCTCCTCCTGCACCACCGGCCGCACCGCCGGATAGTGCGCCGCCAGGTGCTCCTCGACCTGCTCGCGCTGGTGACCGACCACCACGACCAGCTGCTCCGGCGTCAGTTCCCCGGCCGCCGCCACGGCGTGACCCACCAGCGAGCGCCCGCACACCTCGTGCAGCACCTTGGGCAGCTTGTTCGACTTCATCCGGGTCCCGCCACCGGCGGCGAGCACGACAACGGCGGCAAGCGAATTGGCACCCATGCGGGGAGGCTCCTCATTAGGTTCACAGAGAGGGCAGAGCAGCCCGGCCCGGACCCAGGCCGGTCGCCATTCGCACAGTCCGCCGAGCAGCACCGACAATACCGGCGAGGGGGGAAACGCCCGAACCCGAGGCGTGAAGAGGCTCCGCCGCTAGGATTCGAACCCAGACAAAGGCCTCCAAAGGGCCCTGTGCTGCCATTACACCACGGCGGACAGTCGTGTCAGACCCTACCCGAGACGACCCTCCCGTGGGTATCGACCGACGCGATCCGCAGGCCCGGAATCCGCCCGAGCGGGGTCGAACACCCCCACCCTCCGGTTCATCCATCCAGTCGGCTGAATTCACTCGAGTGCCGCGTGGCGGCGTGTTCCCCTGGACAGGAGGCGCAACCTACGATGCCGTAGGTTACGCAAACGTAGGTCCGCTGTCCCGTTCCGGGACACCGCGAAGGGACGCCCCCATGACCACCCAGGCAGACCAGGCCCACGCGGATCGCGCCGCGCTTCCCGATCCCTCCCCCGGTCCCTCCGTCGATGAGCCCGTCGACCCGTCCAGGGACCCCTCGACCGACCCTTCCGCCGGCCCGGCCGATCCCTCGGCCGACGCCGCGACCCGACTGTCCGCCACCAGGGGCGGGGAGAAGCAGGGCTTCGCCGAGCGCGTCGCGCTCGGGCTGTTCATCCTCGTCCCGTTCGCCGCGCTGCTCGCCGCCGTCCCGGTGGCCTGGGGGTGGGGGCTGGGCTGGACGGACGTGGCGGTCACCGTCGCCATGTACTTCCTGACCTGTCACGGCATCACCGTCGGATACCACCGCTACTTCACCCACGGCGCCTTCAAGGCCGGCCGCCCGATGCGCCTGGCGCTGGCGGTCGTCGGCAGCCTGGCCGTCGAGGGCCCCCTGGTGCGGTGGGTGGCCGACCACCGCAAGCACCACCGGTTCAGCGACAAGGACGGCGACCCCCACTCGCCCTGGCGCTACGGGGAGAGCGTCCCGGCGCTGATCAAGGGCCTCTGGTGGGCGCACATGGGCTGGATGTTCGACGAGGAGCAGACCCCTCAGCTCAAGTACGCCCCCGACCTGGTCCGCGACCCGGCCCTGCGGCGGATCTCCCGGCTGTTCTGGCTCTGGACCATGATCTCGCTGCTGCTGCCCCCGCTGGTCGGCGGCCTGGTGAGCCTGTCCTGGGAGGGCGCGCTGTCCGCCTTCTTCTGGGGATCGCTGGTCCGGGTGGCGCTGCTGCACCACGTCACCTGGTCGATCAACTCCATCTGCCACGCCGTCGGCCGGCGCCCGTTCCGCTCCCGGGACCGCTCCGGCAACGTCTGGTGGCTCGCGGTGCTGTCCTGCGGCGAGTCCTGGCACAACCTGCACCACGCGGACCCGACCGCTGCCCGGCACGGTGTGCTCCGCGGACAGATCGACTCCTCGGCCCGGCTGATCCGCTGGTTCGAGCTGGCCGGCTGGGTCCGGGACGTCCGCTGGCCTGACGCACAGCGGATCGCCGCCCGCCGCGCCGCATGAGGGGGCGCTTCCAGCATGATGTAGGGGTGAACGGGAGCAGCGAAGACAGCACAGGCGGTCACCACAGCACGCGGACGGACGCGGCGCCCGGAACGGCGCCGGCCCGTCCGCGGGCCGCTGCACCGGTGGGCGGGCGCGCCGAAGCGGGCCCGGAACGGGTCGCCGACGGGGGTACCGACGGGGGCGTGGCCGGCTCAGCCCCCCGGCGCCGGGGCGGCCGGGTCCGGATGACCGGCAAGCAGCGCCGCGAGCAGCTGCTCGAGATCGGCCGGACGGTCTTCGCGGAGCGCGGCTACGACGGCACCTCGGTGGAGGAGATCGCCGAGCGCGCCGGGGTCTCCAAGCCCGTCGTCTACGAGCACTTCGGCGGCAAGGAGGGCCTGTACGCGGTGGTGGTGGACCGCGAGATGCAGCTGCTGCTGGACATGGTGACGGGGGCGCTCACCGGCGGTCACTCGCGCGAGCTGCTGGAGCAGGCCGCGTTCGCGCTGATGGACTACATCGACACCTCGACGGACGGCTTCCGGATCCTGGTCCGGGACTCGCCGGTGGCCCAGTCGACGGGCACCTTCGCCTCGCTGATCAGTGACATCGCGACCCAGGTCGAGGACATCCTCGGCCTGGAGTTCAAGTCCCGCGGCTTCGACGCCCGACTGGCCCCGATGTACTCGCAGATGCTGGTCGGGATGGTCGCGCTGACCGGCCAGTGGTGGCTGGAGGTCCGCAAGCCGGACAAGGCGACGGTGGCGGCGCACCTGGTGAACCTGGCCTGGCACGGGCTGGAGGGGCTGGAGCGGCACCCCAGGCTGGTCGGCGACCGCACGGCCTGACCGGCCGCCACTGCCCGTCCCCACCGCGTCAGCTCGTCCCCGCCGCCTCGGCCCTCCCCGCCGCCTCGCTTGGCGTCACTGCCGCCTCACTGCCGCCTCACTGTCGCTTCACCCCCACCGCGAAGATCCGCCGGAACGGGAACACCGTCCCGTGCGGTCCGGCCGGGTAGGCCTCGCGCAGCAGCCGCCCGTACTCGGCGAGGAAGTCCGCCCGGTCGGCCGGATCGGCGAGTTCGGTGAGGACCGGCCGCAGCGCGCTGCCCTTGACCCACTCCAGCACCGGGTCGGGCCCGGGGAGCAGGGTGCGGTAGGTGGTCTCCCAGACGTCGGGGAGGCAGCCGGCGTCGGCCAGGGCGTCGAGGTAGCGCTCGGGCGGGTGGACGCCGGCGCGTACGGCGTCAGTGCCGAGGAGGTCGCGCCAGCGCGGGCTGCGGCGCAGGTCGGCGAGCAGGGTGTGGCTGGGGGCGTCGAAGTTCCCGGGGACCTGGAAGGCCACCGCTCCGCCCGGCCGCACCGCGGCGGCCCAGCGCGGGATCAGGTCGAGGTGGCCGTCGATCCACTGCAGGGTGGCGTTGGAGACGATGAGGTCGGGCCGGGCCGGGGCCGGGTCGTACGCGCGGGCGTCGGCGAGCAGGTAGTCGGCGGTGGGTTCGCCCTCGCTGCGGGCGGTGGCGAGCATCGCGGCGGAGTTGTCGATGCCGGTGATCCGGGCCCGCGGCCAGCATTCCCGGAGGACGGCGGTGGAGTTGCCGGGGCCGCAGCCGATGTCCAGGACGACGGTGTCGGGACGGTCCGGTAGGGCGGGGACACGGGCGATCAGCTCGCGCAGCGGGCGGGTGCGTTCGTCGGCGAAGCGCAGGTACTGCGCTGGGTCCCAGTCGGGGGTGGGCATGGTTCACCTCGCGGGTATCTCGACGTCAAGACATCTTCCGGCAGCCTCATCGGCACTTTTCTCGATGTCAAGAGACTTCACATCGACACATCCACCGATACACTGATCGTCATGGAGGACGAGGTCGACAGGCTGGTCGCAGCGTGGCGCCGAGAGCGCCCCGACCTCGACGTGGAACCGCTCGAGGTGCTCAGCCGCGTCAGCCGCCTCGCCCGGCACCTGGACCGCGCCCGCCGCACCGCCTTCGCCGAGCACGGCCTGGAGCCCTGGGAGTTCGACGTCCTCACCGCCCTGCGGCGCGCCGGCTCCCCGTACCAGCTCTCCCCCGGCCAGCTGCTCACCCAAACCCTGGTCACCTCCGGCACCATGACCAACCGGATCGACCGCCTCACCGGCAAGGGCCTGGTCAAGCGCCTGCCCGACCCGGACGACCGGCGCGGCGTGCTCGTCCGGCTGACCGACGACGGCCGGGACCGCGCCGACCAGGCGCTGGCCGGACTGCTCGCACACGAACGCGAACTCCTGGCCCAGCTCAGCTCCGACCAGCAGGGCGAACTCGCCGCGCTGCTGCGGCTGCTGGTCGCACCGTTCGACAACATCCCGGGCTGAGCCCCGCCCGGCCGCTCCTGCACCGCTCCACGCGCCGCTGCTCCGCTGGGCCTCGGCCCCCGGGCCTCAGCTGGTGGAGGCGACGGACGGCGGTGGGGCCGGTTCGGCCGGGCTGACCCCGGCCCGGCGGGCGACCGCGACAGCGGCCAGCGTGGAGTGCACCCCGAGCTTTCCGAGCACGTTCTGCATGTGGGTGCGGACGGTGTGCGGCGACAGGTAGAGCCGCTCGGCGACGGCCTGCCGGCCCAGGCCCGCGACCATGCAGCGCAGGATCTGCTTCTCCCGCGGCGTGAGGGTGTCGACCAGTCGCTCGCTCTCGGTGCGGTCCCGCCGGGCGGTGGTCAGCTCGCGGATCACCCCGGTGAGCAGCGCGGGCGGCACATGGGTCTCGTCCCGCAGCACCCCCCGGACCACCGCCAGCAGCCGGGCCAGCGAACTCTCCTTCGCCACCCAGCCGGTGGCGCCCGCGTGCAGCGCCCGGGCCGCCCGGTGCGGGTCGTCGGCGGCGGCCAGGACGACGAAGCGCAGCCCGGGGTGGGCGCGGCGCAGCCGGCCGAGCAGGGCGATGCCGTCGGGGGGCGGGGCGACGGCTCTCAGCTGGTCGGCGCGCGGTTGGTCCCCGCGCGGTTGGTCTCCGCGCAGTGGGTCCCCGCGCAGGTGATCGCCGCGTACGGTGTCGACCCGCAGCTGCTCCGGGCCCGGCTGGTCCGGCGGGCGGCCCACGACCGTCGGGGCGGCGGACCGACGGGGTGACACCGCGGCCGGCACCGGGCGGCGGCGGTCCTCCTCGACCCGGTCGGTGCCACTGCGGGCCCGCGAGCCCGCGGCCTCGGCTCCCAGATCCGCGTCGATCAGCGCCACGTCGTACGCCCGGCCCTCGGCGGCGGCCCGCTCCAGCGCCCGTTCGGCGGCGGCCGCGCTGCCGGCCGCGCCGACCTCCACGTCCGGCTCGGCGGCGAGGGACGCGGCCAGCGCCTCGGCGAAGATCCGGTGGTCGTCGACCACCAGGACCCGGATCCGCCCCATCGTCACTACCCCCTGCCCTGCTCAGAGCGCCCGAGCCCGGGAGCGGGGACCGGTCCGGCGCGTGCTCCGAACCCGTCGCTCCGCCTGCCCACCGGTCGGTCGGCCGGGCCGAATGGGCGCCGGCCCCCACCGGTACCGGACTCAGCGTACGGGCCGGGAAACTCCCCCGTCGTGGTTTGGTGAAGTTCGTCAGGAGGTGCGGGCGTGAACCGGTTCGTGCGAGCCGGACGGCCCCGGGCGCTTCCGCACCCGGGGCCGTCGTGAGTCGCCCGCGTCAGCCGGCGTTCTTCTCCAGGGTGAACTTCCAGGCGTCGGCCACGATGTCGTCCAGGTTGGGGCGGCGCGGCGTCCAGCCCAGCGCCTGGCGGGCGCGCTCGGCGGAGGCCACCAGCACGGCCGGGTCGCCGGCGCGGCGACCGGCCACCTGCACCGGGATCTCCCGGCCGGTGACCCGCTTGACCGACTCGATCACCTCGCGCACCGAGAAGCCGCTGCCGTTGCCCAGGTTGCAGATCAGGTGCTCGCCCGGCTTGGCCGCGTCCAGTGCCAGCAGGTGGGCCTCGGCCAGGTCCGCCACGTGGATGTAGTCGCGGATGCAGGTGCCGTCCGGGGTGGGGTAGTCGTCGCCGTACACTGCGATGTGCGGGCGCTGCCCGAGGGCAGCCTGGAAGACCAGCGGGATCAGGTGCGACTCGGGGTCGTGGCGCTCACCGTAGGCGCCGTACGCGCCGGCCACGTTGAAGTAGCGCAGCGACACGGCGGCCAGGCCGTGGGCGACGGCCTCGCTGGTGATCAGGTGGTCCACCGCGAGCTTGGTGGCACCGTAGGTGTTGGTCGGCGCGGTACGGGCGGTCTCGGCGATCGGCACCGCCTCCGGCTCGCCGTAGGTGGCGGCGGTGGAGGAGAACACCAGCTTGCGCACGCCCGCCGCGCGCATCGCGCTGATCAGCTCCAGCGAACCGGCCACGTTGTTGCGCCAGTACTTCTCCGGGTCCGCGACGGACTCGCCGACCTGCGAGGAGGCGGCGAAGTGCAGCACCCCGTCGAAGGAGCCGTCCAGCACCTTGCCGGCCTCCTGGATCCGCCCCTCGACGAACTCGGCGCCGGTCGGGACGCCCTCCCGGAACCCGGTCGAGAGGTCGTCCAGGACGGTCACCTGGTGCCCCGCCTCCAGCAGGTGGGCGGCCACCACACTGCCGACGTAGCCGGCGCCACCCGTGACCAGGTACTTACTCATGATGAGACCTCCAGCGGGCGATGGTCCGCCCGGTCGGCGGGCCATCGGTGGATGCGTACGACTGCGGTCAATTGTCCCTGCTCGGCGGGGTGCTCCCGACCACGGGGCGGTCGCTCCCGGGCTTTCTCACCCAACCCTCAGCGGCCCTCCACGGCAGCCGCCGACAGCCGCCGGCAGCCCCCGCGCTCAACCGCCGGTCATCCGCTCCAGCAGCCCGGTGCGGGCCGCCACCGCGGCCGCCTCCAGCCGGGTACGGGCACCCAGCTTCATCAGCACCCGCTGGACGTGGGTACGGGCGGTGCTCGCGGCGATCCGCATGCCGGTGGCGATAGCCGCGGTGTCCTCGCCGTCCGCGATCCGGGCCAGCACCTGCACCTCACGGCGGGTCAGCAGCCGCAGCAGCCGGACCGCCTCGTCGTCCGGTTCGGCCACCGGGCGCAGCAGTTGGTCGAAGGCCCCGCGCAGGACGTCCACGGCCACCGCGGCCTCACCGGCGCGAGCCCGGCCGATCGCCCGCTCGACCACTTCGATCCGCTCGTCGCTGGGCACGTACCCGGCCGCCCCCGCCGCGAACGCCCCGGCCACCCCGCGCAGTTCACCGACCGGTCCGAGCACGATCACGGCCACCTCGGGGCGCTCCCGGCGGATCCGGCGCAAGCCCTCGAAGGCGCCCGGCTCCCCCGGCGCGGCCACGCCCAGCAGGCACACCTCCGGCCGCCGCCCGACCACCAGATCGGCGGCGACGCCCGCCGGGGAACCGACCGCGAGCACCCGGTGGCCACGCAGTTGGAGTGCGGTGGCCAGCGCCTCGGCCAGCAGACGGTGGTCGTCGACCACCACGAGTCGAACGCCCATGACGCCCTCCCGGTCGGGGTCCGGCTCGCGCCCGCACCCGTCGAGTGGGCGGCCGATGACGCCCCATCACAGCGCATTCCGTACCCGACCCGCTAGGCCACCGCGTGTCGGCCGCCCATCGGGTGGATGCCGGACGGGCGGGTGCCGGACGGACGGGGTGCCGGGCAAAAGCAGAAGACCCCCGCCGAGAGGCGAGGGTCTTTCAGTTGAGCCCCCATGCGGAATCGAACCGCAGACCTTCTCCTTACCATGGAGACGCTCTACCGACTGAGCTATAGGGGCTTGCCGGGCTTTCGCCGGGCCGGTCGAACAAGGAAGACATTACACGGCCGTCGGCCCGGAAGGGAAATCGGCTCCGGCCTGGCTCCGGCCCGGCTCCGGCCTGGCTCCGGCCGGCTCCTGCCCGGCCCCGCCGGGCTCCCGCCCGCCGTCCGGGCCCGCCTCCGGCCGCTCAGCCTTCGGCGTGCACCGCGTCGAACTCCTCGCGGGCCTCCAGCATCTGCCGGGCACGCCGCTCCGTCCAGCGGCCGAGCGGGGACACCAGCTCGGCCAGCTCCCGGCCGAGCGGCAGCAGGTCGTAGACCACCCGGGGCGGTGTCTCGGGGAAGACCGTGCGCAGCACCAGGCCGTCCCGCTCCAGGGTGCGCAACGACTGGGTGAGCATCTTGCGGCTGACTCCGCCGACCCCGCGCTGCAGTTCGGAGAAGCGCTGCGGCCCGCAGGCCGAGAGGCTCATCAGGATCAGCAGCGACCACTTGTCGGCCAGCTCGGCGAACATCTCCCGGCTCGGGCAGAGCTGGGCGAAGACGTTGAGCTCCTGCTCCTGGCCCTGCTCACACCCCTCCTCCTGATCCCGCTCCCGGCGCTCCCCGGCCGGTCCGCAGCCCGGCCGCCGCGCCGGCTCCTGGTGCCGCCCGGCGGGGGTGCGGGCCGTCTCCTCGGTCGTCATACCGACCAGCGTAGTCCTTTGGTCTCCAATCCACTCTTGGTAACCGAGGGAGACCTGGTCTATATTGGAGACCGTTCGACGGGCCCAACGCTCGCAGGTCCGCCCTACCGCGGCTCGTCCCCTCCACTTCCACCCGGCCCACCGCCGTCCCGTACAGGAGCGCCCGCATGACCGCCATCCGCCCCACCGTCGCGATCGCCTACCACTCCGGCTACGGCCACACCACCGTGATCGCCGAGGCCGTCGCGCGCGGCGCCGTCGCCGCGGGTGCCGAGGTCCTCTCCATCGCCGTCGACACCATCACCGACGAGCAGTGGGCCCAGCTCGACGCCGCCGACGCGATCGTCTTCGGCTCCCCCACCTACATGGGCACCGCCTCCGGCGCCTTCCACGTCTTCGCCGAGGCCAGCAGCAAGCGCTGGTTCGCCGACGCCTGGAAGGACAAGGTCGCGGCCGGCTTCACCAACTCCGCCTCCAAGAGCGGCGACAAGGCCGCCACCCTCGGCTACTTCCAGACCCTCGCCGCCCAGCACGGCATGAACTGGGTCAACCTCGGCCTCAAGCCCGGCTGGAACGCCACCACCGCCAGCGAGGACGACCTCAACCGCCTCGGCTTCTTCAACGGCGCCGCCGCCTCCACGCCGGCCGACGCCGGCGCCGAGGCCGTCCACAAGGCCGACATCGCGACCGCCGAGCACCTCGGCGAGCGCGTCGCCCGGCACACCGCCGTCGTGCTCGCCGGCCGCGCCGCCCTGGCCGGCTGAACCAGCCGCCTGAACCGGCCGCCCGCCCGGGTGCGCCTACGCCGCCGGGTCCGCCCCCAGGACGGGCGCCCGGCGGCGTCCGCCGTCCACCGCCGCCAACTCGGCGCCCGTCGTCTCCGGCAGCAACCGCAGACACCCCAGAGCCAGCACGCCCAGCCCCGCCACGTACCAGCCCACCGGCTGCGCCGTCCCGTACACCGCCGTCAGCCTGGTCGCCACCAGCGGTGTCGTCGCACCGCCGACCACCCCGCCCAGGTTGTACGTCAGCGCGGCCCCCGTGTAGCGCACCCGGGTCGGGAACAGCTCCGGCAGGAACGCCGCCAGCGGCCCGAACACGCAGCCCAGCACCACCATCGCCCCCGCCAGCCCGACGAACATCAGCGGCCGCCTCGTCGTCTCCAGCAGCGGGAACAGCACCAGCGACCAGCCCACAGCCAGCGCCGTCGCCCACTTCAACGTCCGCCGCCGCCCCCACCGGTCACTGCGCGAGGCGCTCAGCCACACCATCACCGCCATCCCCGCCGCGCCGACCAGCAGCATCGACAGCACCAGCGTGCTCGCCACCCCGAGACCGGACGTCGCGTACGCCAGCGCGTACGTGGTGGTCAGGTAGAACAGCGCGTACCCCACGGTGATCGCCCCACCGCCCGCCAACACCGGCCGCCAATGCTCGCGCACCACCTCCACCACCGGCGGCCGCTCCCCGCGCCCGGCCGCCCGGAACAACGGCGACTCCTCCAACCGCAGCCGCACGAACAGCCCCACCGCCACCAGCACCAGCGACGCCACGAACGGCACCCGCCAGCCCCACTCCCGGAACGCCCGCCCGTCCAGGCCGAGTTGCAGCGCCAGGAACACCCCGTTCGCCAGCACGAACCCGCCCGTCGGCCCCAGCTGCAGAAACCCCCCGTACCGCCCCCGCCGCTCCGCCGGCGCGTTCTCCGCGATCAGCAGCGCCGCCCCACCCCACTCCCCGCCCAACCCGACGCCCTGGCACACCCGCAACACCACCAGCAGCACCGGCGACCACCACCCCCACGCCGCGAACCCCGGCAACAACCCCACCGCCGCCGTCGCCAACCCCATCGACAACAGCGACGCCACCAGCGTCGCCTTCCGCCCCACCCGGTCCCCGAAGTGCCCGAACACCACCGCCCCCAACGGCCGGGCCAGGAACGCCACCGAATACACCGAGAACGCCGCCAACAGCGCCCCCACCGTGCCGAGCCCCGGAAAGAACACCGGGCCGAACACCAAGGCGGCCGCCGTTCCGTACAAGAAGAAGTCGTAGAACTCGATCGCCGTCCCGATCAACGCCGCAGCCGCCGCCCGCCGCAACTGCCCTACCCGCCAGGCATCTTCCGCATCCATACCACCAACCCTCACCAACCCCCCGGCACCGGCACCAGCCCCCACCCGAGTGACCCGGGCGCACCACTGCCCCCGCACCCCGGTGCCCGGGAGCGTGCGCCCCGGGCACCCCAGCCCCCTCGCGGCACCGACGTCCGTTCCGGCTACCTCGTGTACGGATTGTCCTCCGGCGACACCGGCGGCACCGGCGGCTGGTACGACGGCGGAGCCGCCGGCGGGGCAGTCGGCTGCCGCGCAGGCACCGGCGGAACAACGCCCCCGGACGGAACCGCAGCCGCCCGCCGCCGCACCACGGCGAAGACCGCCCCGGCCACCAGCACCAGCCCACCCACCACAGCGGCCACGATCACCAGCGTGCCGCCACCCGACCCGGAGGACGCACCCGCCTTCGGCTGCACCGGCGGTGCACCGACGGCCACTTCGGTCGGGGTCTCGGCAGGGCTCGGCACCGACGACGCGGGAGCCGACGAACTGGCAGACGGGGACACAGGCAGAGGATCCAGTGCGGGAACCGGAGACACATCCGCCGGACCAGGATCACCAGGATCCGTCAAAGCAACGCGCGGTCGTACAGCTCCGTAACCACTCAGGTCGTTGCGCACCGAACCGTCATGCGGCTTGCCGGCGGTATTGATGAGAACCCTCAGGATTTGATTCGCTGTCCAGTCCTTGTGCACGGACCAGACGAGCGCGGCCGACGCAGAAACCAGCGCGGCGGCAGCCGAGGTGCCATGACTCTTGCAGTAACCAGTACTGCCGGTACACGCCTCGATCATGTCCATACCCGGCGCTACGAGGGTTACCTGTGGCCCCTGTTGAGACTCGGAAGTCACGACAACATCGCGATCGACCGCCCCGACGCCGACGACATTCGGCAGCGCGCCCGGATACTCGGCAAGGTTTCCCGACTGAGCGGAATTCCCAACACTCGATACAACGAGCGAGCCCTTGCTGCGCGCCCACGCCAGGGTCTTGTTCAGACTCTCGACGTCGCCAGGCGAGGTGGTGGCCGCAGCAATTCCTTGCGAGACATTGATGACCTTTGCCCCATGCTCAACGGCATAGGTGACGGCCTGGCCGATCTGCCCCAGGAAGTCCGTCGAAACCACGGGTCCGACGGTCCCATTGTTAATCTTCAGCGGAAGAATCTTGGCCCCAGGGGCAAGCCCGTAGGCGCCTGTACCGCCGTTTGATTTTCCGGTCCCAGCAATGAGGCTGGCCATCTCGGTCCCGTGTCCGTCGCCGTAGGCACCCACGCCGCCCGCCCCGCCGCTGAAGTCCTTGCCTGGCAGAAATTGCCCCTCCAGGTCGGGGTGATCCAGCTTGAACCCACCGTCGATCACCGCAACGGTGATGCCGTCACCCCTCGAGACCTTCCACATCTCGGAAGCATGCATGGCATCCAAATGCCACTGGTCCGGGCGAATGGGTCCATCGGCGACCGCAGGCGCCGCGATCGGGCCGACCACGGTTCCAGCCGCCAGGAGCAGCGCAGCGAACATCCGCCAACGCACTCGCGTATTCGTCCGCCCCATCACAACTCCTCGTCAATCTTTCCACCGGCCGGGAAGACGTGCCCCGAACAGGTCTGCCCGGCCACTGGGCGAGCCCACTGGCCGGGCAGACGTTGCCGCACTACTCAATCACGTCCGGGTTGCTCTCCGGCGTACCGCTGGTCCAGGTTTCCTCGTCCTCGTGAAGGTAGTCCGCTCGGTTGTGACGGTTGCGTTCGTTCCGACCGCCGTGGCCCGCCATTCCGGGGGCCATCATGCCGTTCTGTCCCGAACGGGCTCCGCCCTCGGCGGCTTCCGCTGCGGCCGCCCGGTTGCGCAGACCCGTGCCGCCCGGCGTGAACTCTCCGCCCGCGGCGGGGCCCTTGCGACCGCCGACCGCACCACCCGGGGTACAGGCCAGGCCCCGGCCACGCGAACTGCCGCCCCCACCGATCACACCGTGGCCGCCGCCCATACCCGGGTTCATGCCCATGCCTCCGCCCATGTTCGACCCGGCTCGGCCACCGGTGGCGGGCCCGGCCTCGCGCCCGAAGACCGTTCCGCTGGGCAGCCCCGGGTTGCCGGACTTGCCAGACACTGTGCCGCCGCCGAACGGTACCGTGCGGGCGGGAATCGAGCCCCCACCAGTGCCCTTGGCCGGGATCGAACCACCGCCGGGTCCGACCGGGAAACCTGGGATCGGCCCCCCACCCGGTAGACCAGGGGTGCCCCCGGGACCACCCGGATAGACAGGAGTGGCAACCGGGCCGGTTGGCTGTAGGGGGTTACCGCCAGGGCCGGAGGGACCGGTCCGGGTCGGCAGGGTGGGCAGGCTGTTGAGGTCAGTGCCAGGACGGCTCACCGGATCCGACGGATGGGACGGCGGAACCGACGAACCCGGGTCCTGCGGCGCCGGCGGGAGTTGTCCACCACCGTGCGGCGGAGTCGGGCCGCTGTGACCCGGATTCGGAGTTTCCTGCCGGCCCGTTCCCGGATCGCGGGGCTTCACCGAGCCACCGCCGTAATCGCCCACGGACGAACTGCGACTCCCGTCAGCGCTGCCACCGCTGGTGCGAGGGCTGCTGACGGAACCGCCATAGCCCCCGCCGGAACTACTTCCCGAGTAGTCTGACGACGTCTCTCGATTCGTCTCAGGCGTGCCCGGCAACGCAACGTCGCCGAGCCCGTTCAGCTTCGTGGTCGCCGCAGCGTAGGCCTCCCCCAGTTTCTCCATCTGGTGGATGGCTTCCTGGTGCGCGTCGTAAAGCTCCTTCGTCCCGGCCATCGCCTCGGTCTCCGAAACCCAGTTGTCGGCTCCGCGTTTGCGCTTCATCGCTGCATCGATGTCGGCAGTGGAGGGTCCGTTCGGATTCCAACCGACCGACTGTAGCTGAGTGACTACTGCAGGGTCGGGCGCTCCCTGGGACTTCCGCCCGGCCACCCACTTGAGGGCATCCGGAGGCACCGGCGGCACGGCGGCCTTGGCGGTGCTGAGTGCTTCACCAGCCTGGTGCATCGCGTCGCCCGCGCCCGCGGAGTAGGTGCCCAGCTTCTCCGCGGACTGCTGCAGGTTGTTGGCCCAGGTCTTGAAGTTCTCCGCAGCCTGTCCTTCCCAGGTGACCTGGGAAACGTGCGCCTTGAGCGCCCCGCTCAGTTCCGCCAGCACTCGGCCGGCTGCTTGCAGCTTGGTGCCGCGGCTCAGCACCAAGGCAGGATTAGTGTCTTCGACCATGCCCTTGAGCACGGCATGGTCCATGCCTTCAAAGTTCGATTCGACTGCCACTACCTACACCCCGTTCCCCGTGAACCCTCTCCATCGACCGCCGTCACAGGTCGTTCTTGCCGGCAGGTCCGGTCGTCCCCGCCACGCCGGAGCTCTTCGCGACCGCGTTCTGATCAGCGGTCGCCTGATCCTCGTTGGTCCGGTAGTTACCCTCCGTGCTCGCCACTGCCTTCTTCATCGCCTCGATCTGCGACAGGAAGTCCTTGTGCAGCTTGACGAGCTGGGTGTGGACCTTTTCGTAGGTGCTGGAGAGGGTGACCGCTTCCACGAACTGGTGCGCAGATCCCCCGCTCACGAAGCTGCCCTGGGTCAGCTTCTGCTGCTCGAGCTTGTACGGCGCGGCCGGCGATCCGTCCATCGCGGCGAGCAGTGCTTCAATCTTGGTGGCGAAGGTGGTGAGCGTGTCCAGCTCGACCTTGACGTCGTGCTTGCCGAAAGCGGCGACCAGCGCGTTGGCGTCCCCGTACGTCTGCGCCTCGCTGATGGTGGGCCCGTATCCGCCCGGGTTGGTGGGCAGCACGTACGGTTTGGCCTCAGGCGACGAAGGCGCGGGGTCCGTTCCCGCGGGCTTCGTCGGGTTCGTGGTCGTCCCCGGCTTGCCGTCATCTGCCACAGCAGTTCACCTCTCCCCCGTACGGCCGGGCACTCGGGCCGACGCCCGAGTGCTTCCCGCCGCAACGCACCGTCAACTTCTCGGTCATACCGTCCTGGTCGGTCGAACCGCCCGACGTGGGGGCGGTTCTCCCCGCTGTCATCGTAGCCACCGCCCCTGTCGGCCGGGCAGGGGCCCTTGGCCGGTCCGGGCGCGATCGGTACGAACTTGACACGTGCGGGGGGCTGTCGGGTGCCCGACCCCGAGGAGGCGGAGCGGGTGCGCCGGGCGCTGGACGAACTGGCGGCAGCGGCGCGGCGGCACCGTCCGCCGACGGGGCCGGCGGCCCGTCCGACGGCGCCGCACGACCCGGCGCTCAGCGCGCTGGGCCGTGCGGCGGACGAGTTGGAGAGCCTGTTCGGCGGGAAGTAGCTACCGGCCCCACCTGGTCGGCAGCGGCATCACCCGGACCCACTCAGCCGGCAGCGGCGTAGCTCGCTCCCACTCAGCCGGCAGCGGCGTGGCTCAGACCTGCTCGGCCAGCTCCAGCCAGCTCATCTCCAGCTCCTCCTTCTCCTCCCGGACGGCGCGCAGTTGTCCGTCCAGCTCCGCGACCTTGGAGAAGTCGGCGGCGTGCTCGGCGAGTTGGGTGTGGAGCTTGGACTCCTTCTCGTCGAGCTTGGCGATCTGCCGCTCCAGCTTCTGCATCTCCTTCTTGGCCGCCCGCAGGTCTCCGCCGGACAGTGCGGAGGCGGCGCCGGCCTCGGCGGCCGGGGCCGGGGCGGCGGCAGCGGGGGTCGCGGCGGCGGCCGCCGCCATCCGGGCCCGCCGTTCCAGGTACTCGTCGACGCCGCCAGGCAGCATCCGCAACTTCTTGTCGCCGAGCAGAGCGTGCACCACGTCCGTGGTCCGCTCGATGAAGAAGCGGTCGTGGCTGATGACGATCATCGAGCCGGGCCAGCCGTCGAGCAGGTCCTCCAGCTGGTTGAGCGTCTCGATGTCCAGGTCGTTGGTGGGCTCGTCGAGGAACAGCACGTTGGGCTCGTCCATCAGCAGGCGCAGCAGTTGCAGGCGCCGCCGCTCGCCGCCGGAGAGGTCGCCGACCGGCGTCCACTGCTTGTCCTTGCCGAAGCCGAACTGCTCGCAGAGCTGACCGGCGCTCATCTCCCGGCCCTTGCCGAGGTCGACCCGGGAGCGGACCTGCTCGACGGCCTGCAGCACCCGGGTGGCCGGGTCCAGCTCGGCGACCTCCTGGGACAGGTAGGCGAGTCGCACGGTCTTGCCGACCTTGATCACACCGGAGGCCGGCTGCACCTCGCCCTCGGAGGCGTACGCGTCGCGCAGGGCGCGCAGCAGCGAGGTCTTGCCGGCGCCGTTGACGCCGAGCAGGCCGATCCGGTCGCCGGGGCCGAGCTGCCAGGTGAGGTTCTCCAGCAGCAGCTTGGGGCCGGCCTTGACGGTGACGTTCTCCAGGTCGAAGACGGTCTTGCCGAGCCGGGCGTTGGCGAACTTCCTCAGCTCGCTCGTGTCGCGCGGCTCCGGCACGTCCGCGATCAGGGCGTTGGCGGCCTCGATCCGGTAGCGCGGCTTGGAGGTGCGGGCGGGGGCGCCGCGGCGCAGCCAGGCGAGTTCCTTGCGGGCCAGGTTCTGGCGCTTCTGCTCCTCGACGGCCTCGATCCGGGAGCGCTCGGCGCGGGCGAAGACGTAGTCGGAGTAGCCGCCTTCGTACTCGTGCACCTCGCCGTTCTGGACGTCCCACATCCGGGTGCAGACCTGGTCGAGGAACCACCGGTCGTGGGTGACGCAGACCAGTGCGGAGCGGCGCTTCTGCAGGTGCTGGGCGAGCCAGTTGATGCCCTCGACGTCGAGGTGGTTGGTGGGCTCGTCGAGGATGACCAGCTCGGGGGAGCCGAGCAGCAGCTTGGCGAGGGCGATCCGGCGGCGCTCGCCGCCGGAGAGCGGGCCGATGACGGTGTCCAGGCCGTCGGCGAAGCCGGGCAGGTCGAGGCCGCCGAAGAGGCCTTCGATGATGTCGCGGATCCGGGCGTCGCCGAGCCACTCGTGGTCGGCGCGGTCGGCGATGACCTCGTGCCGGATGGTGGCCTCGGGGTCGAGCGAGTCGTGCTGGGTGAGGACGGCCGGTTCGAGGCCGCCGTTCCAGGTGATCCGGCCGCCGTCGGGCTCCTCCAGCTTGGCGAGCATCCGGATCAGGGTGGTCTTGCCGTCGCCGTTGCGGCCGACGACGCCGATCCGGTCGCCCTCGCTCACGCCCAGGCTCACCGCGTCCAGCAGGGTGCGGGTGCCGTAGACCTTCGTGACGGACTCGATGGTGGCGAGGTTGACGGCCACGTGTGCTGCGCTCCTGGGTTCGGCGGTCGCCGGGCGGGCTGGGCCCGCCGCCGGCTCGGGGAGACCCCGATCTCCCCAGCCTAATGGGCCCGCGGTGACCCGGACGACGGACTCAGAGCACCGACGCCCCCGGCACCGGCCCGTACGTGGCGTGCGCGGTGCGGCAGGTGCCGGAGGCCCGCAGCGCCTCGGCGACGGTGGTGGCCGCGTCGGCGTCCTTGGCCAGGAACGCGCAGGTCGGCCCGGAGCCGGAGACCAGGGCGCCGAGCGCGCCCGCCTCGGTGCCGGCCCGCAGGGTGGCCGCCAGCGCGGGCCGCAGCGACAGCGCGGCGGCCTGGAGGTCGTTGGCGAGCGCGGCGGCGAGGGCGACGGCGTCGCCCTCGGCGAGGGCGGCGAGCAGGGCCGGGTCGGCGTCGGGGGTGGGGACGTCGGTGTCGCCGGAGCCGGTGCCGGCCTCCTCGCGCAGCCGGTCACACTCGCGGAAGACGGCGGGGGTGGACAGGCCGCCGTCGGCGACCGCGAAGACCCAGTGGAAGGTCCCGGAGACGGCGAGCGGCTCCAGGATCTCGCCGCGGCCGCGGCCCAGCGCGACGCCGCCGACCAGGGCGAACGGCACGTCGGAGCCGAGTTCGGCGGCCAGCTCCAGCAGCGTTTCGACGGGGGTGTCGAGCTTCCACAGGGCGTCGCAGGCGACCAGTGCGGCGGCGCCGTCGGCGCTTCCGCCGGCCATGCCGCCGGCCACCGGGATGGCCTTGGCGATGTGCAGGTACACCGCGGGGTCGGTGATCCCGTGGTGGGCGGCGAGGAGCCGGGCGGCGCGGGCGGCGAGGTTGCTGTCGTCGAGCGGGACGGCCTCGGCGTCCGGCCCGGAGCAGGACAGCGTGACGCCCTCGGACGACTCGGTCGCGGTGACCTCGTCGCCGAGCGCGACGGCGAAGAAGACGTTGGCCAGGTCGTGGAAACCGTCGGCGCGCAGTCCGCCGACCCCGAGCTGGACGTTGACCTTGGCCGGTACCCGTACGGTGATCACTCGCTGTCCTCAACGGGCTCGGCGGCGGACTGGTGCTCGGCGGCGGACTCGGGCCCGGCGGGCCTGGCCTCAGCGGCGTTCTGCCCGGCGGCCTTCTGCCCGGTGGCGCGCTCGGCCCCGGTGACGGCCTTGTGGTCGCCGGCGGGCTTGTGCTCGGCGATCGCGGCGAACTGTTCCACCGTCAGCATCTCGCCGCGCAGCTTGTGGTCGATCCCGGCGGCGGCGAGCGCCTGCTCCGCCCCGGCGGCCGAGCCGGCCCAGCCGGCCAGGGCGGCGCGCAGGGTCTTGCGCCGCTGGGCGAACGCGGCGTCGACGACCGCGAACACCTCCTCGCGGCTGGCGGTGGTCTTCGGCGGCTCGCGGCGGATCAGCGAGACCAGTCCGGAGTCGACGTTGGGGGCGGGCCAGAACACGTTCCGCCCGATCGCCCCGGCCCGCTTCACCTCGGCGTACCAGTTGGCCTTGACCGACGGGACGCCGTACACCTTGTTGCCGGGCTTGGCGGCGAGCCGGTCGGCGACCTCGCTCTGGACCATGACCAGGGTCCGCTCGATGCTGGGGAAGGTCGCCAGCATGTGCAGCAGGACGGGCACGGCGACGTTGTACGGCAGGTTGGCGACCAGCGCGGTGGGCGCCGGCCCGGGCAGCTCGGTGACCTCCATGGCGTCGCTGAACACCAGGTCGAAGGAGTCCGCGCGACCGGGCATCCGGGCGGCGACGGTGTCCGGCAGGTGCCGGGCCAGTACCGGGTCGATCTCGACCGCCGTGACGTGCCGGGCGACCTCGAGCAGCGCCAGCGTGAGCGAGCCGAGTCCGGGCCCGACCTCCACCACCGCGTCCTGCTCCGTCACCTCGGCGGCGCGGACGATCCGCCGCACGGTGTTGCCGTCGATGACGAAGTTCTGCCCGCGCTGCTTGGTCGGCTTCACGCCGAACGCGGCCGCCAGCTCCCGGATGTCGGCGCTGCCCAGCAAGGGGGTCCCCCCGGCCGGAGGCTGGGGGCGGCTGTCAGGGGTGGGGTCGGTGGTGCTCACGCGCCAAGGATACGGGCGCGGGCGGCGCCACCCGGACGCGCCGGACCGGAGCGCCCGACGGGAGCGGCGCGCCGGACCGGAGGGCCGCCCCTAGGGCCCCGACGCCCGGGTTCAGTATCCGAACGCCCGGGCCGTGTTCGCCGCGATCGCCGCCGACAGCTCGTCCTCGTGCAGCCCCAGGGTGACGGCCATCGACCGCACCGTGACCGGGATGAGGTACGGCGCGTTGGGCCGGCCCCGGTACGGGTGCGGGGTGAGGAAGGGTGCGTCGGTCTCGACCAGGATCCGGTCGAGCGGCGTGGCGAGCAGCGCGTCGCGCAGCGGCTGGTTGGCCTTGAAGGTGACCGGACCGGCGAAGGAGAGGTACCAGCCGTGTTCGGCGCAGACCTCGGCCATCTCGGCGTCGCCCGAGTAGCAGTGGAAGACGGTCCGTTCCGGGGCGCCCTCGGCCAGCAGGACGGCGATGACGTCCTCGTGGGCGTCCCGGTCGTGGATGACCAGGGCCTTGCCGTGCCGCTTGGCCATCTCGATGTGGCGGCGGAACGACTCCTTCTGGATCTCCACGCCCTCCGGGCCGGTGCGGAAGTAGTCCAGGCCGGTCTCGCCCACGGCGAGCACCTGCGGCAGCGCGGCGAGGGCGTCGATCTCGGCGAGCGCCTCGTCCAGCGCCGCCTGACCGCCCGCGGGCCGCCGCCGGCCGGACCAGCCGTCCGGGTCGCCGAGGAAGATCCGCGGCGCCTCGTTGGGGTGCAGGGCGACGGCCGCGTGCACCTGGTCGTACCGGCCCGCCAGTTCGGCGGCCCAGCGCGAGCCGGGCACGTCGCAGCCCACCTGGACGACCGTGGTGACTCCGACCGAGGCGGCCCGGGCCAGTCCCTCGGCCGGGGTGCCGGCCTGCATGTCGAGGTGGGTGTGCGAGTCGGCCACCGCCACGGCCAGGGGTTCCGGCAGCGGCGGCGGGGTCGACCGGTCGTCGTCCTTGGCGGGCATCAGGAGGCCGGCTTCTCTTCCAGGCGCGGGAACAGGATCTCGCCCTTGGTGACGGTGGCACCGGCGGGCAGCCGGCCCCAGTCACCGGCGGTGGCGACGGTCTGCGCGGCGAGCGCGCCGAGGCCCTCGGCGGCGCCGAGCGAGGCCCACAGCTTCTCGGCCGTGGCCGGCATCACCGGGTTGAGCAGGACGGCGGTGCCGCGCAGCGCCTCGGCGGCGGTGTAGAGGATGGTGGCCAGACGCGCCCGGCCCTCCTCCGAGTCGTCCTTGGCGACCTTCCACGGCTCCTGCTCGGTGAGGTAGCCGTTGACCTGCTTGACGAACTCGAAGATCGCCGCGAGGCCGCCGGCGAAGTCGAGCTCCTCGCCGATCTTCACGTCGGCGGCGGCGACGGCGGCGGCGAGCCCGTCGGCGACGGCCTGCTCGGCGTCACCGTGCGCGGCCGAGGCCGGCAGCTCCCCGCCGAAGTACTTGCCGACCATCGCGGCGACCCGGGAGGCCAGGTTGCCGAAGTCGTTGGCCAGTTCGGAGGTGTACCGGGCGGTGAAGTCCTCCCAGGAGAACGAGCCGTCCGTGCCGAACGGGATCGCCCGCAGGAAGTAGTAGCGGTACGCGTCCACGCCGAAGTGCGAGGTGAGGTCGGTGGGCGCGATGCCGGTCAGGTTGGACTTGGACATCTTCTCGCCGCCGACCATCAGCCAGCCGTTGGCGACGACCCGCTTGGGCAGCGGCAGGCCGGCGGCCATCAGCATGGCGGGCCAGATGACGGCGTGGAAGCGGAGGATGTCCTTGCCGACCAGGTGAACGGAGGCCGGCCACAGCTCGGCGAAGCGCTCCGGGTCGCTGCCGTAGCCGGCCGCGGTGATGTAGTTCTGCAGCGCGTCCACCCACACGTAGAGGACGTGCTTCTCGTCCCAGGGCAGCGGCACGCCCCAGTTGAAGGTGGAGCGGGAGATCGAGAGGTCCTTCAGGTCCTGCTCGACGAAGCGCAGCACCTCGTTGCGGGCCGACGCGGGCTGGATGAAGCCCGGGTTGGCGGCGTAGAACTCGAGCAGCTTCGGGCCGTAGGCGGAGAGGCGGAAGAAGTAGTTCTCCTCCTCCAGCCACTCGACCGGCCGCTTGTGGACGGAGCAGAGCTTCTCGTCCTCGGTGGCGCCGTCCAGCAGCTCGGCGGGGAGCTTGAACTCCTCGCAGCCGACGCAGTACGGGCCGGAGTAGCCGCCCTTGTAGATCTCGCCCTTGTCGTACAGATCCTGGACGAACTCCTGCACCCGGACGGTGTGCCGCTCCTCGGTGGTGCGGATGAAGTCGTCGTTGGCGATCTCCAGGTGCTCCCAGAGCGGCTTCCAGGCCTCCTCGACCAGCTTGTCGCACCACTCCTGCGGGCTGACGCCGTTGGCCTCGGCGGTCCGCATGATCTTCTGACCGTGCTCGTCGGTGCCGGTCAGGTACCACACCTTCTCGCCGCGCTGGCGGTGCCAGCGGGTGAGGACGTCGCCCGCCACCGTGGTGTACGCGTGGCCCAGGTGCGGACGGTCGTTGACGTAGTAGATCGGGGTGGAAACGTAGTACGCCGAGGCGTTCGCCCCGGTGGTGCTGTGCTCTGCAGTGGCCGCCATGGTCGGAAAGCTTAGTCGGGCCCGAACACCCGCCTCGACCGCATCGCCCCCGCGCACCGGGGCCGCCCCGGCGGGGCCGCGGCCGCCGGCCCCGCACCCGCCGGGCCGCCCGCCGCGGTGCTCGCGGTGGGCGGCCCGGTCGCGCTCCCGTGCCGGCGGTCAGCCCAGCAGCCGCGACCAGAACCGGGCCCAGCGTCCGCGCGGCTTCTCGGGCCCGGGCACCGGGGGCGTCCCGGCCGGCTCGGCGTGCGCCGGGTAGCCGGGGGCGTGCTGCCAGGGCTGGTCGGCGGAGGCCACCCGGCCCTCGCGCATGATCCGGACGGTGTGGCCACCACACCCGGGGCAGGTCGGCTTGAGCAGCGGAGACGGTACCCGGACACCGTTGGCGTGGTACTCGAACACGACGTGGCCGTCCTTGGCGACGTGGTGCTCGATGTCGTACGCCTGCTCCCAGCCGTACCCGCAGCGCAGGCAGGCGAAGGCGTAGGCCTCCCGTACGGTCTCGACGGGAGTGTGCGGCCGCCCGGACAGCCCGGGTGCGCTCAGTGCGTTGCCACTGCGGGGGCTACCGATCGTGTCGCTCATAGCCTTCTCCCAGTGCCCGTCGGGCGCTCGCCCGGCTGGGTCTTTCCATTCCAGGAAATGCCCGGACCGCCCCGGCCGATGCCCCGCTTGTGAAGACTTGGATGCGGGTTGGGAAGTCCTATACGAAGGGCCTCCCAGCGTGCTTCAACCACGACCGAAACTTCAGCTCAGTGGGTGTTTACCAGGGCCTCACTCCAAGGTACGACTCCCCGCCCGCCCCGCAACCCCCCTAATTCACCCCTTTTTCGGAGCCTCGTTCAGGGCGTCCTTCTTGGCCGCGACGACCGCGTCGAAGACGTCCCGCTTGGGCACGGAGAGTTCCGCCGCGACGGCCGCGATGGCCTCCTTGCGCCGTTCCCCGGCCTCCTCCCGGAGGGTGACCAGCCGGGCCAGTTCGGCCGGGGTCAACTCCTGGGGCGCGGCCGGGGGGGCGCCCGCCACCACGACGGTGATCTCGCCCCTGACCCCGTCGGCCGCCCAGGCCGCCAGCTCGCCGATCGGCCCGCGCTTGACCTCCTCGTAGGTCTTGGTGAGCTCGCGGCACACGGCGGCCGGGCGCTCGGGTCCGAACGCCTCGGCCATCGCGGCCAGCGCCTCGGCGATCCGGTGCGGCGCCTCGAAGAAGACCATGGTGCGCGGCTCGGCCGCGATCGAGGCCAGCTGCCGGGCCCGGTCCCCGGTCTTGCGCGGCAGGAAGCCCTCGAAGGTGAACCGGTCGACCGGCAGCCCGGACAGCGCGAGCGCGGTGAGCACGGCGGACGGCCCGGGGACGGCGGTGACCTTCACCTCCGCCGCGACGGCCGCCGCCACCAGCCGGTAGCCGGGGTCGGACACCGAGGGCATCCCGGCGTCGGTGACCAGCAGCACCCGGGCGCCGCCGAGCAGCGCCTCGACCAGCTCGGGGGTGCGGGCGACCTCGTTGCCCTCGAAGTAGGAGAGGACCCGCCCGGCCGGGGTCACCCCGAGCGCCTGGGTGAGCCGGCGCAGCCGCCGGGTGTCCTCGGCCGCGATGACGTCCGCCGTGGCGAGTTCGGTGAGCAGCCGGGGCGGGGCGTCCGAGACGTCGCCGATGGGGGTGCCTGCGAGAACGAGTACTCCTGTCACGGGCCCCATCCTTGCAGCTCCACCACCCCCGGGGCTTTTGGTGACGATTCGGGCAGCTTCCGAGGGACCGCTCACCCGTGCGAAGAGCGCCCCTACGATGTGGCGGATGAACGGCGACACGGCGGCGCAGACGCCCACTGGTACGGACCACTCCGCGCACGGCGGTGTCGGCCTGCCGTCCCCCCGCCCGTCCCCGGCCGCGCCGGCCGGGGACGCGTCGCCCCGGGAGACGGCTCCGGTTTGGCGGGAGCGCCTGGCCCGCCACGGCTACCGCCCGCGCCCGAGCGCGACGCTCACCGAGCGCCTGGTCCCGCCGATGCCGGACGGCCCGGGGGTGACCACCCGGGACGTCCCGCAGTCGCCGCTGCTGCTGCGGCTGGGCGTCCGGCTGCCGCAGGGCCTCTGGTACGTCCTGTGCCGCTGGTCCGGCTGGCTGGGCCCGATCGCGGTGGCGGTGTTCGCCGGGCTGCTGCGGTTCACGAACCTGGGGCAGCCGCACGCGATCGTCTTCGACGAGACGTACTACGCCAAGGACGCCTACGCGCTCTGGCACGGCGGCTACGAGATCAGCTGGCCGGAGGACGCCAACACGACGATCATGACGCCGGGCGCGACCGTCCCGTACCGCCCGACCCCCTCGTACGTGGTGCACCCGCCGGTCGGCAAGTGGATCATCGGTGCGGGCGAGCAGCTGTTCGGGATGAACCCCTTCGGCTGGCGCTTCGCGGTGGCACTGCTCGGCACCCTGTCGGTGCTGATGCTGGCCCGGATCGCCCGCCGGATGTTCCGCTCGACGCTGCTGGGCTGTGTGGCCGGTCTGCTGCTCTCGGTGGACGGCCTGCACCTGGTGCTCAGCCGGGCGGCGCTGCTCGACCTGGTGGTGATGTTCTGGATGCTCGCCGCCTTCGGCTTCCTGCTGCTGGACCGCGACCGCACCCGGGCCCGGCTGGCGGCCCGGCTGGGCGGGGTCGCGGATCCGTGGGCGGCCCAGCGGCTCAACCTGGGCTGGCGCCCGTACCGGATCGCGGCCGGCGTCTGCGTCGGCCTGACCTGCGCCACCAAGTGGAGCGGCCTGTACGTGGCGGCGGCCTTCGGCGTGATGACCGTGCTGTGGGACGTCGGCGCCCGCCGGCTGGCGGGGGCGCCGCGCCCGTACCTGGCGGTGCTCGCCCGGGACGTGGTGCCGGCCTTCGTGTCGGTCGTGGTGGTCTCGGTGGCCGTCTACCTCGCCTCCTGGTGGGGCTGGTTCGCCAGCAGCACCGCTCCCGGCCAGGGCGGCTGGGGCCGGGACTGGGCGGTCGGCCGCTCCACCGACTACCCGTGGATACCCGAGGGCCTGCGCGCCCTGTGGCACTACCACTCGACGGTGTACGAGTTCCACACCCATCTGAGCGACCCCCACACCTACCAGTCCAACCCGTGGTCCTGGCTGGTGCTGGGCCGCCCGGTCTCCTTCTACTACGAGTCCCCGAAGTTCGGCCAGGCCGGCTGCACGGCCGCCGACTGCGCCCGCGAGGTGCTGGGCATCGGCACGCCGCTGCTGTGGTGGACGGCCGTGGTGGCGCTGGTCTACTGCTTGTGGCGCTGGGCGTTCCGGCGGGACTGGCGGGCCGGCGCCCTGCTGTGCGGCCTGGCGGCCGGCTACCTGCCGTGGTTCCTCTACCAGCAGCGGACGATCTTCCTCTTCTACGCGGTGGTCTTCGTCCCGTTCCTGGTGCTCGCGGTGACGATGCTGCTCGGCGCCCTGATCGGGCCGCCCGGCGCCTCCCGGGACCGCCGGATCATCGGCGCGACGACGGCCGGGCTGCTGGTGCTGCTGATCGTCTGGAACTTCCTCTACTTCTTCCCGCTGTTCACCGGGCAGACCATCCCGCTGGACGACTGGCGCGGCCGGATGTGGTTCAACAGCTGGATCTGAGCCGCGCCCGGATCCCGGGCCGCCCGCCCGCACATGACCCGCCCACACACGACACGCCCGAACCGTCCGTACGCGGCGCACGAGACGTACCAGATCCGTCACAAGTCCCGGGCATTTCGTCGGCGCACCGTTCCGCCCTGCCTAGGGTGGGCGGGTACCGCGTTTCCGGCCTCCGGCCGGTTGCGCCCGGCCGCGAGACCCCTGGGGGACCTGCACCATGCGCAGTGGCGCGAAGATCGGCATCATCACCGGCGTGTCCATCGTCGTCCTGGCGGGCGGCGGCTACGGCGCCTACAGCCTGATGGGCGGCTCGGACTCCGGGTCCTCCGACGGCAAGAAGGCCCGGACGGTGGTCGCCGAACCGCCCTCCGCCGACCAGGCCGCGAACGGTGCGAAGGACTTCCTGGCGGCCTGGGCGTCCGGCGACATCGCCAAGGCCGCCTCGCTGACCGACGACCCGGCCACCGCCACCACCGCGCTGACGGCCTTCAAGGACTCGGTGAAGCCGAGCGCGCTGACCCTGACCCCGGCCGGCCCCGCCACCCCGCAGGCCTTCGCCTCCGCCACCGGCACGCCCACCCCGGCCAAGCCCACCGGCGCGGCCTCGGCGGCCCCGTCCGCGACCGGCACCCCGGGGGCCACCGACTCGCCGTCCGCCTCCCCCGGGCCGACCGGCGTGCTGATGGGCTTCAAGGCGCGGGCCGAGTTCGAGGGCACCAGCCGGGTCTGGGACTACAACGGCTTCCTGAACGTCGTGAAGATGAGCGACAACACCCCGGCCGTGCACTGGGCGCCCTCGGTGATCCACCCGCACCTGTCCGGCAACGATACGATCGCCACCCAGCAGGTCTTCGCCCCGCCGTCCACCGTGGTCGACCGCAACGGCAAGCCGCTGCAGGGCGCCTCGCTCACCCCGGCGCTGATGGCCAGCCTCCAGGACAACGCCCGCAAGCTGCTGCCGCCGGACCCGAACAAGGACCAGGACGCGGGCAGCGCCGTGGTGATCACCGACCCGGCCGGCAAGACCGCCCCGGACAAGCTGTTCACCATCGTCGAGCCGAAGCCCGGCAAGCCCTTCAAGGTCACCATCGACAACACCGTCCAGGCCGCCGCCGAGAAGGCGATGACCGACCTGGGCGGCAAGTCCGGCTCCATCGTCGCGGTCGAGCCGAGCACCGGGCAGGTGCTGGCCTTCGCCAACGCGCCGGCCACCGGCCAGAACCGGGCCTTCACCGGCCTGCTCGCGCCCGGCTCGACGATGAAGATCGTCACCTCGACGGCCCTGCTGGAGGCCGGGATCAACCCGGACACCGTGGTGGCCTGCCCGGAGAAGAGCAGCAACCCGGTGGCCATCCCGAACGACTTTCCCGGTGCCTTCCCGAACAACACCCTCCAGCAGGATTTCATGGTGTCCTGCAACACGGCCTTCATCAACCAGGGCCTGACCAGCCTCAAGCCCGAGACGCTGGCCGCCACCGCCAAGGACGTGTACGGCGTCGGCCTGGAGTGGAAGACCGGCCTGCCGAACGCCGACGGCAAGGTGCCGCCCACTCCGGGCAGCAAGGACGAGCAGGCCATGAACTACATCGGCCAGGGCAAGGTCCAGATGAACCCGCTGGCCATCGCCTCGATCACCGCGACCGTCCAGAGCGGCGCGTTCAAGCAGCCGATCCTCGTCGCCGGTCTGCCGCAGCAGCAGGCGGCCCGCCAGATCGCGCCGGACGTCGCCGCCAAGCTGCGCGCGATGATGAACGCCACCGCCGTCGGCGGCACGGCCAAGGACGTGATGACCGGGATCACCGACAACGCGGGCGCCAAGACCGGTTCCGCCGAGGTGCAGGGCGCGTCCACCACCAACAGCTGGTTCACGGCCTTCCGCGGCAACCTCGCGGTCGCCGCCGAGGTCCAGGGCGGCGGCCACGGCGTCGACGCGGCCGGCCCGGCGGTCGCCTCGCTGCTCAAGGCGGCCGGCAACCACTGAGCCCGAGTCTCCCGGAGCCCGTTCGACCGCCCGGGTCGGACGGGCTCCGGCCGTCCGGCCCTCGGCGCCCCCGCCCGGCCGGGCCGTCAGCGCCTGTCCGCCGTCCGGCTCCTCGGCGCCCCGGCCCTCAGTGCCCAGCCCCTTCAGCGCCGCGGCAGCACCGGCTGGGGCGCGTTCCGCAAGCGGGTCGGAACCGGTCGGCGGCTGCTCCAGCGGCGGGCTGCCAGCCGGGGCCAGATCACCAGGACGGCCGGCAGCGCCAGGTACCCGAACCGCCCGGCCGGGGCGAGCGTGAAGGCGATCGCCAGGCCCGCCGCCAGCAGGTCGGCGGCCGCGATGGCGGAGACCGGCGGCCGGGCCAGCAGCCAGATCGCCACCCCGACCAGGGCCACCGTCATCAGCGCCAGCGAGATCGAGTGCCCGGTGGGCCCGAAGCCGGCCAGCACCTTGCCGGGCAGCGGGCTGCCCGCCGGGGTCCGGATCTTGGTCATCCCGAGCGGGAAGCGCACCACCTGGTCGCGCAGCTGGTTCGGCTGGGTCAGGACGGACGGCAGGATCACCGCCGCGCTCACCCCGACCCCGATCAGCGCGGTGCGGGCGGCGGGCCGGCGCCCGTACAGCCGCCAGAGCAGCAGGACGGCCACCGGCAGCGCGGGCCAGGCGGTCCATTTGAGGCTGCAGGCCAGGGCGAGCACCAGGCCGGCGGCGACGGTGCGGTCCCGCTCGGCGAGCGCCATGGCGAGGCAGCAGACCCCGATCAGCGGGAGGTCCACTCCGCCGACGGCCAGGGCGAGCGCTATCAGCGGCGAGGCGGTGAGGACGGCCAGCGGCAGCAGCGGCGCGCGGTCCCGGCTGGGCCGCAGCAGCCGCCAGGCGCACAGCAGGCAGACGACGAAGGTGAGGGCGAACCAGATACGGGCGTCCCCGGCGACCCTGGTGAAGGCGGTGGAGCTGCCGAGCAGCTGGCGCGGCAGCCCGAACAGGGCCATGGCCGGCAGGTACGGGTTGTAGTCGGTGACGACCACCGGGTGCGGCAGGTAGGCGTCACCGGTGGTGAGCAGCAGGTGGGCCGAGCGTTCGACCACCATCACCTCGGACTGGTGGCGTCCGGTCAGGGCGAGTAGTCCGAGGGGGGCGAGGACGGCGCCGGCGAGGCCGACCGCCGCAGCCGCCTGGGGGGCGTAGCGGCGCGGCAGGGTGAGGCAGAACAGCCCGGCCAGCAGGTAGGCGGGGGCTGCGACGAGGCCCCACAGCCGCTGGTTGGGCAGGTCGGAGACCAGGGGGAAGGTGGCGGCCCAGCCGGCCGCGATCAGGCAGCCGAGCAGCTGGACCGAGCGCAGCGAGGCGAGCCGGGCGGGATTCCACCGATCGAGCGTGGGCGGAAAGGTGCTTTCGCCACGCTGTCGGGGGAACGGCCGGGTGGAGAAACCCCGTGGGGGCCGTCCGGGTCTGGACGGCACTTCGGCGCTGACGGTCTGGGCCGGCGTTCTGGCGCGGCCGGTGAAGCGGCCGCGCGGGCGGGAGAAGCCGGGCGTGCGGGTGCTCACCATGGTGGAAGGTTATGGGTGCCGGACGGGCCCTGTCGCCATGGCATCCAGCCCCGATCCGGACGCTACGCGCGTAGGGCCGCCGGGGGTCGTACCCGTCGGCGGCCCTTCACGATTGGGTAACGGCCTGGTCAGCCGGTCGGACTGTCGACCGGGACGGCCTGCTGCTGGGTCTGCTCCAGCTTGGAGTGCTTGATGCTGTAGCCGAAGTAGACGACCACGGCGACGGCGAGGGCGATCCCGCCGGCCCGGAAGGTGTCGGCGTGCAGTCCGGTGATCAGGTAGACGCAGAAGGCGACGCTGACCAGCGGGACGACCGGGTAACCGGGCACCTTGAAGCCGCGCGGCAGGTCGGGCTGGGTGCGGCGCAGGACCATCACGCCGATGGAGACCACCGAGAAGGCGATCAGCGTGCCCAGGCTGGTGATGTCGGCCAGGATGTTCAGCGGGACGAAGGCGGCCAGCGCGCCCACGCCGACGCCCACCACGATGGTGTTCCAGACCGGGGTGCCGGTGCGCGGGGAGAGCTCGGCGAAGCGCTTGGGCAGCATGCCGTCGCGGCCCATCGAGTACAGGATGCGGGTCTGGCCGTAGATCACCACGATGGTGATGCTGAAGATCGAGATGATCGCGCCGATCGCGAAGACGATCGCGGGCCAGCTCTGGCCGGTGATGTCCTGGAGGATCTGGGCGAGCCCCGCCTCCTGGCCGTCGAACTTGTTCCACGGCTGGGCGCCGATGCCGGCCAGGGCGACCAGGATGTAGAGCAGGGTCACCACGACCAGCGAGATGATGATCGCCATCGGCAGGGTGCGGCGCGGATCCTTGACCTCCTCACCGGCGGTGGACACGGCGTCCAGGCCGATGAAGGAGAAGAAGATGCTGGACGCGGCGACCTGCACGCCGCCGATGCCGAGCGGCATGAACGGGGTCAGGTTGCCGGAGTGGAAGCCGGTGAGCGCGACGCCGACGAACAGCAGCAGGATCACGATCTTGATGCCGACCATGACCGCGTTGACCTTCACGGACTCGCTGACACCGCGGATCAGCAGGAAGCAGACCATCGCGACCAGCAGCAGCGCCGGCAGGTTGAACCAGTGGGTGCTGTCCGGCGCCGCGGACAACTGCTCGGGGATCTTGAACCCGAAAGACAGGTCGAGGAACTTGTTCAGGTACTCGGCCCAGCTCACGGCGATCGCGGAGGCGGAGACGCCGTACTCCATCAGCAGGCAGATGCCGACGCCGAAGGCGACGCCCTCGCCGAGGGTGGCGTAGGCGTAGGAGTACGAGGAGCCGGAGACCGGGATCGCGGAGGCCATCTCGGCGTAGCAGAGCGCGGTGAGTCCGGCGGTGACGGCGGCGATCACGAAGGAGAGGATGACGGCCGGGCCGGCCGCGGGGACGGCGGTGTTCAGCACGAAGAAGATGCCGGTGCCGATGGTGGCGCCGATGCCGATCGCGGACAGCTGCCAGAGCCCGATGGAGCGGCGGAGGTGGATGCCGGAGCGTCCGCCCTCCTCGGGCGCGCCGGCCGGGAGGCCGCTGTGGCCGTCGCTCTCCGCGATCAGGGACGATACGGGCTTGCGTCGCAGTAGACGCGCGCCAAGGGTGTTGCTGGCCAAGACCGCGATCCTTCTAGGCGGGGGAGGGTGTCCTAGTGGCCGGTCACCCGGGGCACTGGGGGGTGCCATCGGGGACCAACCGAACAAAGATGGGACAGTACCCCCCGAATGCACCAGTGTCGCAAACGAACAGTCTCGGACCGCGCATTGTACGAACCGTAGCACCGCAGATAACAAACCGGACACTTCGCACACGGCAGACTTCCCCGGGCGCAGGCTAAAAGGCCAGCTCAGCGCCCCTGCCGACGGCCTCAGCGGTCGAGCACCGCCCGCATCACCGACCGCGCGATCGGAGCGGCCAGCGCACCGCCGGAGACGTCCGAGGCATCGCTGTCCGCGACCACCACCGCCACCGCGACCGGCGGCACCGCGTCCGAGCCGGCCGGCTTGGCCCAGGAGACGAACCAGGCGTACGGCGTCCCGCTGTTGTCCACCCCGTGCTGGGCGGTGCCGGTCTTGCCGCCGACCACCGCCCCGGCGATCCGGGCGTTGCCGCCGGTGCCGTGCTCCACCACGTCGGTCATCAGCTTGCGCACCTGCCCGGCCACCGCCGGCGTCAGCGGCCGCTTGTACACGGCCGGCTTCATCAGCTCCACCACCGTGCCGTCGCCGCGGGTCAGCTTGTCCACAAGCTGTGGACGCATCACCGTCCCGTCGTTGGCGACCCCGGCCGCGACCATCGCCATCACCAGCGGGGTGGCCGCGGTGTCGAACTGCCCGATCGAGGACAGCGCCAGCTGCGAGGGGTTCATCCGGGTGTCGACGTTCGACCGGGCCGGGCGCACCGGCAGGTCCAGCTCCGGGTCGTTGAAGCCGAAGCCCTCGGCCGTCGCCACCATCCGCTCCAGCCCGGTCCGCACCCCGAGGTAGCCGAGTACGCTGTTGC
Organism: Kitasatospora sp. NPDC029312; assembly: GCF_055569215.1. Lineage (NCBI taxonomy): Bacteria > Bacillati > Actinomycetota > Actinomycetes > Kitasatosporales > Streptomycetaceae > Kitasatospora > Kitasatospora sp. NPDC029312. The sequence goes on along the minus strand of NZ_JBVHXY010000064.1, from coordinate 4,692 downwards.
AGCTGGCCGTCATCGCGGCGTCCAGCGACTGCCCGGGCTGGTCGCAGACGGCGCTGTCGTTGACCAGCGCGGTGGTCGTCCCGGGCATCACGTACGGGAAGGGCGCCTCGGTCGGCGCGTTCGGGTCGGTGACCACCCCGCTCGCGAGCGCGGCCGCGGCGGTGACCACCTTGAAGGCCGAACCCGGCGGGTAGGTCTGGCGCAGCGCCCGGTTGAGCATCGGCTGGTCGGGGTCGGCCTGCAGCCGGTTCCAGGCCGTCTGGTCGGCGCCGCCCGAGCCGGCGAAGTCGCCCGGGTCGTAGGAGGGCGTGCTGGCCAGCGCCAGGATCCGCCCGGTGGCCGGCTCGATCGCCGCCACCGCGCCCTTCTGGCGGCCGAGCCCGCTCATCGCGGCCTGCTGCGCGGCCCGGTCGATCGTGGTGTGCACGTCCCCGCCGGGGTTCTGCTTGCGGCTGATCGCGTCCCAGAGCGCCCAGCCGGTCAGCCGTCCGTCGGTGCCGGTCAGCAGGTCGTCCTCGGTGGCCTCCAGCTGGGTGGTCCCGTACGCCTGGGAGGCGAAGCCGGTGACGGCGGCGTAGGTCGGGCCGTCGGTGTAGGTGCGCTTGTACGCGTACCGCCCGCCGGTGGCCCGGGAGCCGGTGACGCTCTCGGCGCCGACCAGGATGTTCCCGCGCGGCTGGGCGTAGCGCTCGACGGTGAGCCGCTGGTTGGCGGTGTTGTGGTCGAGGCCCCCGGCCTGGAACACCTGCACCCGGGTGGCCTGCACGCACAGCGCCGCGACCAGCAGCACGCAGAAGGTCGCCGCCCGCCGCCCGGTGACCGAGATCCCGGGCAGGCCCTGGGGGCCGTTGCCCCTCCGTCGGATCCGCGCCATCACGCCCCCTCGGGGGCGGGCGGGGCGGGCCGCCGGGCGTCGTGACTCATGCGCACGAGCAGCGCGACGATGATCCAGTTGGTCACCACCGAGGAACCGCCCTGGGCGATGAACGGCATCGTCATCCCGGTCAGCGGGATCAGCGCGAGCACCCCGCCCGCCACCACGAACACCTGCAGGCCGACGATCGCCGCCAGTCCGATCGCCAGCAGCCGCCCGAACGGGTCACGCAGCGCGATGCCGGTCCGGAACCCGCGCGAGATCAGCACCGCGTACAGCAGGAACACCGCGATCAGCCCGGTCAGCCCGAGCTCCTCACCGATGGTGGCGAGGATGAAGTCCGACTTGGCGGCGAAGCCGATCAGCACCGAGTGCCCGTTGCCCAGCCCGGTGCCCAGCTCGCCGCCCCAGGCGACGGCGAACAGCGACTGGGCGAGCTGGTTGGCGCCCCTGCCCGCCGCGATCGAGCCCAGCGGGTCCAGCCAGTCCGACACCCGGCTGTGCACGTGCGGCGAGAGCCGACCGACCGTCACCGCGCCGACCGCCGCCAGGCCCAGGCCGATCGCGATCCAGCCGGTGCGCGCCGTGGCCACGTACAGCATCACCACGAAGAGGGCGAAGAACAGCAGCGAGGTGCCGAGGTCGGTCTCCAGCACCAGCACGCCGACGGAGGCCGCCCAGATCAGCAGCACCGGCCCGAGCACCCGCCCGCGCGGCAGCTGCCAGCGCCAGACCCGGCGGCCGGTGAGGGCCAGGGCGTCGCGGTGCACCGCCAGGTAGGCGGCGAAGAAGACGGCCAGCAGCACCTTGGCGAACTCCCCCGGCTGGAAGGAGACCGGCCCGGCCACGACCCAGATCCGCGAGCCGTACACCGGCGGGAAGAAGATCGGCAGCACCAGCAGGACCAGCGCCAGCAGCGCCCCCAGGTAGGCGTAGCGGCGCAGCCGCCGGTGGTCGCGCACCAGCAGCACCACGGCGATGAACAGCACCACCCCCAGGCCGGACCAGAGCAGCTGGGCCGAGGCGGCCGCCCGCCCCGGGGTGGCCCGGTCGAGCCGGTGGATCACCACCAGCCCGATCCCGTTGAGCAGCACGGCGATCGGCAGCAGCAGCGGGTCCGCGTACCGGGCCCGCCACCGGACGACGGCGTGCGCCGCCAGGGGCGGCAGGCCCAGCACGGCGGCGTAGCCCGCCGCGTCGGCCGGCACCGCGCCGTCCAGGTCGACGCCCACCTCGATGTAGCCGAACACGGCGGCCAGGACGGCGGTCAGCACCAGCAGCAGCTCGGTGGTGCGCCTGGTCGGCACCGACCGGGCCGGCCGGGCGGATCTCATCACGGCGGAGGGTGTCGCCACGAACCGTCCTGGGGGAGGCGGAGGAGGCCGGGTCCGGGCGCCGGTGCGGCGCACGCGCCCGATCCGTCACCCTAACGAGCACTGACCAGGTGCATCGGCTCTTCGCCCCGGTGTGTCCGCCATTGCCGGAATCAGCCGCCACGCCTCACGGCGCCCGCCGCCCGGCCAGGGCCGCCACCCCGGCACCGACCACGGCCAGCAGCGCCGTGGCGAGCAGCAGTTCGACCCAGGGCACGGCCACCTGCCCGGTCCGCGCGGCCGCCACCAGGGCGCGCACCGCTACGTTGGCCGGCGAGACCGGCGCCACCAGCGCCACCGCGGCCAAGCCAAGCGCCGCCAGGATCCCGTACGGCGAGCGGACCAGCACCGGGCGGTTGGCCAGTGCCCCGGCCACCACCCCGGACAGCACGCAGACCACCGAGGTCGACAGCCCGGCCAGCAGCGCCCGTCCGACGCCCGGATCCCGCTGGGCCCCCGAGTCGGCCACCGCCCCGCTGAGCCACCACAGCGCCGCCACCTGGCCCACCGCCAGCACCAGGGCCGCCGTCAGCGCCGCCAGCAGCGCGCCCAGGTGCACCCGCGCCGGGCCCGCCGCCGCGACCAGGCAGGCCCGCGCGGCCGGCGGTTCGGCGGTCAGCACGCCGCGCACGTACCAGGCGCTCACCGGCAACAGCACCCCCGCCCCGTAGCCCAGGCCGCCCAGCAGCGGATCACCCGCCGACACCCCGATCACCAGCAGCAGCGCGAACGCCAGGAACGGCGGCAGCCAGGCGTGCGAGCGCAGCAGCAGCTCCAGGTGGTACCGGGTCAGTGCCCCGACCTGTCTCACCGCCGCTCCCCCCGTCGACGCACCGCCAGCACCCGTACGGCCGGGCGGCCGAGCAGCAGGCTGCGCAGCAGCTCGTCCGAGTGCGCGGCCGGCACCGCCAGGCGCACCGCCGTCCCGTCCAGCGCGGTCAGCTCCGGCGCGCCGGGCAACCGCCGCGGCAGCGGGGCGCCCGCGGGGACGTCCACCTCGATCTCCATCACCGCCCCGCCCGGCACTCCGCCCACCGGCCCGTCGGCCACCGGCCCGTCAGCCACCGGCGTCACCTCGTCCGGCCGCAGCATGCCGTCCGCCCCGACCCGGTAGACCGCACTGGTCCGCCCGGCCAGCCGCGTCGGGTCGTGGTCGACGAACAACACCGCGCCGCCCGCCGCCGCCCGTTCTGCGGCCGCCTCGTCCAGCACCGCCCGGGCCTGCGGGTCCAGCCCGGTCCAGGCCTCGTCCAGCAGCAGCACCGGGGCCTCGGCGATCAGCGCCTGCGTCACCGCGACCTTCTGGCAGGTGCCCTTGGACAACCGGCTCAGCGGGGTGCCCGCACGGTCCGCGACGCCGAACCGCTCCATCCACTCCCCGGCCCGCCGCCGCGCCGTCGCCGCCGACAGCCCGTGCACCCGGCCCACCCGCACCAGGTAGGAGGCGGCGTCGAACGGAAGCGCCGGCGGAAAGCGCTCCGGCACGTACGCCGTGGCACCCGGCCGCACCACCCGGCCGGTGCTCGGCCGCTCGATCCCGGCCACCAGCCGCAGCAGCGTCGACTTGCCACTGCCGTTCGGCCCGGCGATCCGCACCAACTCCCCCGGCCCGACGGCTAGGTCGACGTCCCGCAGGATCCACCGCCCGCGCCGCCCGTACCGCTTGCCGACCGAGGTCAGCTCCATCACACCCGCCCCCGTGTCCGCGTCCCGCTGAAGGCTACCCGGCGCGGATAAGACCGGCGTCAGCCCCGCACGACCCAAGCGCCCGGCCCGAAAGCCGAGTTCGCACGCCGGCGGGCGGGTGCCCCGTCCGGTCCCGTGTGGCCTTGATGAACTGATGATCCCTAGGATCTGGCGGGTGACTACCGGACGACGACCGACCACCAGGCTCGGCAGCCTGCTGACCGCCCTGGCGATAACGGGCGCCACGCTGCTCCTCGGCCTGCCCGCCCATGCCGGCGAACCAACAGCCGGCGCCTCAGCCGCGCCCAAGGAGAACCCCAAGGTCGACCTGATCCTGGACGTCAGCGGTTCCATGACCGCCACCGACATCCAGGGCAAGAGCCGCATCTCGGTGGCCCAGCAGTCGCTGAACGAGGTGATCGACGCCCTTCCGCCGGAGACCGACTTCGGCATCCGCACCCTCGGCGCGACCTACCCCGGCAACGACAAGAACCTCGGCTGCCAGGACACCAAGCAGCTCTTCCCGGTCGGCAAGACCGACAAGGTCCAGGCCAAGACCGCGGTCGCCACCCTGCGGCCCACCGGCTGGACCCCGATCGGCCTGGCCCTGGGGGGGGGGGGGGGGGGGGGGGGAGGGGGGGGGGGAAGGCGGGGGGGGGGGGGGGGGGGGGGTGGGGGGGCTGGCGCCAGGATCGCTTTCTTCCCCCTCTCCCCCCCCCCCCCCCCCGCCGCGGGTTCCGGGTCACGGGCTCAGCCGGC
>NZ_JBVHXY010000063.1:0-38255 GCF_055569215.1 Kitasatospora sp. NPDC029312 | reverse complement strand
CCCCCCCCCCCCCCCCCCCCCCCCCCCCCCCCCCCCCCCCCCCCCCCCCCCCTCCACCCCCCCCCCCCCCCCCCCACCACAACCCCCCCCCCCCCCCCCCCCCCCCCCCCCCCCCCCCCCCCCCCGTGGCAGCACTCACCCTCAGACGGCGGCGAGCAGCCCCCGTCCGAGCCAGTCGGCCTCGTCCTTCACGCCCGGCAGGACGAAGAAGTAGCCGCCGCCGGTGGGCGAGATGTAGTCCACCAGCGGCTCGTCGATCAGCCGGGTCTGGGTGGCCTCGAATTGCCGCACGACATCCTGCTGGTAGCAGCAGAACACCAGGCCCAGGTCCAGGTTGCCGGCCTTGTCGATGCCCCGGTCGTAGTTGAAGCCGCGCCGCAGGATGCGCGAGTTGTCGGTGTCGGCGGTGCGCGGGTTGGCGAGGCGGATGTGCGCGTCGAGCGGGATCGCCTTGCCGTCCGGGTCCTTGCCGTAGTCCGGCGCGTCGGTCTCCTGGTGGCCGTCCAGCGGGGCGCCGGTGTCGCGGCGGCGGCCGAACATCTTCTCCTGCTCGGTGAGCGTGACGCGGTCCCAGAACTCGATCAGCATCCGGATGATCCGGATCACCTGGTAGCTGCCGCCGGTCGCCCAGCCGGGCTCGCCCATCCCGTCGGTCACCCAGACCAGTCGGTCCATCTCGCGGGAGGAGGTGGTGTCCGGGTTGACGATGCCGTCCTTGAAGCCGAGCAGGTTGCGCTGGGCGCCGTCCGGCCGGGACTGGTTCTGGAAGCCGTCGATCCGCCAGAGGATCTGCAGCGCGCCGCGGGTGTGCCGGGTGATGTCGCGCAGCGCGTGCAGCACGGTGTCCTGCCGGTCGGCGCAGATCTGCAGCGAGAGGTCGCCGTGGAGTTCGGCGGCCTGGAGGTTGTCGTTGGGGAAGGTCTTCATCGGCGTCAGCTTGACCGGCTTGGCCTTGGCCAGCCCGTAGCGGTCGTCGAAGAGCGAGGCGCCGACGCCGACCGTGACGGTCAGGTTGTCGGTGGGCACCACCGGGCCGAGGATGCCGCTGTCGGACGGCGGCGCGCCGACGCCCAGGTCGGGCGGGGTGCCGCCGGCCGTGAGGAAGCGGATCCGCTCGGTCAGGGTCTTGAAGAGGTCCTCCAGGCCCTTGCGGTCCTGGGCGATCACCTGGCAGGAGACGAAGGCGGCGTGGGCCGGGGCCGGGGTGGTGATGCCGGCCTGGTGGCCGCCGTGGAACGGGACGGCGCCGGTCTTCGTCTGGTGGCTGTCCCCGGCGGAGGCCGGGCCGGCGCCGAGGGTGAAGGCCCCGCCGGCGAGGACGGCTGCCCCGGCGCCCGCGCCGAGTGCGGCCCGCACGAAGCTGCGCCGGGCCGGGCCGGCCGGGCAGCCGCCCTGCTCGGCGGCCTGGGTGGCCTCGGCAGGCCGGGCGGCCTCGGCGGCTTGGGCGGCCGCGGCCGCGTGTGGGAACGGGCAGGACCCGGTGGCTGCGGTCTGGTCGGTCATCAGGCGGCCTTCCGGATCTCGAGGAGCGCGGGGATGGGAGAGAGGTCTTCGAGCAGCTGGCCGGTGGCCCCGTCCAGCCGACGGCGGTCGTCGGCGGGCAGCTTGTCCAGCGGGGTCCAGCCGTCGGCGGTCCGGGCGGCGGCGAGCAGGTCGCCCACCCGCTTCATCCCGGCGTTGACCCGGACCAGCACCTGCGGGTCGCGGTCGTCGAGCAGCGGCTGCAGCAGGGTGAGCAGCTCCTGGGTGCCGACCAGGTTGGCCTGGGCGGTGGCCAGGTTGGTGCCGCTGCCCATGTCGGTGTCGCCGGTGAGCTCGAACTGCAGGGTGTTCTCGAGGATCTCGTGGGCGCGCAGCGGCAGGTCGCCCGGGTTGAAGTCCTGGCTGGGGAAGTCGTGCACCAGCTTGGCGACGTTCTGGGCGAGCTCGTCGGCGACGGCCGTCAGGTCGGCGGCGGACTGGCCGTGCCAGAGGCCGTACTCCAGGCGCAGGAAGCCGGTGAAGTCCTTGTCGTCGGCCTTGTCGGCGAATCCGTCGGCGCGGCCGTCGATCTTCTTGTCGAGGTCGGCGAAGGTGCCGTAGGCGGCACCGAGCGAGGCGTACTGCAGGTGGGCGGTGAGCCAGTCGGCCTTGGCCGCGGCGAGGTCGCCGCCGTGCACGTCGGCCTGGAGCTTCTGGGTCTGGGTCATCAGGGTGGCGAGTCCCTTGACGACGTAGTCCTTGTAGCCGTCCAGCGGGCCCTTGAGGTCGTCCTCGGAGACCGGCTTGACGGCCTTGACCTCGGCGCCGCCGCTGACGTGGACGGCGGCGGAGGTGACGGAGTTCCCGCCGGTGGGCACGCAGCGCCAGGCGTAGTCGCCTGAGCCGATGGTGGCGGTGAGCGCGCGGGTGGTGCCGGGCGCCAGTCCCTCGATCTCGCCGTAGACGGCGCCGGTGCCCGGGTTGACGAGGTAGACCTCGGAGACCTTGTCGCCGGTGTTGTGCATCTGGAACACCTGCTGACCGGGCTTCGGGTCGGCGAAGCCCTTGCCGCACTCCTGCTCGGAGACCGACACGGTGGCGGTGCTCTTCTGCTTGCCGTCGCCGGTGGCGATCACGACGCCGGCCACCACGACCGGCACGGCGACCAGCGCGGTCGACAGCACCCAGCGCGGACGGCCCGCGCGCACCGGCTCGGCCTTCGCCTCGGCGCCCGCGGCCTTCTCCCCGGCCTCGGTCCTTCCGGCAGCGGCAGCGGCAGCAGCCGGAGCCGGCGCGGCCCGGCCGCCGCCGCGGACGCCCTCGACGAACAGCGTCATCACCGTGCTCAGGTACGCGACGTAGCCGACGACCTGGAGCACCGTCATGGTGACGGTCAGGTTGAGGGTGCCCTGGACGAGCGTGGCGTACCAGGAGGAGGCGTCCAGGTGCCCGCTCAGGTCGACGGCGTACGTGCTGCCGCCGCCGACCAGCCCGGACTCCTGGAGGTCGCGCAGGCCGTAGCCCAGCACGCCGGCCGCGACGACGATCAGGCCGACGCCGGTGATGGTGAAGAACCGGGTGAGGTTCATCTTCAGCGCCCGGCGGTACAGGCCCCAGCACAGGCCGGCGGAGAGCAGCAGGCCGACGGCGGCACCGATCAGCGGGCCGGTGGACTCCCCGGCGGTGCGCACGTTGGTCCACAGGAAGAGCGAGGTCTCCAGGCCCTCGCGGGCCACCGCGAGGAAGCTGGTGAGCACCAGCGCGCCGGCGCCCATCGTCAGTGAGGCCTGCACCTTCTCCTTCAGATCGGCGGAGAGGGTGCGCGCCGAGCGGCGCATCCAGAACACCATCGCGGTGACGAAGCCGACCGCGATCAGGCTCAGCACCCCGCCGAACGCCTCCTGGGCGTGGCCGGAGAGGTTGGCGGCGGTGAAGGTGAGCACCGCGCCGAAGCTGAGGCTGAGGCCGACGGCCGCGGCGACGCCCGTCCACACCTGGGGCAGCCGGCCCTTCTGACCGGCCCGCACCAGGGTGGCGACCAGGATCGAGACGATCAGGCCCGCTTCCAGTCCTTCGCGTAGCCCGATCAGAAAGCTGGGAAACGCCTCATCCCACATGCAGCGGGCTCCTCCCCCGGGCCGCCCCGGGTCGTACCTGTCTCGGCGCTCCACCGCGGTGACGGCGGAGCGGCACGGCGAACGCCCCGGACACGAGGTCCAGGGCGCTTCGCTTAGCTTAGGCAAACCTTAGAGCCGCTGCGGTCAACTACGCCCCCACTGTCGGTAAGGATTCGGTATGGGAACACCCATGCGTCCGTCAACCCGGTGCGCCGCGGGACCGGAATGAGACCGGCGTCACCCCCACCACTGCTCGGGCGCCTCCGACTCCGGAGGGACCGTCACCGGTTCGGCGCAACGCACCAGCAGCGCCCCCTCCTCCGTCTCGGTGACCAAGAAGCCGCATTCGCGCAGGACGAGCGCCGCCGCGCCGCTCACCGCCGCCCGCGCCTCCCCGGAGGGCGGCCCGTCGTGCGCGGCGCCCGGCGGCCAGCCGACCACCACGCCCTCGGGGTGGTGGCCGATCCACAGCGGTGAGGGGCCCGGTCCGGTGTCGAACCCGGCGCGGGCCAGCGCCTCGGTGACGTCCTCGAAGAGTTCACGGTGATCCGCCATTGGCGCAGCGTAGGCCCCGCGCCGGGAGGCGTCCGGACGCGGCGCGCCCCGACACGGTCCAGCTGCACCCGAGCGCAGCATCGGCGCTGCTGGGCCGACCGGCGGCGAGCCGATCGGGCGTCAGCACCCCCCGACCGGCCCGACACGCACGGCCGGACGGACCGATGGACGTGCACAGTCGGCCCCCTGCCGACAGCATGACAGAGTAAGCGCTCCATCACCCTGAGCAACGGGCCCGGCGGACACCTGGTCCGCGCGCCGGTCGGACCGGCCGGCCCGTATCGAGAGGTCCCATGATCACAACACTTCGCCGGCCGGCGTTCCCGCCGGCGGGCCTCCACCACGGCACGCCGCGAACGCCGGGGAGCCCGTCGTGAGAACCGACCAGCAGTCGCAGCCGGGACCGGTGACCAGCACGCGCGCCAGGCCCGCCAACAAGGCGGAGGGTCTGGCCGACTGGACCGACGGCCGGCTCGGCATCTACGCCCTGGCCAAGTCCAACCTGCGCAAGATCTTTCCCGACCACTGGTCGTTCATGCTGGGCGAGATCGCGCTCTACACCTTCGTCATCATCATCCTGACCGGCGTCTGGCTCACCATGTTCTTCAACCCGAGCATGGGTGAGGTCGTCTACGACGGGTCCTACGTCCCGCTCAAGGGCATCCCGATGTCGCAGGCCTACGCCTCGACGGTCAACATCAGCTTCGAGGTCCGCGGCGGCCTGTTGATGCGCCAGATCCACCACTGGGCGGCCGTGGTCTTCATCGCCTCGATGCTGACCCACATGATGCGCGTCTTCTTCACCGGGGCCTTCCGCAAGCCGCGCGAGATCAACTGGGTCTTCGGCGCGCTGCTGCTGATCCTCGGCATGTTCGACGGCTTCATGGGCTACTCGCTGCCCGACGACCTGCTCTCCGGCACCGGCATCCGGTTCATGGAGGGCGCGATCCTGTCCGTCCCGATCGTCGGCACCTACCTGCAGTTCTTCATCTTCGGCGGGGAGTTCCCGGGCACCGACATCATCCCGCGCCTGTTCACCGTCCACGTCCTGCTGATCCCGGGCATCATGCTGGGCCTGCTGGCGGCGCACCTGATCCTGGTCTTCTACCACAAGCACACCCAGTTCGCCGGGGCCGGCCGCACCAACCGGAATGTGGTCGGCATGCCGCTGATGCCGGTGTACATGGCGAAGGCGGGCGGCTTCTTCTTCCTGGTCTTCGGCGTGGTCGCGGTCATGTCGGCGATCGCCACGATCAACCCGATCTGGGCGTACGGCCCGTACCGGCCCGACCAGGTGTCCACGGACGCCCAGCCGGACTGGTACATGGGCTTCTCCGAGGGCCTGATCCGCGTGATGCCCGGCTGGGAGATCAGCGTCTGGGGCGGCCACACCCTGAACCTCGGGGTGTTCATCCCGCTGATGGTCTTCCCGCTCGTGCTGCTGGTCATCTGGTGCTACCCGTTCCTGGAGGCCTGGATCACCGGCGACCGCGGCGAGCACCACATCGCCGACCGGCCGCGCAACGCCCCGGTCCGTACGGCCTTCGGCGCGGCCTGGATGGGCCTCTACCTGATCCTGCTGGCCGGCGGCGGCAACGACCTGCTGGCGACCCACTTCCACCTGTCGATCAACGCGATCACCTACGCGGTGCGGGCCGGCTTCTTCGCCGTGCCGGTGGTGGTCTTCGTGATCACCAAACGGTGGTGCCTGGGCCTGCAGCGGCGGGACAAGGAGAAGGTGCTGCACGGCCGGGAGACCGGTGTCATCAAGCGGCTGCAGCACGGCGAGTACATCGAGGTCCACGCGCCGCTGCCGCAGGGCCGGATGTACACCCTCACCTCCCACGACCAGCCCGAGCCGGTCAGGCTGGCACCGGAGGTGGACGAGAACGGCGTGGTCCGCAGGGCCGGGCTGTGGACCCGCACCCGGGCGAAGCTGTCCCGCGGCTTCTACGGCCGGGGCAGCCAGATTCCGAAGCCGACCATGGAGGAGCACGAGGAGGTCACCAGCGGCCACGGCCACCACTGACCTCCGCACCCGGACCGGAAGGGCCCGCTGCGCCGGCAACGGCACAGCGGGCCCTCGTCGTGCGGGTGCGGCGTGCTCAGGCCCGCAGGACCGCGGGCACGACGGCGAACAGCGCCGCCGCCACGGTGACGGTCAGGCAGAGCGCCGCCCAGCGGGCGCAGATCCGACGGCACTCGGCGCGGTAGCGGGCGGCCAGCCGGCGGCAGCGCTCGACCGCGCGGTCCACCACTTCCTCGGCGTAGTTCAACCGGTCGGCCAGGTAAGCGCGTTCGACCTCCTCGCGTTCGGCCTCCGGCAGCCACGGAAACCGCTCCGCGAACGCCCGGGCGTCCCGTTCGGCGGCCGTGACCTCCGCCTCCCAGGCGAGGAAGCCCTCCAGCCGGGCGAGCCCCACCCGGGGGTTCACCCGGCCGTCGCCGTTCTCGGCGGGCCTGTCCTGGCGAGGGGTCCGCGCCTTCGGCGGACGCTGTCTGCCACCCATGACCGCTCCTCACGTCTGTCGAGTCGTCCCGCCGGAAACCTGCGGGGCCGGGCTCCCGATGGGATCGCTCCGCGACCAGGCAACTACTACCAGCGACGAACCGCAGGTGGCGGGTGGCTCGCCACGGCCGACCCGCCGGGGAGAAACTTGCGTGCCGCGCAGTATTGCGCGGCGCGCATGTATTGCTGCACAGTGGTGCCCGTGACGAACGGGCAGCCCGGACTGCGGGAACGGAAGAAGGCCGCGACGCGGGAGGCACTGAGCTGGGCGGCGCTGCGCCTGGCGGTGGAACGCGGACTGGAGAACGTCCGGGTCGAGGACATCGCGGCCGCGGCCGGGGTGTCCCCCCGCACCTACAACAACTACTTCTCCAGCAAGGCCGAGGCGATCGTCTTCCGGCACCGCGACCGGATCCTGCAGGCCGCCGAGGCGCTGCGGGCGCGGCCCGCCGGGGAACCGCTGTGGGAGGCGCTGGCCCACTCCCTCGTCGCCCCCTTCGACGGCGCGGAGGAGGCGCCCGATCCGCACTGGGTCGCCGCCGTACGGGTGCTGCTGCGCGAGCCCGCACTGCAGGCCGAGCTGTTCCGCGGCGGCGCGCGGACGCGGGCCGACCTGGCGGCGGCGGTGGCCGCCCGGACCGGTACCGACGCCGACCGGGACCTCTACCCGAAGCTGGTCGCCTCGGCAGCGCTCTCCGCCCTGCAGGTCGCCAACGAGCACTACCTGAGCGCCGATCCGGTGGTGCCCTTCAAGCCGCTGCTCGCCGAGGCGCTGCGGCAGCTGGCCGCCGGGCTGCCCGATCCGTCGTCGCGCTGAAACCACCGCGCACACGTCCCGGTGAACCCGCCGAAGGGAACCCACCGGGGGAAGCGCGCCCGAGCCCACATGTGAACTCACCGTCCCAGAGGGGGGACCCCATGCATGACGTCGTCGTCGTCGGCGCCGGCCCGGTCGGGCTGTTCCTGGCCCGCGAACTGGCCCTGGCCGGAGTCCGGCCGGTGGTGGTGGACCGGCTGCCCGGGCGTTCCGGCGAGCAGAAGGCCAACGGACTGGTCGGCCAGGTGCTCCGCCTGCTCGACCACCGCGGGCTCCACGAGCCCCTCAGCGGCACCCCGGGCGCGCCCCGGCCGGTTCCCCGCTTCGTGTTCGGCGCCTTCCCGCTCGACCTGGACCGCCTGGACGAGAACCCGCTGTACGCCCTGCCCGTACCGCAGCGACGGATCGAGGAGGTCCTGGAGAGCAGCGCCGCCGACCTGGGCGTCACCGTGCGCCGCGGCTGCGAGGTCACCGGGTTCACCCAGGACGCTACCGGGGTGACCGTCGAGCTCCACGGCCCCGACGGCACCGAGCGCCTGCGCGCCCGCTACCTGGTCGGCGCGGACGGCGGCCGCAGCACCGTCCGCAAGCTCGCCGGCATCGGCTTCCCCGGCGTCACCTCGCCCGACCCGGTCTCCCGCATCGCGCACGTGCTGCCACCCGAGGGCATCCGCACCACCGAGACCGGCGAGGTGCTGCTGCCGGGCTGCCCCACACCGTTCCGCCCGTACACCCACACCCGCACCGACCACGGCGTGTTCGTCCTCTCCCCCTTCAACCCGGACGCCGTCATGATCGCCACCATGGAGTGGGGCGGGCCGCCAATGGACCAGCGGACCCCGCTCACCCTGGAGGAGCTGCGCGCCAGCATCCGCCGGGTGAGCGGCGCCGACCTCGCGCTCGCCCCGGCGCGGACCGCGGGCCCGTTCACCCCGCGCCGTACCGTCGGCCACAACACCCGGCTCGCCGAGCGCTACCACGACGGCCGCGTGCTGCTGGTCGGCGACGCCGCCCACGTGCACGCCGCTACCGGCGGCCCCGGGCTCAACCTCGGCCTGCAGGACGCCGCCAACCTCGGCTGGAAGCTCGCCGCCGAACTCCGGGGCTGGGCCCCGCCCGGCCTGCTGGACAGCTACCACCGGGAGCGCCACCCGGTCGGGCGACGGGTGTTCATGCACTCCCAGGCCCAGATCGCCCTGATGGCCCCCGGCCCCGGGACCACCGCGCTGCGCGCCCTGGTCGGCGAACTGCTCTCGTACGAGGACAACCTCGCCCGGATCGCCGCGCTGATGGCCGGCAGCGACATCCGCTACGACACCGACTGCCCCCACCCCTCAGCCGGGCGCTTCACCCCGGAGCTCGCCCTGACCACCGCCGGCGGGAAGGTCCGGCTCGCCGAACTCGCCTGCACTGGGCGGGCGTTGCTGCTCGACCTCACGGGCGATTCGCTGGCCTTGGCCGACCGTGCGGCCGGATGGCGGGACCGGGTGGACACGGTGGCGGCACAGTGCGTGGAACCACCGGCCGGGGCGCTGCTGCTGCGCCCGGACGGCTACGTCGCCTGGGCGTCCGCGCCCGGCGAGGTGGACCCGGCGGGGCTGGCACGGGCACTGCGCACCTGGTTCGGCGCACCGCGCGACTGACCGCCCGCGCCCGGCGCGCCGGGTTCCCTCGCGGCTGATCCAACGTCAACTATGCTCCTCGCGGTCCGTGCCGCCGGCACGGGCCTCGACCGGAGGAACGGGGAAACGGTGCGCATCGGAATCATCGGCACGGGTGTGGTCGGGCAGACGCTGGGCGGCAAGCTGGTCTCGCTCGGCCACCGGGTGACGCTGGGCTCGCGCGACAAGGACAACGAAAAGGGGCTCACCTGGGCCGGACAGGCCGGACCCGACGGGCACGCCGGAACCTTCGCCGAGGCCGCGGCCTTCGGCGAGCTGGTGATCAACGCGACCGGCGGGACGGTCTCGCTCGCGGCGCTGCGCGCGGCCGGGGCCGAGCACCTGTCGGGGAAGCTGCTGATCGACGTCTCCAATCCGCTGGTGTTCGGCCCGGGCGGCGGTGTGAGTCTCGACCCGGTGAACACCGACAGCGTCGGCGAGCGGATCCAGCACGAGTTCCCCGAGGCCCGGGTGGTGAAGGCGCTCAACACGCTGAACTGCGCGCTGATGGTCGATCCGGGCAAGCTGCCCGGTGAGCACAACCTGTTCATCGCCGGGAACGACGCCGGCGCCAAGGCCGAGACGGTCGCGCTGCTCGGCGAGTTCGGCTGGCCGGCCGAGTGGATCGTCGACCTCGGGGACATCACCGGCGCCCGGGCGACGGAGATGCTGATGCCGTTCTGGCTCCGGATGATGGGCCACTTCGGCGACGCGGAGTTCAACTACTCCTTCCGCCGGGCCGAGTAGCGGGACGGGGAGCCGACCGGGCAGCCGGCCGACAGGCAGTGGACCGGCCGGCAGCCACGGCCGCAGAGCCCGGCGGCGGTGGGGGACAATGGACCGCATGTCCCGACGTCGTTCCGCGCCCCGTGTCGCCGCCCCACGGCTGCTCCCCTCCTCCCGGTGCCCCTGCGGCCTGCCCGCCGCCTACGGCGACTGTTGCGGCCGGCTGCACCGCGGCCAGGGGACGGCCACCACCGCGGAGTCGCTGATGCGCTCCCGGTTCAGCGCCTTCGCCGCCCAGGACGAGGCCTATCTCCTGCGCACCTGGCACCCGGACACCCGGCCGGCCGAGGTGGACTTCGATCCGGCGCTGCGCTGGACCCGGCTGGAGGTGGTCGCCACCACCGAAGGCGGCGCCTTCCACGCCGAGGGCACGGTCGCCTTCCGGGCGTACTGGACGGAAGACCGCGAGGAGGGCGTGCTCACCGAGACCAGCCGGTTCGTCCGGCACGAAGGCGCCTGGGTGTACCTGGACGCCCTCTCGCTCGGCTGAGGCCCCTCCCCCTGGGCGACGGCCTACAGGTAGTCGTCCAGGCGGCCGAGGGCGAAACCGGCCGCGGTGACGTCGTTGATCACCTTGCGCAGCAGGTCCGGCATGGTGGCCTTCCAGATGTCGGTGCCCCGGAAGTGGGTCAGGATGATGTCGCCCGGGTGCAGCTTCTGGTCGTCGTAGCGCCATTCCATGTGGTCCGGGAAGGCCTCCTCGTTCCACAGCGGCACCGCCTGCACCCCGCAGGACGCCGCCGCGCGCAGGGTGTCGTCGTTGTACTCGCCGTACGGGGGCCGGAACAGCCGGGGTCGGACACCGATCTGCTGCTCCAGCTGGTCCTGCTGGTTGCAGATCTCGCCGCGCTGGGTCTCGTAGTCGAGGATCTTGAGGTTGCGGTGGTTGATCGTGTGGTTGTTGACCTCCACGCCCTGGTTGTGCAGGTCGCGGAAGTAGCCGTAGTTCTCGCGGACCAGGTAGTCGGAGACGAAGGCGCTGATCGGCACGCCCAGCTCCTCGAGCATCTTGGAGAACTGCGGGTCCTTCTCGTAGCCGTCGTCGACGGTGAGGAAGACCACCTTGTCGTCGGTCGGCACCCGGAAGACCACGGGCGGGCGGCCGTCCTTCATCTTGACGCCCTGGGTGGGAGCCAGCGCGGCCCTGGTCGCCGGGCGGGGCGGCGCCTTCAGCGGCGGGCGTTCCAGGCCCCAGCGCTGCGCGGTCTCGAGCGCGGCACGGGTGACCGCCTCCTGTCGGGCGGCCGCCTCCCTGCTGCTCTCCTCTTCCTGGCGGGCCAGTCCCGGCAGCAGGGGTGGGACGGCGGGCGGTCGGCCCGCGGCGCGGTCCGCCGCGGGGGCGCCGGCGGCGGGCGCGGCGCCCGTCTCGGCCGGGGCGGCCTTCGGCTGGGCGGTGCCGGCGGGCCCGGCGCAACCGGCGACGACGGCGGTCAGGCAGACGGTGGCCAGCAGGCCGGTCCGGACTCCGTTCCGCTTCTTCTGACTCCCACTCAGACCCCCACTGTTGCGACAAACTGATGGTCTGTTCATAGCTGCACTGCTCCCCCGCCCTGCACCCCGGCCAATCCCACCGTCACCCGCGCGGGGCAACGCCGCGCCGGTCGCCTTGCCGTTCCTTTGCCGGGGCGCTTGGCTCAGACGCTTGGCCCGGGCGCTCTGCTGGGTACTCCGGCGAGGCGCCGTGCCGAGGCGCCGTGCCGAACCGGCCGGTACCGGGACGTAAACCCTTTGCGGCGCCGGCGCCCCGGAGCGGATCATGCGCCCATGACGAACACCGCGCCCCACCGCACCGACCTCTGGGCCGTCACCACGGCCGATGTGACCACGCCCGAGGCCGAGCTGCTGCTGCGCGACTACTACTACGACGTGGCCAACCGCTACTACCGCCTGCACCTCGGCCGCGAGGGCACCCCGGAGGAGCTGGAGACCGGCCTGGCCGACTCCCCCAGCGAAGACCTCGCCGCCCCGGACGGCCTCTTCCTGATCGGCCGCTACGCCGAAGCCGCCCACTCCTGCGCCGGCCTGCGCCGCTACGACGCCACCACCGTCGAGCTCACCCGCGTCTTCGTCCGCCCCGCCCTCCGCGGCACCGGCGGCGGTGCCCGCCTGCTCGCCGCCGTCGACGAAGCCGCCCGGTCCATGGGCGCCGACCGGATCGTCCTCGACACCCGCCTCGACCTGGTCGAGGCCCGCGCGCTCTACCTGCGCAACGGCTACCGGGAGATCCCCGCCTACAGCAGCGGGCCGTACGCCCAGGTCTGGTACGGGAAGGACCTCAGCATGCCGAGGCGGTGAGCGGGTTGACGATGTGACCCCGGCCGGAGGACTACGGCGCTCCCGCCTGCGACCGGCGGGCCAGCGCCGCCGCGAGTTCGGCGGCCGTGGGCGGGTTGGCGCCCGGCCGGGAGACGGTCAGGGCGCCGGCGGTGACGGCCTGGACGAGACAGCCGGCCAGGTCGGCGCCCGCCATGCGGGCGTGCAGGAAGGCGGCCATGAAGGAGTCCCCGGCACCGACGGTGTCCGCGACCACGACCGGGACGGCCGGCACCCGCTCGCGTCCGCCCTCGCGGGTCAGTGCGAAGGCGCCCCCATCGCCCAGCGTGACGGCCACCACGGCGGGGCCGAGGGCGAGCCAGCGCTCGGCGACGGCCTCGGCGGGCTCGTCCGGGTGGA
Organism: Kitasatospora sp. NPDC029312; assembly: GCF_055569215.1. Lineage (NCBI taxonomy): Bacteria > Bacillati > Actinomycetota > Actinomycetes > Kitasatosporales > Streptomycetaceae > Kitasatospora > Kitasatospora sp. NPDC029312. The sequence goes on along the minus strand of NZ_JBVHXY010000063.1, from coordinate 25,676 downwards.
GCCAGGCGAGGTCCTCGTCGCTCACCTTGACCAGATCGCTCAGCGCCACCAGGCGCTCGACCCGCCGGACGGCCTCCGCCCGGCGGCCCATCAGCGCGGGGCGCACGTTCGGGTCGTAGCTGATCTGCGCCCGGCCGCGACAGCCCTCCACCAGGGCCCGCACCGAGGCCGCACCCGGGTCGGTGACCGCCCCGATGGAGCCCAGGTGGACGGCCGCCGGGGGCGCGGGGAGCTCGGTCGGCGGAAGGGTCCAGCCGATGTCGAAGGTGTACTGCGCCCGACCGTGACCGTCCAGCCGGACCACCGCCGAAGGGGTGCGTGCCACCTCGGCAGCCCGGACCTCCACCCCGGCGGACTCCAGGTGGGCCCGGATCAGCTGCCCGTTGGCGTCCGCCCCGAGTTCGGTGAGCAGCACGGCGGGCCGGCCCAGCCGGGCCAGGCCGTAGGCGAGATTGGCGGGACTGCCGCCGGGGTGCACGACGTCCGGGGCCCCGTCCGTACGGACGATGTCGGCGACGCACTCGCCGACCACCAGAACGTGTGAATCGGGGCTGGTCACTGCGGCTCCTGGCATCCGGTGCGCGGGCGTCGTCTCGACCGTCAGCCTACGGGGTGGGCGCTGGAGCGTCAGGACATGAAGTACGGCCGCCGGACCTGGCCAGGTTCTCCGACGGCCGTGGCCCCGTCCGTCAGGGGACGAAGCACTTCGAACGCTAGGCGCCGGGCGGGCTCCCTGCCACCACCGTGCGCCGTCCGGGGGATGTCCGCGTGTCGTCACGGTCGGGGCCGTTCCCGCCACCCGAGGCCTGACGGTCCACTAGCGCATGACTCCGGCCCGGTCGCCTCCCCGACCGCCGACCACCTCTTCGACAGCCAGCGCTACACCGGCGGCGCACTGGTGCTGTTCGCCCTGCGCGAGAAGGTCGGCGCGGACACCTTCGACCGGATCGAGCGCACCTTCCTGCGCGAGCACCGCTACGGCACCGCGACCACCGAGGACTATCTGCGCACCGCCTCCCGGGTGGCGGGACAGGACCTCGGCGGGTTCCTCACCGACTGGCTGTACGGGCGGCGCACACCCCCGATGCCGGGGCACCCGGGCTGGGCGGTCGGGCCGGTGACTCCAGACCCCCCGGCCGCAGCCGGAGCGGCCGGGGCCGGTGCCCCGCAGGGGTCGGGAACCCTCTGAGCCCTGCTGAGCTCCTTTCGTACTGTCTGGCGCCTTTCGCCCGCCCCGTCGCGCCGACGAGTGCGTCCGGGCGCTCCCCGCGCGCCCCTGGCCGGGTGGCCCCGGGCGGGCCATGGTGGTTCCACGGCCCGCCTGCCGCCCGGCCGAGTCCCGGCCGGCTCGCGGGCCGTCCAGCGTCCGCGCCCGACCGGTTCCGCGCCGTGGGAAAATTCCCGCGGCGGACAGGCAACCCGTCCCGCCGCCCATCGCGTTCAGCAGCCGTGAGCACGACACCAACGAGAACGCGGCCCGTCCGGCCGCCACGGCTGACAGGAACGGTACGGAGACCATGGCAGGGGCGGCGGCAGGATGAGGGACGCGACACCGGACTTCGCGGAGTTCGTCGCCGCCTGCAGTCCGAAACTGTTGCGCGTGGCCTGGCTGCTGACCGGCGACCCGCACCAGGCCGAGGACCTGCTGCAGACCGCGCTGGCCAAGGTCTGGCCCCGCTGGGACCGGATCGCACCCGACCGGCCCGAGGCGTACCTGCGCAAGGTGCTGGTCAACTGCCACATCTCCTGGTGGCGGCGGCGCTGGACCGGGGAACTGCCGCACGGCGAACTGCCCGAGCCGCCACCGGCGCAGGCCGACCCCTTCGACGAAGTGGTGGTCGGCCAGGTCGTCGCCGGGGCCGTCCGGGCGCTGCCACCCCGCCAGCGGGCGGTGGTGGTGCTGCGCTTCTTCGAGGACCTCAGCGTGGAGGAGACCGCCGAGGTGCTGCGCTGCACCACCGGTACGGTGAAGAGCCAGACGCACCGGGCGCTGGCCGCCCTGCGCGGAAGACTTCCGGCCCGGGAACTGCTGTTGGACGGGGGACGCCGTGAGCGGGGCTGAGCCGAGGGACGACACCGGGGAGATCGAGGAGGAACTGCGCGTCCTGCTGCACCGGGCCGTCCCCGTGCTGGCCACGCCGGAGGACCGGGTCGAGCGGGTGCTCGAGCGCGCGGACCGGACGAGGCGGCGACGGCGGACGACCGCCCTCGGGATCGGGCTCACCGGAGGGCTGGTCGCCGCGGTGCTGGCCTCGGCGCCGGCGATCGCACCGGCTCCGGACCGCGGCGCGGTCGGACCGGCCGCCTTCGGCCCCGCCCCCACGTCGGCGCCCTCTCCCTGGGCGACGCCTCTCCTGCCCACGGCCACCGCCACGCCGTCCGTTCCGCCGTCGGCCACGCCGTCGATGCCCGGGGAACCCCTCCGCTTCCTGCGGATCAGCGGGCTCACCGGCACCGTGCCGCCGGGCTGGCACTCCGAGGTCGCCCCCTTCGGCGACGCGGGCGATCTCGTCGGGTTCCTGGCCAACCAGCCGTTCGACGCGACGGCTCCCTGCAACGGCCCGTCCAGTATCTGCACACCGGTCGGGCTGCTGGCACCGGACGGGGTCTACCTCACCCTGCGGCTGGCCGACGTGCCCGATCAGGCCAAGGCCTTTGCCAAGGGGGCCGTCGAGCCGGTCGACGTGGCGATCGACAAGGAGTGCTCCAGCCACGGCGGCGGCCGGGAACTGGTCGGCAGCCGCAGCATCGTCGGGCAGGACGTCATCGTGCGGATCGAGCTGACGGCCTGCGCCCAGGCGCCGTCGGACCTGACGCTGCGACAGGTGCAGCAGGTCCTCGACTCACTCCGGTTCGCTCGCTGACCCTCCGCCCGCTGGCCCTCCGCCCGCTGCGCTGACCGATTCGCGTCGGGGCCTGCCCCCGGGGTCAGCGGATCCGGACGCTCCCGTAACCCTTCTGGCGCAGTGTCGTTGGACCGGCCATGAACAAGCGCAGCATGCTCGCCGTCGCCTCGCTCGCCGTGGGCTTCGTGGCCTCGCTCACCGCACCGAGTGCGCACGCCAGTGCCGTCGGCGGCCAGGAGGGCCTGCCCGGTTCGCTGACCAGCGCGCCGGACGCCTTGCCCGGGCACGTCGGGGAGGCGGGCGGCGTGGTCGGCCACGCGACCGGGTACGTGACCGGGTCGGCGGACGGCCTCGTCCCGGTCACGCCCGCGTAGTCCGCTCACGGCAGGGCGGTTCGGCGGCAAGGCGGTCCGGGACGCCGGAGTTCAGGACAGCGGCGCGCCGAGGTCCTGGGTCCACAGCGTGCCGGCGGGGCCGGCGGCCACTCCGACGCCGACGTCCTTGAAGCCGCAGTCGAGCATGTTGGACTGGTGGATGCCGCCGTCCATCCAGTGGGAGACGACGGTTGCCGGGGCGCTCGCGCCGCGGTCGAGGTTCTCGCCCCACTGGGACCAGCGGTAGCCCGCGGCGGTGATCCGGGCGTCGGGGTGCAGGCCGTCGGGGTTGACGTGGTCGAAGAAGTTGCGGGCGGCCATGTCGTCGGCGTGCTTCTGGGCGGCGCTGTGCAGCCGGGGGTCGATCCGCAGGGGGGCGCAACCCGCCTTGGCGCGCTCGGCGTTGACGAGGTCCACCAGCTGCCGTTCCGGGGTGGGCGGCGGTGCGGCGGTGGTCGGCCGGGGCGCGGCCGGGGTGGCGGTCGGAGCCGGGGTCTCGGTCGGGGATTCGGTGAGGGCCGGGGTCGGCGTCGCCGTGGGCGTCGGGGTCTCCGAGGGGGTCGCGACCAGGGTCGGCAGGGCCTCCAGGGCGGCGGCCGGGGCGCTGGGTTCGGGTGCGGTTCCGCGCGGCGGCTCGCTGGGGTTCGGCCAGACCAGGGCGAGGGTGGTCACGGCCACCGCTGCCGCCGATCCGCCCACCAGGACGGCCTTGCGGGCCGCGGTGCCCGCCCAGCCGCCGTGCGAGCCGGAGCCTCCGGCCGTTCCGGCGCCGGTGGCCGTCCCTGTACCGCCGCCGGTGCCCGCGCCACCGGCGGTGCCAGCGGCGGCGGTCGAGTGCGCGGCGGTCGTCGCGGCGGTGGCCGCCGTGTGCTGGAAGTGGAGCAGGGCGGGCGAGTCCAGCGGGATCGGGACCAGGACGAGGCCGGCGAGCAGCCCTTCGGCCGGGAAGAGGTCGCGGCCCAGCCCGTCGCAGGTGGCGCAGCCGCGGATGTGCCGGGCGATGCGCTTGCGCCAGACCGAGTTGGGGGTGCCGTCGAAGCCGGCCGTGACGTCGGCGAGGCCGGGGCAGCGCGGGTAGGCGCCGAGGGCGCGGACCACCACCCGGCCGGCTTCGAGCTGCTTCTTCATCCGCTGGATGCGGACGGCGGCGTGCTGGGGGGTCAGGTCGAGGGCTTCGGCGAGCTCGGCGCGGCTGAGTTCGCCGCCGGCCTCCAGCCACCACAGTGCGAGCAGCTCGCGGTCGTCCGGGTCGAGCCACCGGGTGGCTTCGGCCACCTCGCGGCGCTGGCCGGAGAGTCCGAGGCGCAGGATGGTCAGGTCGGTGAAGTCGGCGCGTGGATCGGGGACTTCCCAGGTCTCGTCCAGGCCCCCGACGGTGGGCTGCTGCTGCCCGACGGCATGCCGGCGGCGCACCTGGTTCATGGTGATGGCGACCAGCCAGGAGCGGAAGGCCTCCGGCTCGCGGAGCCCTTCCAGGCCGGCCAGGGCTCGGATCATGGTCTCCTGGGCCACGTCGTCCACGTCGGCGTGGCCGCCGAGGGCACGGCCGGCCACGTTGTAGACGAGCGGCAGCCAGGCGGCGACCAGCGCCTCCTGGGCCTGCCGGTCGCCGGCCTGTGCCGCGAGTACCAGGGTCGTCCCGGCCCGGTTCTGCACATCAGCGTTCATGGTCCGCACTCCGTCTTGCCGTGTTTCCGTCCGCCGCTGCCTCCTCGGAGACCGGTGGGGAGTGATCAGATAACAACAATGCGCACGGAATCGGAAAATCGCACCGGATGAGGGTCGAGGACGGGACTTCGCCGGCTGCGCCGCCCGGGCGCTGGCGCCGGGGCCGGTCAGGCCGGTGCGGCGAAGACCTCGGTCCACCAGGGGCCGCCGGAGCCGGTCCGCACGCCCACCCCGAGCTGCTTGAACGCGCAGTTCAGAATGTTGGCGCGGTGGCCGGGGCTGTTCATCCAGGCGTCCATCACGGCCGCCGGGTCCTTCTGGCCGCGGGCTATGTTCTCGCCCCAGGTGCTCCAGTGGTAGCCGGCGGCCTCGATCCGGTGGTCGGCGTGGTAGCCCTCGGGGCTGGCGTGGTCGAAGTAGTTGCGGTCGGCCATGTCGTCGCTGTGCGACTGGGCGGCGCTCGCCAGCCGGGGCTCGGCGGTGACCGGGGCGCAGCCGGCCTTGGCGCGCTCCGCGTTGACCAGGTCCACCACCTGCTGGGCGTAGGAGGCGGACGGACCGCCGCCGGCCGGGGCGGCCGCCGAACCGGCCGGGGCCCGCAGGGCGGTGGCGGCGGATCCGGCCGCGGCGGCGTTCGCTGCGGTGCGGGTCGCGGTCGGGCTCGGCTTGGCGGTGGCGGTGGGCTGGGCGGTCGCGGTGGCCGTCGCGGTGGGCTGGGCGGTCGGCGAGGCGGAGGCGGTCGTGGTCGGGGTGGCCGTCGCGCTCGGAGCGGTGGAAGGGTCACCGGCCCCCGGACTGCCCGCCGTTCCGACCGCTCCCCCGGCGCCCGGCACCTGGATGCCGTCGTGCGTCCCGAGTTCGGCGGCGATCAGTGTGTCCGCCGCGGCCGCCTGCCCGGCGAGGTCGCGGTCGGACTGCTTGCCGCCGTAGGCCGCGTACCCGGCTCCCGCCAGCGCCGCTATCAGGCCCGTCCCGGCCACGGCGGCGACGACCGCGGTCACCGGCACCAGCGCGCCGCGCCTTCGGGCCCGACGGCCCCGACCGCCCGTCCGCTGGGCGGCCCGCCGCGCGGCCCGACCGCCCGGGCGGCCGCGCACGCCCTCGGTGTCGCCGGTGCCGTCGCTGCCGATCGTGCCGATGGTGCCGATGGTGCCGCCGGTCGCCGGGAGGATGATCGTCCTGTCGTCGCTGTCCACGTGGCCACTGCTTTCTGTCCAGGTCGGCGGGGTCCGGTGCCGACACCTGGGAGACCTCCCGGAGGCGCGCCGATAACAGAAAGTCCGAACGGATGTCCGTGGGCCGGTCGCGGCCTCAGCGGGCGGGGCCGTCCGGCGCCATGTCGTAGGTGACGAACATGGTCCGGACGGCGACCTGGTCGTACTTGCCGCGCGCCCGGTGGTTGTCGTCCGCGGTGATCCACCGCACGGTCGTCCAGCCGCGCTCGGCGGCGATCTCGCGCAGCCGGGCCAGCAGCAGGTCCACCGCGCCGGCGCCCCGCACTCCGGGGGCGACGAACAGGTCGTCCAGGAACCCGCCGACGGCGCCGTGCAGCGGCCGGGAGAAGGGCCGGAAGTGCGCGAGGCCGACCGGTGTGCCGTCGGTGTGCCGGACCAGCAGGCCCTCCACCTCGTGCGCCGGGTCGTTCAGCCAGGACCAGACCAGCCGGGCCTTCTCCTCCGGAATCGGCACCCGGTAGAACTCGCAGTAGCCACGGAAGAGTTCGCGCCAGGCGGGGTAGTCGTCGGCGGTCGGCGCGGTGACGGTCCAACGGTTCACGGCGGTGGTGCTCAACGCGGACTCCCTCGGTCGGACGGACGGACCGGGCCAGGATGACGCGCCGTCGACCCCGCCGCCGATCTCCACGGCGGACAACGGCCGTGGCCCCGTGCGCCACTCCGGCGGCTTCCCGGCTGCCGTCCGGGGCTGCTCCGGGTGACCGGCCGGCGGGTGGCGGCCCGTCAGGCCGTCAGGGTGCCGATCACCTTGGTCGGACTGATCCGGACGACCACACGGAGCACCTCCGCCGGGAGGTCGAGGTACTCCTCGCCGGCTCCGGGGCCCTCGTACTGTTCGGCGAGGGCGACCGCCAGGGACCGGCCGAGGTCCTCGGTGATCGTGGCCAGGCCGCGGATCTCGGCGTAGCGCAGTGGGTCGGCCGGGTCGAAGACGGTCAGGCTGGCGCGGGGGTCGCGGCGCAGGTTGCGCTCCTTGCGGCGGCCGGCAGCGGTGGAGACCAGGAGGTCGTCCCCGTCGCGGCCGACCCAGACCACCGAGGTCTGCGGGCCCCCGTCGGGGTTGAGGGTGGCGAGGACGGCGGGGACCGGCGCATCGAGGAGCGCGCGGATGGAATCGTTCAGCAGGGCTGTCATTCGGGCGAAGCTACCTGCTGCCCGGCCCGTCCCGCACCCGGATTCGTCGATGGGACGGTCCTGCGCCCCGACGCCGGTCCCCACCGTCGCAGGGGCACCGGGCGGGCCCGGATGCGGGAGCCGGGGTGCCCACCGATGCTGGACGGGTGGTGGGGGTCGGGCCCGGCGGAGGAGCGGCGGATGGGGTTGCGGCGGTTGGCTGAGGTGTCGGGAGCCGTGGCGGCGGAGGGCGGACGGCGGGCGAAGGTGGCCCTGCTGGCGGAGTGCCTGCGCGCGTTGGGGCCGGAGGAGGGGGCGGCGGCGGTGGTGCTGCTCTCCGGTGAGGCGCAGCGGTTGCGGACGGGCGTGGGGTGGGCCTCGCTGCGTGACCTGCCGGCGCCGGCGGACGAGGCGTCGCTGGGGGTGCGGGAGGTGGAGCGGGGGCTGGAGCGGATCGCCGGGGTACACGGGGCGGGGGCGCAGGCGGAGCGGCGGCGGCTGTTGGCGGAGCTGTTCGGACGGGCGACGGCGGTGGAGCAGGGGTTCCTGCGGGCGGTGCTGGTCGGTGATCTGCGGCAGGGGGCGTTGGACGCGCTGGTGGGGGACGCGGTGGCGCAGGCGGCCGGGGTGCCGGTGGCGGCGGTGCGGCGGGCGTTGATGTTCCGGGGGTCGGCGCGGGCGGTGGCGGAGGCGGCCCTCGGTGGCGGGGCGCCGGCGCTGGCGGCGTTCCGCCTGGAGGTGGGGCGGCCGGTGCGGCCGATGCTGGCGGCTTCGGCTCCGGACGTCGCCTCGGCCTTGGAGCGCACCGGTCCGGCGGCGGTGGAGTGGAAGTTGGACGGGATCCGGGTGCAGGTGCACCGGGCGGGCGGGGAGGTCGCGGTGTTCACCCGCAGCCTGGACGACATCACCGCGCGGGTCCCCGAGGTGGTGGAGGCGGCGCTCGCGCTACCGGTGGAGACGGCGGTGCTGGACGGCGAGGCGATCGCGTTCGGCCGCGACGGGCGGCCGCGCCCGTTCCAGGAGACCGCCGCGCGCACCGCCTCCCGGCGGGATCCGGAGCGGCTTCGGGCCGAAGTTCCGCTGAGCGTCTACTTCTTCGACCTGCTGCACCGGGACGGCGAGGAGTTGGTGGACCGTCCGGGCCGGGAGCGCTGGGCGGCGCTGGCCGAGGCGGTGCCGGCCGGGCTCCGGGTCGCGCGCATCGAGACGGGGGACCGCGACCAGGCGCTCGCGTTCTTCCGCGACACGCTGGCGCTCGGCCACGAGGGCGTGCTGGTGAAGGATCCGGCGGCCGGGTACGCGGCCGGGCGGCGGGGGGCGGGTTGGATCAAGGTGAAGCCCCGGCACACCCTGGACCTGGTGGTGCTGGCCGCCGAGTGGGGCAGCGGTCGGCGGCGCGGTTTCCTGAGCAATCTGCACCTGGGCGCCCGGGCGTCGGACGAGCCGGGACCCGGTGAGTGGGTGATGCTCGGCAAGACCTTCAAGGGCCTGACGGACGAGACGCTCGCCTGGCAGACCGCCGAGTTGCTCGCCCGGGAGACCGAGCGGGACGAGTGGACGGTGCGGGTCCGTCCGGACCTGGTCGTCGAGATCGCCTTCGACGGCCTCCAGCGCAGCCCCCGCTACCCCGCCGGCCTGGCCCTGCGGTTCGCCCGGGTGGTGCGCTACCGGCCGGACAAGCTCGCCGCCGAGGCCGACACCGTCGCCACGGTACGGGAGCTCGCCGCTGCCGAGGGGCTGTGAGGCGCGTCCGTCCGGGCTGTCGGGTACCCCGTTTGGCGGAGTAACGTCAATTCAAACCCGCCGCGCGGCAAGGAAACCCCGGAGGGGGGCGAATCGGCCATTCTCGGCGATCCGGCCACCGCTCCCTCCGTGGGCGGATCAGCGGCGGTTAGGTTGGCAATGACAACGAGAGGCGGCCGCCGGGCAGCCGGCGGCGTACTGGCGAGAGGGGCCCGACCATGCGGGTGAGCGTCGACCGGGACCGCTGCTGCAGCTCCGGGATGTGCGTCATGAACGTCCCCGAAGTGTTCGACCAGGACGACCACGACAGTCTGGTGAGGCTCCGGCAGACCGTCGTCCGGCCCGACCAGGCCGCCGACGTCGGACTGGCCGCCGAACTCTGCCCGGGCGGCGCGATCACCGTCGTCGAGGACGAGCCCGGGCCGGCGTCGGCCTGAGCACACCACCGCGCCGGGAATCACCGCACCGGCACGCTACTTGATGAGCCGTCACAGAGTCGAGCCCCCACCCGAGGACACCGCGAGGCAAGGAGACCCCGCCTTGACCAGCACGCCCACCGCCCAGGCCGTCCCCCTCCCGGCTCCGCACTCCAGCGGCTGCCCGTTCGACCCGCCGCCCGCGTACACCGCGGCCGCCGCGGCCGGTCCGATCACCCGCGCCGACCTGCCCGGCGGCCAGTCCTGCTGGCTGGCCACCGGCTACGCCGAGGTCCGCACCGTTCTGTCCGACCGCCGGTTCAGCGCCGACGTGCGCCACCCGTCCTTCCCGCTGCTCGTGGCCGGCCGCCGGGAGCTGATCACCGCCAACCCGAGCTTCCTGCGGCTCGACGACCCCGAGCACGCCCGGCTGCGCCGGATGGTCACCGGGGACTTCCTGGTCAAGCGGGTCGAGGCGCTGCGCCCGGGCATCCAGCGGATCGTGGACGAGACGCTGGACGCGATGACCGACGGCCGGACGGAGGCCGACCTCGTCGCCGACTTCGCGCTGCCGGTGCCCTCGCTGGTGATCTGCCTGCTGCTCGGCGTGCCCTACGAGGACCGCGACCGCTTCCAGGGCCTGAGCCGGACCCTGTTGAACAGCCGGAGCAGCATCGAGCAGCTCACCACCGCCCAGCGCGAGATCCTGGACTACCTGCGCGCCCTGGCCGCCCGGAAGCGGGAGCGGCCCCAGGACGACATCCTCAGCCGGCTCGCCGTACGGGACGACCTGACCGTGGACGAGGTCGCCAGCACCGGGGTGCTGCTGCTGGTCGCGGGCCACGAGACGACCGCGAACATGATCGCGCTCTCCACCGCCCTGCTGCTGGAGCGGCCCGAGCAGATCGCCAGGCTGGCCGACCCGGCCGCGCTGCCCGGCGCGGTGGAGGAACTGCTGCGCCTGCTGACCATCGTGCACACCGGCGTGCCCCGGGTGGCGCTGGAGGACGTGGAACTGGGCGGCGAGACCGTCCGGGCCGGGGAGGGCGTGATCGCGATGCTCTCCACCGCCAACCGGGACGAGGCGGTGTTCGGCGGCGGCGACCGGCGCTCGCCGGACGAGCTGGACCTGGAGCGGGACGCCCGTCGGCACGTGGCCTTCGGCTTCGGCGTGCACCAGTGCCTGGGCCAGCCGCTGGCCCGGGCCGAACTCCAGATCTCGCTGGAGACCCTGTTCCGACGGCTGCCCGGACTGCGGTTGACCGTCGCGGAGAGCGAACGGGAGTTCCGTACGGACTCGTTCATCCACGGGATGCGCTCGCTCCCGGTGGCGTGGTGACCGTCCTCCGCTGAGGTCCGCGCGGTGGCCGCACCCCGCTGGGGCGCGGGGGCCGGCCGGGCGCGGAATTCGGCCGCTTTCCGAAGGTCCGGCGGGTCACCCGAGAGGCCCGGACGTCACCCGGCTGGCCCTCGCGCCGGGGCGGGGGCAGGCTTGAAGGGCGAAGACGGACCCGGCCTGCAGCGCCCCGCGTGCGGGCGCGCCCGGACCGGCCGAGGAGACGGAGCCCGCGATGACCGACATGAGCGAACGTTCCCAGGTGAGCACCGATCGCGACGAGGACGTCCGCGCCGTCGATCCCGAGGAGGGCATCACCTCGATGCAGAACCTGCACGCGCAGGACACCTCCCAGGCGGAGGGCGACTCCATGCTGGAGGAGCCCGGCCCCGCCGGCTGACCGTCCGCCACACCGATTCGACCGCCCGGCGGGACCGGGCGGTCATTGCGACCGCAGGTGTCGCTGCTCGGGCGGCGCTCCACCGGCGGGGGAGGATAGGCGCATGACCGAACACGATCAAACGAGTCGGCAGGCCCGGCAGACCAAGCCGCCCGTGGATCCGCGCACCACCTGGGCGACGTGGACCACCCAATCGATCATCAGCGGCCCCGGCGGGGTGACCACCGCCGAGGTCGGCCCGATCTCCGGCGACCTCACCGTGCACACCACCTGGGTGGACGGCGAAGCGCGACTGACCGTCCAGTACACCGGCGCGCTCGACTGGTACACGGTCTCGGGCAGTCCGGTGCCCGCGGCGGACGAGATCACCGCGCGGGCGATACACCAGGCCATGGTGAACGGCGTCAAGACCGGACGCGGGGCGAAGGCTCCGATGTCACCCGCCGGCTAGGACGCCCCCTGCGGACGGCCCGCGGGGGGCGTCCGGCGCTTCCCGCAGACCGTCCGACCGGTCTCCTGGGCCCCTAGCGGACGACCTGACCCTCGACCGTCGGCCCGGCCGCGGCCCAGTAGCCGCGGTCGGCCGGCGGGCGCGAGCGCAGGTCGGCACGGACCTGCTCGGCCAGCCGCCGGGTGTCACGGCGGTTGACCGTCGCGCCGATGCCCGCGCCGAGCAGCAGCGGGGCCACCGACGGCATCCGGCGGATCCAGCTGCGGGTGAGCCGGCGGCGCACCTTTCGGCGCACCTCCGAGCCGAGCGCGAGCGCCGCGAACCCGGCCGGCCGGAACAGCAGCGTCGTGTCGATCCCCCGGCGGTTCGCCCAGGCGCCCAGGTAGGCCCCGGCCCGCTGGGCGGTGCCGCCCTGCGCCGGCATGCCGTAGACCTGGTGCAGCTCGGCGATCAGTTTGACCTCCACGGCCGCCACGGCGAGCGTCTCGGCCGCGATCTCCACCGGCATGGCGAGCGGCACCGGCAGCATCGCCACCGCCCCGACGCCCGCGCCCAGCGCGGCGGAGGCCCGGGTGGCACCGGCGACCAGCAGGTCCGCCAGCTGTTCGGGGTCGCCCACGCCCGGGTGCTGGGCACGCAGGGTGGCGAGGTCACGGACCGGGATCCGCGGCGCCGCCCGCACCAGCTGCTCGGTGAGGGCCTTGCCGCCGAGCAGCGTTCCCCGGGCGGCCGCCCGTCCGCCGCTGCCGAGCCGCCGCGTCCCGCGCGCCACCAGCGCCCGGCCTCGGCCGCGCTCGGCCTGGTAGTCGGCGACCCGCCACGCGCCGGTCGGCCGCTCGGCACGCTCGACCAGCTCGGCGAGCTCCTCGGCCAGGTCGGCCTGGGGGGCGGTCTCCGAGCCGTCCTCGGCGGCGGCGAGGACGGGATCGCGGGCGGACCCGCCGGCGGGGGCGGGCTCGGGCTTGCGGAGCCCGGGGTTCGAGGGCCCGGGCTCCGGACGGTCCGGCCGCTCTGCGCGGCCCGGTCTGCGGAAGAGTCCCATGGATGGGCGGTTACCCCTTCCGTCGGACGGTACGCCCTACTCGGAGATCTCCACCCCGCGCCAGAACGCCACCCGGCCGCGCACGTGCTCGGCCTCCGGCTTCGGGTCGGCGTAGCACCAGGCGGCGTCCGGATTGGTCCGCCCCGCCACCTCCAGCGTGTAGTAGCCGGCGGTGCCCTTCCAGCCGCACACCGTGGTGGTCTCCGACGGCCGCAGGAACTCGGCCCGGACCGACTCGGCCGGAAAGTAGTGGTTGCCCTCGACGACGACGGTCTCATCGCTCTCGGCGACGACGACTCCCTGCCAACGCGCTGTGGTCATGGTGCGATTGTGCCCCAGGAACGCGGCGCTTCCGGGAGAACCGGGAAAACCCGGGGCTCACGGCAGCGGCTCCGCGCTGACCGGCAGGTGCGGGGTCTGGTGCCCGCCGCTGGCGAGCATCCGGACCTCGCCCGCATCGCTGATCTCGGCGCGGACGATCCCGGTGACGTCCTGGTAGACGGGATGGCCTCCCGGCCCCTTGGCGTCGGTCCGGCTGACCTCGACCACGTCCTGCGGGGCGTGGGTGCCCGGGGTCCCCGGAAAACTGAGGGCGTAACGGTCGACGGGCTTCATCACCGGCTCCTGATCCTTGTCGGCGGCCACGCCCGCGTCAGGCGGCGGCCCCGGCCCGGGCGTGCGACCCCCGGACCTCCAGTTCGGCGAGCAGCCGGGCGGTGGCCTCGGCCACCGCGTCCACGGCCCGGTCGAAGGCCTCGCGGTTGTGCGCCGCCGGGGCGCGGAAGCCGGACACCTTGCGGACGTACTGCAGCGCGGCAGCGCGGAAGTCGTCCTCGTCGGCGTCGGGCGTCACGGGCGGTCGCAGCGTCTTGATGTTGCGGCACATGCCCCCAGTCTCGCGCGCGGGCGCCGCGTCGGCGACCTCCTCCCGTCACATCCGCCTCACGGGGGCGTCATCCGAGCGGATTAGGATGCCGGACGAACGAATCGCCCGCCGCGCGCCGCCGAACCGGCGCGGGCATCACCCCGGAGCCACCCCTTGCCCCTCGCGCTGGTCGCGCTGGCCGTCACCGCGTTCGCCATCGGCACCACCGAATTCGCCGCCATGGGGCTGCTGCCCCAGGTCGCCGACAGCCTGCACGTCTCCGTCCCGCAGGCGGGCTGGCTGATCTCGGCCTACGCCCTGGGCGTGGTGATCGGCGCGCCGCTGCTCACCGCGCTCGCCGCCGGGAGGCCCCGCAAGGCGGTGCTGGTCGCACTGGCCGCACTGTTCGCCGCCGGCAACCTGCTGTGCGCGCTGGCACCGGACTTCTGGACGCTGGCCGCCGCCCGGCTGGTCACCGGCCTGCCGCACGGCGCCTTCTTCGGGGCCGGGGCGGTGGCCGCCGCCGAACTGGTGGCCCCGCACCGGCGGGCCCGGGCGGTGGCGGTGATGTTCTCCGGGCTGACCGTCGCCAACATCGTCGGCGTCCCGGCCGCCACCCTGCTCGGCCAGCACCTGGGCTGGCGGGCGACCATGCTGGTGGTCGTGCTGATCGCCGCCGCCGGCACGCTCGCCATCGCCCGGCTGGTGCCGGCCCTGCCCTCCCCCGGCCAGTCCGGGCTCCGGCACGAGCTGCGCGCCTTCCGCAGCGGCCAGCTCTGGCTGGCGCTGGCCACCGTGGTGTTCGGCTGCGGCGGCATGTTCGCCTGCTACAGCTACATCGCGCCGCTGCTCACCGAGGTCTCCGGCTACGCCACCGGCTCGGTGACCCTGGTGCTGGCGCTCTTCGGCACGGGTATGACCATCGGCAACGTGCTCGGCGGGTTCGCCGCCGACCGGGCGCTGCGGCCGACCGTCTGTGCGGCCTTCGTGCTGCTCTCGGCGACGCTCGCGCTGTTCGCGCTGACCGCGCACGCCCGCTGGTCGGCCGCGGTCACGGTGGTGCTGATCGGGCTGTTCGGGTTCGCGATCGTGCCGGCGGTGCAGACCCTGGTGATGCAGAAGGCGCGCAGCGCGCCCACGCTGGCGTCGGCGACGGTGCAGGGCGCCTTCAACCTGGCCAACGCCCAGGGCGCGTACTTCGGCGGCCTGGCCCTGGACGCCGGCTTCGGCTGGACCTCCCCCACCCTGGTGGGCTCGGGCCTGGCCGCCTCCGGCGCGCTGATCGCGGTGCTCGCCTGGACGGCCGACCGGCGCCGACCGGCGCCGGTGGCAGCGGAACCGGCGGCGGACCCGACGGCAGCGGGACCGGCGGCGGCCGCGCTGGTGACGACGGGCTAGCCTCCCGGGGCGGACGGGGCGGCTCAGATCTGCCGGTGGGCGTCGGCCAGCAGCAGGTAGCCCTCGCCGTTGAGCTTGATGCCCGCCTTCTCCTCCTCGGTCAGGTCGCGCCGGACCTTGGCCGGGACGCCCGCGACCAGTGAGCCGGGTGGGACGGTCATGCCCTGGGGCACCACGGCGCCGGCGGCGACCAGCGAGCCGGTGCCGATCCGGGCGCCGTTGAGGACGGTGGCGTTCATGCCGACCAGGGTGTCGTCCTCGACCGTGCAGCCGTGCAGGACGGCGTTGTGGCCGACCGAGATCCGCTCTCCGACCACCAGCGGGAAGCCGGGGTCGGCGTGCAGGGTGCAGTTGTCCTGGATGTTGCTGCCCGCGCCGACGGTGATCGACTCGGCGTCGCCGCGCAGCACCGCCCCGTACCAGACGCTCGCGCCGGGGCCCACCGTCACGTCCCCGACCACGACGGCGTTCGGGGCTACGAAGGCGCCCGGGTGGACGGCGGGCACTCGGCCCCCGACCGCGGCGATCATCGGCTCTGCCATGTCTCGTCCTCCTCTGCTGACGCCGGCTGCTCCGTCGGCTGCTGACGTCGGCGGTTCCGTCGGCCGTGCTCCGGCCGTCAGCGTAGGGGGTCGGTGAGGGCGGGCAGCGATTCGGGGGCGATCGGTGGGGCCTGGGCGCCGCACAGGGCGGTGACGGTCAGCCGGTTCCAGGCGGCGGCGTCCGCGTCCGCGGGGTCGTACGCGGTGACGGCGGCGGCGAACTGTCGCTTGCCGTCCGGCGATCCGAGCACCAGGGTGCGGTAGCCGGGGATGCCGCCGGCGCCGCCCCAGAAGGTGCCGCACGGGGTGTCCACGCGCAGGAGACCGAGACCGAGGCCGAGGCCACGGTCCGGGCCGTCACCGGGGCTGGTGGTCCGCTGCATCTCGGCGAGTTCGGCCGGGCGCAGCAGGCGGCCGTCGAGCAGGGCGCCGATGAAGGTGGTCAGGTCGGCGGTGGTGGAGATGCCGCCGCCGGCGGGGCCGGCCATCGACGGGTCGAGCAGGGTGACGTCCACCGGGCCGGTGTCCGTCCTGAGGTAGCCGTGGGCGTGCGAGCCGGGGATGAAGGGCGAGTCGCCGGGCATCGAGGTGCCGGTGAGGTGGAGCGGGCGGAGGATCCGGCGGGTGACCTCCTCCTGCCAGCTGCGGCCGGTGAGCTTCTCGATGACCATCCCGATCAGGACGTAGTCGGTGGCGGACCGGCGCCGGTCCTGGCCCGGCGGGAAGGCGGGCGGGTACCGGTCGGCGAGGTCGACCAGCGCCTGGAGGGAGTACGGCTCGACGCGACCGGCGGTCAGCCAGTCCTGTCCGGTGACGTCGAAGGCCGGGTCCTTCCGGTAGTCGGCGACGCCGCTGGTGTGGTCGAGCAGTTGCCGCACGGTGATCTGCGTGCTGTTCGGGACGACGCCGGGCAGCAGGCACTCCAGGCGGTCGTCGAGGTCGAGCCGCCGCTCGCCGACCAGTTGGAGCAGCGTGGTGGCGACGAAGGTCTCGGTGGTGCCGCCGATCCGGAAGCGCCCTTCGGGGTCGGCGGGCAGGCCGGTGGCGAGGTCGGCGACGCCGGTGGCGTTGCGCCAGAGCAGTCGGCGATCCTCGCGGACGGCGGCGAGGGCGGAGGTGCCGTAGCCGGGGCGGGGGCCGCGGCCGGGGCCCGGGCCGGTGAGGCCGGCCAGCGCCGCGTCGGCGGCGGCCCAGTCGGCGCGGCCGGCGGCGGAGTCCGTCCGGTCGGCGCGGTCGGCGGCGGCGAGGTGGACGGCGCCGTGGCAGCCGGAGGCCGGCGAGCGGCCTGCGGGCTCGGCGAGGGCGGCCGGGGCGAACGCGGCGAGCAGGCCGGCGCCCGCGACGGTCACGACGGCGACGCGCAGGGCCGGTCTGCGGCGGCGGACGGTGCGGTCGGTGGCGGTCATGCCGTCCTCCCGGTACGGGCGGGGCCGGGGTCACGCGTCCGGCCGACTCCATGGCTTGGGACACCATGGCAGGCCGGCGGCGGGCCGTCATCGGCCTGGCGGAGGAGCCGATCCCGGACGGCCCCGCGGGCCGTACCCCGAGGCGGGTCGGGGTCGGCCCGCCTCAGCGGCGTCCGTTCGTCTCCCGTCCCGGCCGCGCCGTCGGCAGCCGGGGCGCAGCGGGCGCGCCGGGCGCGCCGGGCGCGCCGCGGCGCACGGTGGCGGCTGCGCGCCCGGCGTGAGCCGCACGCGCCGGGCCCACGAGCGGTGGCAGCGCCCGGCTGCGGCGGCGGGCCGTCCGGGTCCTAGACTCCTGCTGCCCGTTACCGTTCGTTTCCCGGAGGAGCCCATGCCGGACCGCACCGTCCACCTCGTCCTGCCCGGCTACCGGAATTCCGGCCCCGAGCACTGGCAGACCCGCTGGGAGACCGCCGAGCCGGAGGCCTTCCGCCGGATCGAGCAGGCGGACTGGGACCACCCGGAGCAGACGGACTGGGTGGCCCGGGTGGACGCGGCGGTGGACGCGGCCGCCGCCGAGGGGCCGGTGGTGCTGGTCGCGCACAGCCTGGGCTGCGTCACCGCGGCCCGCTGGGCGGCCGGGGCCCCGGCCGAACGGACGGCCGCCGTACGGGGCGCGCTGCTGGTGGCCCCGGCCGACATCGACACCGCCGAGGTGCCGGAGCTGACCGGCTTCCGCCCGGTGGCGCTGGAGCCCCTGCCGTTCCCGGCCGTGGTGGTCGCCTCCACCGACGACCCCTGGGTGAGCCCGGAGCGGGCCCGGGAGTTCGCCCGCGCGTGGGGCGCCCGATACGTCGAGCCGGGCGCTTACGGGCACCTCAACTCGGACTCCGGGCTGGGTGATTGGCCGGAGGGCCGGAAGCTCCTCGCGGAGCTGTGACGACATGACCGGGGGGACGATGAACGGCCGTGTGGGCAACGGGATGGACTGCCGAACGGACGACGGGGCGAGCCGCCGGACGCCGGGGTCCAGGCGCGCCCTGGTCCGCTTGCTGGCGGCCTGCGGGGTGCTGGCCGTCCTGCTGTACACCTGGGGGCAGTGGGAAAGCCGCTCGGGCGGGCTGATGGTGGTCGCCGACCTGCTCAACCAGCCGGAGCTGCTGCTCGGCGGGGCGCTGGCGGCGCTGATCGCCGCCGCCTGGCTGGGCGACCGCCGCACCGCCGTCCGGACGGCCACCCGGGCGGTGACGGTGACGGCCGGGGTGGTGTTCCTGCTCGGCGCGCTGGCCGCGCACAAGGTGTCGGCGGCCGAGACCCGCAGCCGGGAGGCGGCCCCGGCCGGGGCGGAGCGGGTCCTCGTGGTGGTGCACCGCTCGTACGGCTCCGGGGCGGAGGCCGGCGACCACTGGCAGGTGCTGTTGGAGAGCGGCGAGGGCTGGTCGGCCCGGCGCTGGGTGCTCACGGACGTCGGCGGCGGACCGGACGACGCCCGGCTGGTGGAGGCGAGCTGGTCCGGGCGGTCGCAGGTGACGGTGGTGACCGACTCCTACCGGCGGGTGTTCAACGTCGACCAGGACAGCGGCGAGCCGGTCGAGGCCCGGTAGGCCGCCGGCCTGCCGCGGCCCCCTAGGAGTTCGGGTGCTCGGGCGGGGCCGGCGGCTCGGCGATGGGTCACCGGTCCTCCGGGTCCGGCGGAGTGAACGGGCCGGTCGGCGCGGAGCGTCCGGCGGGATCACCGCCCGAGGGGTTGGTGCCCGAGGGGTTGGTGCCGCGCGGCCGGCCCGCAGCCGTGCCCGGGTTGGCCGCGCCGGTGCAGGTGGGCTGTCCCGGGGTGCCGCTGGAGGTGGTGCAGCCCGGGTCCCGCTTGACCGGGTCCGGGATGTGGACGGTGGCGAACTCCTGCTCCGGCATGGACTTCACGGCGTCGCTCATCGCCCGCTGCCAGATCGGCCCGGGGCCCGTCGCGCCGAAGACCTCCGGCTGGTACTGGCCGCCGATCCGGATGTTGCGCATCGGCACCTTGGTGCCCGGGCTGCCCAGCCAGACCGAGGCGGCGAGGTTGCCGGTGTAACCGGTGAACCAGGCGGACTTCTTCTCGTCGGTGGTGCCGGTCTTGCCCGCGATCTGGCGGTCGTCGTCCAGCCGGAGGTCGCGCGCGGTGCCGCCCTTCTCGGTGACCCCGAGCAGGACGGTGTTGATCACGTCGGCGGTGTCCTGGGACATCACCTGGTCGCAGCGGACCGGGTTCACCGGGACGTCCTTGCCGTCCACCGTGGTGATCCGGTTGATCGCCAGCGGTGCGCAGTAGCTGCCCCGGGCGGCGAAGGCCGCGTACACGTTGGCCATGGTCAGCGGGCTGACCTCCTGGGTGCCGAGGCCGAGGGCGGGCACCTCCTGCAGCGGGTCGCCGCTCGCCTTGGCGGTCACGCCCAGCTTGTTCGCCATCTGCTTGACGGCGCAGAGCCCGATCTCCTGCTCCATCTGCACGAAGTAGGTGTTGACCGAGAGGGCCATCGCCTCCTTGAGCTCGTACGGGCCGACCTCGCGGGCGCTCTCGTTGGGGATCACGCCGTCCTTCTTGCCCTTGTTCAGGTTCTTCCAGGTGCCGTCGCAGGTCGTCATCGTCGGCCAGTCCATCCGGTTCGGCGAGTCGTACCGCTGGGTGGGCGGCAGACCGGCCTCCAGAGCGGCGGCGGCCACGATCGGCTTGAAGTTGGAGCCCGGCTGGAAGCCGATGCCCCCGCCCATCGCGGCGTCCACGTTGAGGTTGACGACGGTCTGATTCTGCTCCTTCGCCAGGCCGTACGGACGGGTCTGGGCCATCGCCAGGATCTTGCCGGTGCCGGGCTCGACCATGGTCATCGCCGCCGAGACCGGGTCGGTGACGTACACCTTGGTGGAGACGGCGTTCTGCGCGGCGGCCTGCTTGTCCGGGTCCAGGGTGGTGTAGATGTTCAGACCGCCGGTGTCCCACAGCTTCTTGCGCTCGGCGGCGCTCTTGCCGTACACCGGGTCCTGCTTGACCACGTGGCGCACGTAGTCGCAGAAGAACCCCGTGCCGGCCCGGGCGGTGATGCAGCCGTTCTGCGGGTCCTTGTAGTCGAGGCCGAGCGGGGCCGCCTTGGCCTCGTCGGCCTGGTCGGCGGTGATGTGCTTGTTCTCCACCATCTTGTCGAGGACGGTGTCCCGGCGTTTGCGGGCGGCGACCGGGTGCAGCTTCGGGTCGTACTGGGACGGGTTCTGCACCAGCCCGGCGAGCATCGCCGCCTCGGGCAGGGTGAGTTCCCTGGCGGACTTGCTGAAGTAGCGCTGGGCGGCGGCCTCGATGCCGTACGCCTGGTGGCCGTAGAAGGTGATGTTCAGGTAGTTGGTGAGGATCTGGTCCTTGGTCAGGTCCTCCTCCAGCTTGATGGCGTACCGGAGTTCCTGGATCTTGCGGCCGAGCGTCTTGCGCTGGGCCTCCCGCACCGCCACCGGGTCGTCCCCGGCCAGCTCGACGTTGACGTTCTTCACGTACTGCTGGGTCAGGGTGGAGGCGCCCTGGACGGCGGCGCCGCTCTCGGCGTTCTTGGTGACCGCCCGCAGGACGCCCTTGAGGTCCACCGCGCCGTGCTCGTAGAAGCGGGCGTCCTCGATGTCCACCTGGGCCTGGCGGATCAGCGGGGACATCTGTTCGGCCGCCAGGACGGTGCGGTCGCGCTCGTAGACCTTGGCGATCAGCCCGCCCTTGGCGTCGAAGATCTGGGTGGCCTGGGTCAGCGGCGGGGCCTTGAAGTCGTCGGGGATGCTCTCGAAGCTCTCGGCACCGCTCTTCGCGGCCAGCCCGGCCGCGCCGGCCGCCGGGAGGAGCAGACCCGCCAGCAGCACGCCGCCGAGCACGCAGGAGCCGAGGTAGGTGGCCGCATGGCGCAGGATTCCGAGGGGGGTCTCACGGCGCCTCGGGCGGGGCACCCAGGTGTCGCCCGGGTCCGGGGAAGGTATGCGGCTCTTCGGTGGCATGGTTCGAACATTAAGGCCGTGAAACCCCTGCGTGGGCGGCCTGTTGGCGAACTATTGTCACAAAATCGCGACAGCTTCGGCTCGTTCCCGCCGGTCCCCGGAGCGCTACGCGGGGGCAAGGACCGTTCGTCCACGGCTGGTTGCCCCCGCGTGCGCTTCTCAGGGCCGCGCCTCGAACCTCAGCTCGCGGGACAGAACACGTCGTCGGCCGGGCGGCGGCCGGTCACCAGGAAGTCCGTCACCGCCGCGTCCCCGCAGGCGTTCCCGTTCGCCAGGTAGGCGTCGTGGCCGCCGGAGTCCACGGTGACCATCCGGGCGCGGTCGCCGAAGGCCGCCCGCAGCTCGAGCGCGCCGCGGTACGGGGTGGCCGGGTCGCGCAGGTTCTGCGCGAGCAGGACGTCAGCGGGGCCGCGGCCGGTCACCCGGACCGGCGGCTCGGCGGGAGCGAACGGCCAGAAGGTGCACGGCATCGCGTTCACCGGCATGCCGGCGGTGAGCGGACGGGCGGCGCGGTCGGCGGCCACGTCCTTGGCGTAGGCGGCCGGGTCGGTCGGCCAGGCCACGTCGTTGCAGAGGGTGGCCGCCGAGGCGGCGATGTGGTTCTGCAGCACCTCGTCGGGCGCCGTCACCGGGGTGGGCAGCGGGCGGCGACCCTGGGCCGCCAGCATCAGCCGGGCCAGGTCGGGGAACCTGGCGTCCGCGTACAGGCTGGTCAGCATGGTCTCGCGCAGCACGTTGCCGTCCAGCTCGGCCGGGTTGGCGCCGGGCCACGGCAGCGGGGTGCGGTCCAGGCGCGCGGCCAGGTCGAGGAAGAGCTGGCGGACCTGTTCGGGGGTGTCGGCGACCCGGTCCGGGTTGCCGGGGGCCGACGCCCAGGCGGCGAAGTCGGGGAAGCGGTCCTCCGCGCCCTGGCCGAAGGCCGCCAGCCAGCCGCGGCCGACCCGCGACGGGTCCGGGTCGTCGTTGCTGTCCAGCACGATCCGGTCGGTGTCCTTCGCGAACATCGTGGCGTAGACGGCGCCCGCGTAGGTGCCGTACGAGGTGCCCCAGGCGGAGAGGCGGCGCTCCCCCAGGGCACGCCGGATGCTGTCGATGTCCCGCGCTTCGACGGCGGTGGAGATGCTGCGCAGCACCGGGCCGCCGTTGCGGGCGCAGGCCTCGGCGAAGCGGCGGCCGGTGGCGAGGTTGCCGTCGATCGAGCCGTCGGCGGCCGGCCAGGGGCGGAGCCTGACCATCGCCAGGTCGGCGTGGTCCAGGCCGCAGCTGACCGGGGTGGAGCGCCCGACGCCGCGCGGGTCGAAGCCGACCAGGTCGAAACGGTCCAGCACGGACTGCGGCAGCCGGCCGGCCACGCTGCTCGGGCGGTCCAGGCCGTTCTCGCCGGGGCCGCCGGGGATGATCAGCAGCACGCCGTGGCGCAGGCCCGGTTTGGCGGTGGAGATCCGGGACACGGCGACCGTGATCCGTTGGCCGTCCGGGTCGTTGTAGTCCAGGGGGACGGTGAGGTCCGCGCACCGCTGGCGCGGGTCGGCCTGCCCCTGGCAGGTGGACCAGTGGAGGCGGTCCCGGCCGGCGTGCTCCGGGTCGGCGGCGGCCGGCAGGGCGGTGAGCACGGTGACGGCGATGGCGGCGGCCGCGGTGGCGGCGGCGGTTCGGTGGATGCTCTTCGTCATGGCCAGGAGTCTTCCGCGGCAGCGGACTTGGGCCCATGCGGGTAGCCGGTCGGTCGACGGTGAGGCCATCCCCCCGTCGCCGGGGTGTGCCCGCACCACCGCGGCGCGCCCACGGTTCGCGCCCTGCGCCGCCACGGCGGGCCGGACCCCGATGATTTCGGAGGTCACGGCAGATCCGATGCCATGAACGGGACCTGAGGAGGCGTGAGGTGACGACAGGGACGCTGGAGGACGAACGCGCGGGTGGCGACGGCGCGGCGGTGGGGCACGCGCACGCCCACGGGCCGGCCGCGCCGGTCTCCGCCCGGCTGCGCACGGTGATCGCGGCCGTGCTGATCCCCTTCGCGGTGGCCGTGGTGGTCGGGCTGGTGCTGCTCTGGCCGGGTGGCGTCCCGGCGCACCCGCACCCCGGGACGGGCCTCGAGCACCATCTGCGGTCCAGCGCGGTGGACACCGGTCGCAGACTGCCGCTGGGCGTACTGGCCGGGCTGTTCGCGGCGATCGTGGTGCTCGTCGGGCGGTGGCGCGGGGCGGCCGCACTGGTCGCGCTGGTGATCAGTTTCGCCGTGCTGTCGCTGTTCATCCTGCCCGCCGTGCTGCACGGCTCGGACCCGCTGCTGGTGGCGATCGTCGGCGCCGGCGCCATCATGCTGATCGCGCTCTACCTGTGCCACGGGCTCTCCGCCCGGACCTCGGTGGCGGTGCTCGGCACCCTGGTGTCCCTGGTGCTGATCGGGGTGCTCAGCCTGGCGTTCGCCTCCTGGGCGCACCTGACCGGGAACACCTCGGAGGAGACGGGGCTGGTCCACCTCCTCTACCCCGGGATCGAGACCCGGGGCCTGCTGCTGGCCGGGTTCGTGATCGGCTCGCTGGGCGTGCTGTTCGACGTGACGGTCACCCAGACCTCGGCGGTCTGGGAGCTGCACCAGGCCGATCCGACCATGGGCGCCGGCCGGCTCTACCGGACGGGCATGCGGATCGGGCGGGACCACATCGCCTCGACCGTCAACACCCTGGTGCTCGCCTACGCGGGCGCCGCCCTGCCGCTGCTGCTGCTGTTCTCGATCGCGCACCGGGGCGTGGTGGCGGTGGCCACCAGCGAACTGGTGGCCGAGGAGGTCGCCCGCGCCCTGGTCGGCAGCATCGGGCTGGTCGCCTCGGTCCCGGTGACCACCGGACTGGCCGCCCTGATCGCCGCCGCCGACCACCCTCGGACGGCGGCGGACGCCGGGCGGCACCGGCACGGGCAGTAGGGCCTGACGGGCGTGGGCGGGCGTGGGCAGGCGTGGGCAGGCGTGCCGGGCGTTCAGAGGCCGAGGAGGCCCGGGTTCGAGGCCAGGGCGCGCAGCGGCTCGCGCGGGTCCGGGACGAGCCGGCGCTCCGCCAGGTCGAGGATTCCGCCCACCCCGGTGATCTCGGCGGCGAGCACGCCGTCCTCGCGGACCAGCCGCTGCACCACCTGGAAGGTCTTGCCGTCCCGCCAGGCGAAGGTGCAGGTGATGTCCACGGCGTCGGTGGCGCGCAGCTCCCGCAGGTACTTGATCGTGGTCTCCAGGACGACCGGGCCGACGCCCTTGGCCACCAGGTCGGCCTGCCGGATCCCGGCGGCCTGGAGGTACTCCCAGCGGGCGTGCTCGGCGTACTGGAGGTAGACGGACTGGTTCAGGTGGCCCTGGGTGTCGGTCTCGTAGCCGCGCACGGTGACCCGCGTGGTGAAGTCCTGGTCTGTCATGCCCCGCACAGTACTAGGGCGGGAGCGGCGGCACCGCGTGTCGTCCGTCACCCACGGGGCCCGTGGTGCGGGTGCGATGACGGCGGGGCTGCGGTGACGGCAGGACTGCGGCTACGGCGGGGCCGCGGTCAGGGCAGGGTGAGGATCCGCGGGCCGTCCTCGGTGACGGCGACGGTGTGCTCCATGTGGGCGGCGCGGCTGCCGTCCGTGGTGCGCAGGGTCCAGCCGTCCGGGTCGGTGCGGTAGTCGTCGCGGCCGCCGGCGGTGAGCATCGGCTCGATGGCCAGCACCAGACCCGGGCGCAGCGGGTAACCCCGGCCGGGGCGGCCGTCGTTGGGCACGTGCGGGTCCTCGTGCATCCGGCGCCCGATGCCGTGCCCACCGAAGCCCTCGAGCATCCCGTACCGCCCGCTGCGGGCGACGGCGCCGATGGCGTGGCCCAGGTCACCGAGCCGGTTGCCGACCACGGCGGCGGCGATCCCGGCCTCCAGGGCGCGCCGGGCGGCCGTGATCAGGGCGGTGTCCTCGGGCCGGGCGGTGCCGACGGTGAAGCTGACGGCGGCGTCGCCGCACCAGCCATCCAGCACGGCGCCGCAGTCGATGCTCACCAGGTCGCCGTCGCGCAGCCGGTAGCCGTCGGGCACGCCGTGGACCACCGCGTCGTTGACGGAGGCGCAGATGACGGCGGGGAAGGGGACGGGCGCGAAGGACGGCCGGTAGCCGAGGAACGGCGAGCTCGCCCCGGCGGCGTCCAGCACGCCCCGCGCCACTTCATCCAGCTCCAGCAGGCTGACGCCGATCGCGGCCTCCCGCTGCACGGCCGCCAGCGCGTTGCCGACGACCCTCCCGGCCTCCCGCATCGCGGCGAGGGCGGTGTCCGACTTGAGTTCGACCATTGGTGAACCACTCCCTTGGATCCAATTCTTATACCGGTATTTGTATCACGGCCCTGGAGAGGGAACGCCACAGGTGCCCGGCGGGGAGCCGCCGGGCAGGCCGTAGACTCGGTGCCATGGTGAGGACTCCGTTGGCCCCGTGGGAACGCGAGCGCGGGGAGCGTTTCGGCGCACTGCTGCGCGAGGCGCGTGGTGAACGCAGCATGGTCGAGGTGGCGGCGGTGGCCGGGGTCTCGGCCGAGACGCTGCGCAAGATCGAGACCGGACGGGCCCCGACGCCGTCCTTCTTCACCATCGCGGCGCTGGCCTACGCGCTGGACCTCTCCCTGGACGAGCTCGCGGCCGCCTGTTCGCTGCCCGAGGACGGCGAGGCGCTCTCCGCGTAGGACACGTCGGCCCGGGGACGACGGAGCGGGGGGGGGGGGGGGGGGGGGGGGGGGGGGGGGGGAGGGAGGGGGGGGAGGGGGGGGGGGGGGGGGGAAAAGGGAGGGGGGGGGGGGGGGGGGTGGGCGGGTAGGGGGGGGGGGGAGGAGTCGGGGGAAAG
>NZ_JBVHXY010000062.1:25516-38816 GCF_055569215.1 Kitasatospora sp. NPDC029312 | reverse complement strand
CAACCCCGATCACAAGACCGAGGCCGGGGATGTCAACATATCTGGCGTTGACTTTTGGCACGCTGTTGAGTTCTCAAGGAACGGACACTTCCTTCGAGCCGCCTTCCAGCGGACCCTCCGGGCGCTTCGTTCTTTCGTGTTCCCAGCTTATCAGACGTTTTCCGCTCCGTTTACCGGCGCTTTTTGCGTCTGAAATCTGCTGTTAACCGCCGTGTTGCGGCGACTCGACCAACCATAGCGGGTCGACGGCCGGAGCGCGAATCGGCGCCCATCCGGGTGTCGGCCGGTCGGCGGCATGATTTGTTGCTCTCGCGAGCATATACAGCAATGGTCCCGATTCGCCAAGATGCCTGTAGAGTGCGGCGTATCGGACCAGAGGACTAGACCAGTCACAGGCCGACGGAACGCCGGTCGGCAGGCGGGCGGGGGCGTGGGTCTTCGCCCATGAATGTCAGCAGATGTCCGAAGTTGACATCATTTAGGCTTCGGTTGATCGTGTGCCGCACCACGCGGCCGCTCGCTGTATTGCGCACTTGGGAGGCACAACCATGACCACTGTGACGTCGCCGCTGACCGGCAAGGTCGTCGGGCTCGCCGGCGTGCCGGACCCGGTGTTCTCCGGTGCGATGGTCGGCCCCGGCACCGCGATCGACCCGGTCCGCGAGCCCACCGAGGCGGTCGCTCCGGTGGACGGCGTCGTGGTCTCCATGCACCCCCACGCCTTCGTGGTCGTGGACGCCGACGGGCACGGTGTGCTGACCCACCTGGGCATCGACACGGTGCAGCTGAACGGCGAGGGCTTCGAACTGCTCGTCAACAAGGGCGACACCGTGGTGCGCGGCCAGGCCGTCATCCGGTGGGACCCGGCCGCCGTCGAGGCCGCCGGCAAGTCGCCGATCTCGCCGATCGTGGCGCTGGAGGCCTCCCCCGACTCGCTGGGTGGACTGCGCGAGGACGGCCAGGCCCAGGCGGGCGAGCAGCTCTTCAGCTGGAGCTGACCCCTTCATCACCGACACGGAACACCCGCCCCGCAGGAGTTGACGGGGCGACCCGTCACTCAGCGGTTCCCGGCGGGGCCGCTCCACTCAGCGGAGACAGGTACATGGAGAAGACACTGCGCGGCGTGGGTGTCAGCCACGGGGTCGCGATCGGCCAGGTGCGGCACATGGGCACGGCGGTGCTGGAACCCCCGGCCACCCAGATCCCGACCGAGGACGCCCCGCGCGAGCAGGCCCGCGCCCAGGCCGCGGTCGAGGCGGTCGCCGCGGACCTGATCGCCCGTGGAAACCTCGCCGGCGGTGAGGCGCAGGCCGTGCTGGAGGCCCAGGCGCTGATGGCGCAGGACCCGGAGTTGATGGCCGACGTGTCCCGCCGGATCGCCGTCGGCAGCAGTGCCGAGCGCGGCGTGTACGACGCCTTCGCCGCCTACCGCGCGCTGCTCGCCTCCGCCGGGGACTACCTGGCCGGGCGGGTCGCCGACCTCGACGACGTCCGCAACCGCATCGTGGCCCGCCTCCTCGGCGTGCCGATGCCGGGTGTGCCGGACAGCGATGAGCCGTACGTGCTGTTCGCGCGGGACCTGGCGCCGGCCGACACCGCACTGCTGGACCCGGCCCTGGTGCTCGGCTTCGTGACCGAGGAGGGCGGGCCGACCAGCCACAGCGCCATCCTGGCGCGGGCGATGGGCGTGCCGGCCGTGGTCGCGCTGCCGGGGGCGACGGACGTCGCCGAGGGCACCGTCGTCGCGGTGGACGGCAGTTCGGGCGACGTGCTGCTCGAGCCGTCGCAGGAGAAGCAGGACGAGCTGCGGGCGATCGCCGCCGAGCGCAAGGCCGCGCTGGCCGCCTCCTCCGGCCCGGGGCAGACCTCGGACGGGCACCGGGTGCCGTTGCTGGCGAACGTGGGCGGACCGGCGGACGTGCCAGCGGCGCTGGAGAACGGTGCCGAGGGCGTCGGCCTGTTCCGCACCGAGTTCCTGTTCCTGGACGATTCGGCGAAGGCTCCCGCCGAGGAGAAGCAGGTCGAGGCGTACCGCAAGGTGCTGGAGGCGTTCCCGGAGGGCCGGGTCGTGGTCCGGGTGCTCGACGCGGGCGCGGACAAGCCGCTGGACTTCCTGACCCCGGCCGACGAGCCGAACCCCGCGCTGGGTGTGCGCGGTCTGCGGACGCTCCTCGAGCACCCGGAGGTGCTGCGCACCCAGCTGCGGGCGCTGGCCAGGGCGGCCGAGGGCCTGCCGGTGCACCTCGAGGTGATGGCCCCGATGGTCGCCGACCGCAAGGACGCCAAGGACTTCGCGACCGCCTGCCGGGAGGCCGGGCTGAGTGCCAAGTTCGGTGCGATGGTGGAGATCCCGTCGGCCGCCCTGCGCGCCAGGGCGATCCTTCAGGAGGTCGAGTTCCTCTCGCTGGGCACCAACGACCTCGCCCAGTACGCCTTCGCCGCGGACCGTCAGGTCGGTGCCCTGGCCCGGCTGCAGGACCCGTGGCAGCCGGCGCTGCTGGACCTGATCGCCTCGGCCGCCGATGCGGCGCAGGCGGCGGGCAAGAGCTGCGGCGTCTGCGGTGAGGCGGCCTCCGACCCGCTGCTCGCCGTGGTGCTGACCGGTCTGGGCGTCACCAGCCTCTCCATGGGCGCGGCCTCGATCCCGTACGTGCGGGCGACGCTGGCCAAGTACACGCTGGCGCAGTGCCGTCGGGCCGCCGAGGCGGCGCGGGCGGCGGACAGTGCCGAGGAGGCGCGGGCCGCGGCGCAGCAGGTGCTCTCCGGCGAGTGACCCGGATTCCGAAGGGGCGCTCCCACTGCGGTGGGGGCGCCCCTTCGGCGTTCCTCGGGGCTCGGGCGCGTCCGGCCGGTCCGGCGGTCCGGGCCGGTGTCAGGGCTGGCGGTCGGTCCGGAGCTGCTCGAAGAAGCGCAGGTGGTCGAGGTTGTCGACGGAGCCGGGGTTGACGGCCTCCTCCAGCGGGGTGCCGGCGAGGATGCGCTTGACCGGGACCTCGATGCGCTTGCCGGTGAGGGTGTGCGGGAGGCCGCGGACGGCGATGACCTCGTCGGGGACGTGGCGCGGGGAGAGTTCGGTGCGCAGCGAGGTGCGGATCCGGCCGATCAGGGCGTCGTCCAGCTCCGCGCCGGGGGTGAGCACGACGAACAGCGGCATCCAGTAGCCGCCGTTGGGCTCCTCCAGGCCGATGACCAGGGACTCGGCGATCTCGGGGAGGCGCTCGACCACCTCGTAGATGTCCGAGGAGCCCATCCGGACGCCCTGGCGGTTGAGGGTGGAGTCGGAGCGGCCGTGGATGACGACGGTGCCGCGGGAAGTGATGGTGATCCAGTCGCCGTGGCGCCAGACGCCGGGGTACATGTCGAAGTAGCTGTCGTGGAACCGGGTGCCTTCGGGGTCGTTCCAGAAGCCGGTGGGCATGGACGGCAGGGGCTTGGTGACGACGAGTTCGCCGACGGCGTCGGTGAGGGGGCGGCCGTCGACGTCCCAGGACTCGACGGCGGCGCCGAGGCAGGGGGCCTGGATCTCGCCGAGGTGGACGGGGAGGGTGGGGACACCGCCGACGAAGCAGGAGCAGACGTCGGTGCCGCCGCTGACGGAGG
This sequence comes from Kitasatospora sp. NPDC029312, assembly GCF_055569215.1. Lineage (NCBI taxonomy): Bacteria > Bacillati > Actinomycetota > Actinomycetes > Kitasatosporales > Streptomycetaceae > Kitasatospora > Kitasatospora sp. NPDC029312. The sequence goes on along the minus strand of NZ_JBVHXY010000062.1, from coordinate 35,216 downwards.
CGAGCCAGACGTCCTCGCTGACCTCGTCGTAGATCCAGCGGAAGCCGTCCGGCGGGAGCGGGGAGCCGGTGGTGCCGATGCAGCGGACGGCGGACAGGTCGAGGTCGCGGCCGGGGTGGAGGTCGGCCTTGCGGCTGGCGACGATGTAGGCGGCGGAAGTGCCGAGGACGGTGGCGCCGGTGCGGGCGGCGACGGACCACAGGGCGCCGGTGTCGGGGTGGCCGGGGCTGCCGTCGTAGGTGACGATCGCGGACCCGACCAAGAGGCCGGCCACGAGGAAGTTCCACATCATCCAGCCGGTCGAGGTGTACCAGAAGAAGCGGTCCTCGGGGCCGAGTCCGAGGTGGAGGCCGACCTGCTTGAGGTGCTCGACGAGGATGCCGCCCTGGCTCTGGACGATGGGCTTGGGCAGGCCGGTGGTGCCGGAGGAGTAGAGCACCCAGAGCGGGTGGTCGAACGGGAGCTGCGCGAACTCCGGTTCGCCGCCCTGTTGCGTCGGCCCGGAGACGAGGTCGGCCCAGTCGAGGGCGCCTTCGGGGGCCGGGCCGCCGAGCAGGGGGACGTGGACGACGGTGCGCAGCGAGGGCAGTTCGCGGCGCAGTTCGGCGACGACGTCGGTGCGGTCGTGGGTCTTGCCGCCGTAGTGGTAGCCGTCGACGGCGATGAGGGCGTCCGGTTCGAGCTGCTGGAACCGGTCGAGCACGCTGCGGGCGCCGAAGTCGGGGGCGCAGGAGGTCCAGACGGCGCCGACGGCGTTGGTGGCGAGGAGGGCGACGACGGCCTGCGGGATGTTGGGCAGGTAGGCGGCGACGCGGGAGTGCGGGCCGATGCCCTGGGCGCGCAGGGCGGCGGCGAGGGCGAGGACCTGGCGGCGCAGCTCGGCCCAGGTGGTCGGGACGGGGCGCTCGTCGGTCTCGTCGAGGTGGAGGATCGCGGGCTGGTCGGCGTTGGCCGGGTCCTCGGCGTGGCGCAGGACGTGCTCGGCGTAGTTGAGCCGGGCGCCGGGGAACCACTGCGAGCCGGGGCGGGTCTCGTCGGCGAGGACGGCGTCGGGCATCCGGGGGTCGGCGAGGACGGCCTCGGGGGCCTGGCTGAAGCGGACGTCGAACCACTGGGTGACGGCGGTCCAGAAGCGGTCGAGGTCGGCGGTGGACCAGGCGTGGAGGTCGGCGTAGCGCTGGGCGGCCTGCTGGTCGTCGTCGGCCGGGGCGAGCGGGGCGGCCGGGGCGCCGTGGTGTTCGGCGGCCCAGGCCTGGAAGGCCACCAGGTTGGTGGCGGCGGCGCGGGCGGGGTTCGGGCGCCAGAGCGGCTGGTCCTGGGGTGGGGTGCTCACGGTGGTGGTCTCCCGGCCGGTGGTGGGGACGGGAGAGCTCGTGGCCAACCCGTCCGGTTGGGCTGTCGGTGCAGACCATGCCATGTGAGCGCCCGCTGCGCCAGGGTCGGCCGGTGCTCGGGCGTGCGGCTGTCCGGACGCCTTGCCGAGTGCCCGGCCTGGGCGAACGGGCCGTTGAACCGGCCCTGGAACCGGCCGTTGAACTACGCGTTGAACTCGCCGTCGAACCAGCGGCGGAGGATGCCGTTGTGGAAGTCCCAGACGAGCGGGGTGTCGGCGGTCGCGAGCAGCCAGCCGTCCGTCTCGTCGGTGGGGCGCGAGGGCGGGAGGTCGCTGAGCGGGCGGGCGGGGAGCAGTCCGCAGAGCATGACGAAGCGGCCGTTGGGGTCGGAGGCCATGTGGATCAGGGTGACCTCGGCCGGGTCGGCCGGGATGCCGGTCTCCTCCTCCAGTTCCCGCACGCAGGCCTGCTGCCAGCTCTCGCCGTAGTCCATGTAGCCGCCGGGGAAGGCGAGTTGGCCGTAGCCGGGCTCGATGGTGCGGCGGATGACGACCAGCGCCGGGTCGGCGTCGGGGCGGGTGACGGGCAGGACGGTGACCGCGACGGGCAGCGGGTTGCGGTAGCTGATCTCGGCGCAGCCGGGGCAGGTGCGGGGCCAGGCGTCGGTGTCCGGCGGGTAGGCGGTGCCGCAGAAGTGGCAGTGGGAGAAGGGCCGGTGGACGGTCCGCGTCGCTTCGTCTGTGGTCATGGCCGGATCGTAGCCCTGTCCGTCATCGGTGTTCCCCGGGGCGGGGGTGGTCGGCCGTACTCGCCGTCGCGGGGGCGGCGACCGGGGCGGTGGCCGGGCCGGCGTCGCCGGGCGGCTCCTCGCGGGTGGGGCGGAGCAGGGCGGGGTGGAGCAGGCGGGCGTCGCCGGCGTGGTAGGTCCGGGCCCGGGGGCCGCCGCGGGCTCCGCCGCGTTCGGTGGTGGTGCCGGTGCTCTCGACGAAGCCGGGGACGGAGAGCACCTTGCGGTGGAAGTTGCCGGGGTGGAGCTTCTCGTCCCAGACGGCCTCGTAGACGGCGCGCAGGTCGGGGATGGTGAAGTCGTACGGCAGGAAGGCGGTGGCGAGCGGGCTGTACTCGAGTTTGGCGCGCACCCGGTCGAGGCCGTCGGCGAGGATGCGGGCGTGGTCGAAGGCGAGGGTGATCGGGTGGAGGCCGGTGGGCCCGTCGACGCCACCCCCGTGGGCGTCGACGGGCCCACCGGTGGTCAGGGTGGAAGCGCAGGACCGCGGGCCGAGGTCGAGGTCGGCGACCGGGTGCCAGGCGGCGGCCGCGGCGTCCGTTCCGGCCTGGGGGTCGGGCAGGTCGGGGGCGAAGGCGAGGTAGGCGACGGAGACGACGTGCATGCGCGGATCCCGCTCGGGGGCGCCGTAGGTGCCGAGCTGTTCCAGGTGCAGGCGGCAGAGCTTGGCCTCGACCTCGGAGGCGCCCTGCAGGCCGGTCTCCTCGGCGAGCTCGCGGGCCGCGGCTTCGTCGAGGCCTTCCTCGCCCGCGCGCAGGAAGCCGCCGGGCAGCGCCCAGCAGCCCTGATAGGGCGGGGCGCCGCGTTCGACCAGCAGCACGTGCAGGCTGCCGCGGCGCAGGGTCAGGGCGACCACGTCGACGGTGACGGCGACGGGGGCGTAGGCGCGCGGGTCGTAGGCGGCGAGCCATTCCTGCTCGGCCGCGGGCCCGGTACCGGGCCGCGGGTACGGTTCGTCCGCTGCCATCGCGGGCTCCTCTCCGTACTCTCCGGGCATCCGGCACCCTCGGTGTCTCCGGGCATCCGGCACCCTCGGTGTCTCCGGGCATCCGGCACTCTCCGGGGCGTCCGGTGCCGTCGTTCTCGGGCTGAGCACAACGTAGCGACCGGGTTCCCCCACGGCAAATGGTTTTCCGGGTCCGCGGGCGCCTCCGGCTTCTAGGCTGTGAGCAGGAACGACCGCTGATGAGGAGGCCCCGATGCCCACTGCTCCCCCGCCGGACTTCGCCGCGGCGCTGGCGGCCGGCCCGCTGGTCCTGGACGGCGGGATGTCGAACCAGTTGGCGGCGGCCGGGCACGACCTGTCCGACGAGCTGTGGTCGGCGCGGCTGCTCGCGGACGACCCGGAGGCGGTGGTGGCGGCGCACCGGGCGTACTTCGCGGCCGGGGCCGAGGTCGCGATCACGGCGAGCTACCAGGCGAGTTTCGAGGGCTTCGCCCGGCGCGGGGTGGGGCACTCTCAGGCGGCGCGGCTGCTGGCGAGCAGTGTGGAGCTGGCCCGGGAGGCGGCGCGGGCCGAGCCGGGCGGGCGGCGGCGCTGGGTGGCGGCCTCGGTCGGCCCGTACGGGGCGGTGCTGGCGGACGGTTCGGAGTACCGGGGGCGGTACGGGCTGAGCCGGGCGGATCTGGTGGCCTTCCACCGGCCCCGGCTGGAGGTGCTGGCCGCGGCCCGGCCGGACGTGCTGGCGCTGGAGACGGTGCCGGACGCGGACGAGGCGCGGGCGCTGCTGGAGCTGGTGCGCGGGCTGGGGGTGCCGGCCTGGCTGTCGTACAGCGTGGCGGGTGACCGGACCCGGGCGGGGCAGCCGCTGGCCGAGGCGTTCGCACTGGCCGCCGAGGTGGACGAGGTACTGGCGGTGGGCGTCAACTGCTGCACCCCGCAGGACGCGGACCGGGCGGTGGCGCTGGCTGCCGAGGTGACCGGCAAGCCGGTGGTGGTCTATCCGAACAGCGGGGAGGAGTGGGACGCCGATCGGCGGAGCTGGCGCGGGGAGCCGACCTTCCGCTCGGCCCGGGTGGGCGGCTGGCTGGCGGACGGGGCGCGGCTGGTCGGCGGCTGCTGCCGGGTCGGGCCGGACGGGATCGCCGCGCTGGCGGCCGAGGTGGCGGTGCGGCGGGGGCTGCTGAGCGGAGTGGACGGTTAGATTCCGGGAGGCCGAGGGCCGGGGGGTTAACAGCCGGCCGAGGACGGGTTACCGAGGGGGAAGGTGCACGGACGGACCGCGGCCTGGCAGACTCGTCCCGTCACCAATGCGGTCGACAATGTCGACCGCCTGTCAGCGCGGAGGTACCCATGCCCGGCCCGATCCAGTCGCTCTCCCGGGCCGCCGCGATCATGCGTCTGCTGGCCGGCGGTGAGCGCCGCCTGGGACTGTCCGAGGTCGCGACGGCGCTGGACCTCGCCAAGGGCACGGCGCACGGCATCCTGCGCACGCTGCAGCAGGAGGGGTTCGTGGAGCAGGACCCGGAGAGCGGCAAGTACCAGTTGGGCGCCGAGTTGCTGCGGCTCGGCCAGAGCTACCTGGACGTGCACGAGCTGCGCGCGCGGGCGCTGGTGTGGGCGGACGACCTGGCCCGGGCGGCCGGGGAGACGGTGTACCTGGGGGTGCTGCACCAGCAGGGCGTGCTGATCGTGCACCACGTCTTCCGCCCCGACGACACCCGGCAAGTGCTGGAGGTCGGTTCGATGCAGCCGCTGCACAGCACCGCGCTCGGCAAGGTGCTGGTGGCCTACGACCCGGTCGCGCGGGGGGAGTTGGGCGACGGCCCGTACGAGCCGTACACCCTGCGGACGTTGACCGAGGCGGCCGATCTGGACGCCGAGTGCGCGCTGATCCGCGAGCGCGGGTGGGCGGACTCGATCGAGGAGACCTGGGAGGGCGTGGCCTCGATCGGCGGGCTGATCCAGGACCGGCGGCGCAATCCGGTGGGCGCGGTGTGCATCAGCGGGCCGGTGGAACGGGTCTGCGAGGACGGCTTCGTGAGGCCCTCGCTGGTCGCCTCGGTGCGCAGCGCGGCGCGCGCGATCTCGCGCGACCTGGGCGCCGGGCGGTTCTGAGCGCAGCGGTCGAATCGTCACGCTGAGGCGCGGACGGGCGGAAGCCTGTCCGCGCCTTGGCGTTTTGTCCGTATTCCGGACGCTCCGCTCGGTAACTTCGGGGAGCGGGTCGAGGGAAGGGTCACAGCTGCGTAACCCCGCCTTGACGAGGAGGCGACCTGGGGAGGAAGCTTCCGCATGACGGTCGACATTGTCGAACGACGGCCGGGAAGATCACTCCCACAACGCGCTCACCCGCACGGCGATCCACCGGCCCACCCCCACCCGTTCCTCCGGGCCATATGGACAAGGGAGTCTTTGTGTCCGCGTTCTCCAACGGCGACGTCTTCGTCGGCGAAACCCTCGGCACCGCCGCTCTGATACTCCTCGGCGGTGGCGTCTGCGCCGCCGTGACCCTCAAGAAGTCGAAGGCCGTCAACGCCGGCTGGCTGGCGATCACCTTCGGCTGGGGCTTCGCGGTCCTCATCGCCGCCTACATGTCGGCTTCGAAGTCCGGCGCCCACCTGAACCCGGCCGTCACCCTCGCGCTCGCGGTCAAGAGCGGCGACTGGAGCCAGGTGCCGCTCTACCTCGGCTCCCAGCTGCTCGGCGCGATCATCGGCGCCGTGCTGGTCTGGCTCACCTACCTCGGCCAGTTCCAGGCCAACCAGGAGCCCACCCTCGGCATCTTCTCGACCGGGCCCGAGATCCGGAACCCGATCCAGAACGTGATCACCGAGGTCATCGGCACCTTCGTGCTCTGCTTCCTGATCCTCACCATCGGCACCAACGACGGGCTCACGAAGTCCGGCACCAGCACCCTGATGGTCGCCTTCACCGTCGTCGGCATCGGCCTCTCCCTCGGTGGCCCGACCGGCTACGCCATCAACCCGGCCCGTGACCTCGGCCCGCGCATCGCGCACGCCATCCTGCCGATCCCCAACAAGGGCAGCTCGGACTGGTCGTACGCCTGGATCCCGGTCGTCGGCCCGCTGCTGGGCGGCCTGGCCGCCGGCGGCCTGTACGACGCCCTCTTCTAAAGACCGGGTTGGACCGCTCCGAGCACGGGGACTGACCGAGAAACGCGTCAGGCCCACCCACCCCGTAATCCCCCGAACTTGAGCCGAGGACCCTCCACATGACCTCCACTGGCAACTACATCGCCGCGATCGACCAGGGCACCACCTCCAGCCGCTGCATCATCTTCGGCGCCGACGGCCGGATCGTCGCCGTCGACCAGCAGGAGCACCGGCAGATCTTCCCCCAGCCCGGCTACGTCGAGCACGACGCCGCCGAGATCTGGACCCGGGTGCAGTCGGTCGTCCGCGGCGCGCTGGAGAAGGCCGGCCTGACCAAGGACGACATCCGCGCCATCGGCATCACCAACCAGCGCGAGACCACCGTCCTGTGGGACAGGAACACCGGCGAGCCGGTGTACAACGCGCTGGTGTGGCAGGACACCCGCACCGAGGCGCTCTGCCGCGAGCTGGGCCGCAACGTCGGCCAGGACCGCTTCCGCCGCGAGACCGGCCTCCCGCTGGCCAGTTACTTCGCCGGTCCCAAGATCCGCTGGCTGCTGGACAACGTCGAGGGCCTGCGCGAGCGCGCCGAGGCCGGCGACATCCTGTTCGGCACCATGGACACCTGGGTGATCTGGAACCTCACCGGCGGTGTCGACGGCGGCAAGCACGTCACCGACGTGACCAACGCCAGCCGCACCATGCTGATGAACCTCAAGACCCTGGCCTGGGACGAGAGCATCGCCGAGTCGATGGGCGTGCCGATGGCCGTCCTGCCGGAGATCCGCTCCTCCGCCGAGGTGTACGGCGAGGCCGTCGGCGACCTGGCCGGCGTCCCGGTCGCCTCCGCGCTCGGCGACCAGCAGGCCGCGCTGTTCGGCCAGACCTGCTTCGACGAGGGCGAGGCCAAGTCCACCTACGGCACCGGCACCTTCCTGCTGCTGAACACCGGCGAGAAGATCGTCAACTCGTACCACGGCCTGCTGACCACCGTCGGCTACCGGATCGGCGACCAGGCCCCGGTGTACGCGCTGGAGGGCTCGATCGCCGTCACCGGCTCGCTCGTCCAGTGGCTGCGCGACCAGCTCGGCATCATCTCCACCGCCGCCGAGATCGAGACCCTCGCCAACACGGTCGAGGACAACGGCGGCGCCTACTTCGTCCCGGCCTTCTCCGGCCTGTTCGCCCCGTACTGGCGCTCCGACGCCCGCGGTGTGATCGCCGGTCTGACCCGGTACGTCACCAAGGGCCACCTGGCCCGGGCCGTCCTGGAGGCCACCGCCTGGCAGACCCGCGAGGTCGTCGACGCCATGCAGAAGGACTCCGGGGTCGAGCTCACCGCCCTCAAGGTCGACGGCGGCATGACCAGCAACAACCTGCTCATGCAGAACATCGCCGACGTCCTGGACGCCCCGGTCGAACGCCCGTACGTGGCCGAGACCACCGCCCTCGGCGCCGCCTACGCGGCGGGTCTCGCCGTCGGCTTCTGGAACGACCTCGACACCCTGCGGGCCAACTGGCACCGCGCCGCCGAGTGGACCCCGCGCATGGACGAGGCCACTCGGGAGCGTGAGTACAAGAAGTGGCTCAAGGCCGTGGAGCGCACCATGGGCTGGGTGGAGGAAGAAGAGAACAACTGACCGAGAGCCGGTCGGGGCACCGCGCCCCGACCGGCCGCCCGCTGTTCCGGCAACGGGCGTCACCGTGTTTCACCGGCCCGCCGCACCGGGCCGACCGGCCTCTCCCGCAGGGGCCGCACCGCACACGAGAGGAGTAACGGCGCCGCTCGACCAGCGCCGTACACAACCACCATGGCAACCATCCCGACCCTGGGCGCCGAGCGCACCGCCGGCCACACCGCTTCCCGCGCCGAGACCCGCGAACTGCTCGGCAAGGCCACCTACGACCTGCTGGTGATCGGGGGCGGCATCCTCGGCACGGCCGTCGCCTGGACGGCGTCCCAGGCCGGCCTGAAGGTCGCCATGGTCGACTCCGGCGACTTCGCCGGCGCCACCTCCAGCGCCTCGTCCAAGCTCGTCCACGGCGGCCTGCGCTACCTGCAGACCGGCGCGGTCAAGCTCGTCGCCGAGAACCACAAGGAGCGCCGCGCGCTCTCCACCGACGTGGCCCCGCACCTGGTCAACCCGCTGACCTTCTTCGTGCCGGTCTACAAGGGCGGCCCGCACGGCGCCGCCAAGCTCGGCGCCGGCGTCTTCCTGTACTCGGCGCTGTCCGCCTTCCGCGACGGCATGGGCCGGGTCTCGACCGCCGCCCACGCCGCCCAGCAGGTGCCCGCCCTGCGCACCGAGGGCCTGCGCTCGGTGGCCGTCTACGGCGACCACCAGATGAACGACTCGCGCGTCGCGGTGATGACCGTCCGCGCCGCCGTCGACGCCGGCGCCGTGGTGCTCAACCACGCCGAGGTCACCGGCCTGCGCTTCACCGGCGGCCGGGTCACCGGCGCCGAGGTGCGCGACCGCCTGGACGGCAGCGAGTTCGGTGTCAACGCCCGCCTGGTGCTCAACGCCACCGGCCCGTGGGTGGACCACCTGCGCAAGATGGAGGACGCCGGCGCCGCGCCGTCGATCCGCCTCTCCAAGGGCGCCCACGTCGTCGTCAAGCGCCGCTCCCCGTGGCGCGCCGCGCTGACCATCCCGATCGACAAGTACCGCGTCTCCTTCGCCATCCCGTGGGAGGACCACGTCCTGCTCGGCACCACCGACGAGGAGTACACCGGCGACCCGAAGGACGTCCGGGCCACCGACGCGGACATCGACCAGATCATGGGCGAGGCCGCGCACGCGATCCGCGACGAGCACCTCGACCGCGACCTGATCACCTACTCTTTCGCCGGTCTGCGCGTGCTGCCGGGCGGCCCCGGCGACACCGCCGCCGCCAAGCGCGAGACCGTCGTCACCGAGGGCCGCGGCGGCATGCTGTCGGTCTCCGGCGGCAAGTGGACCACCTACCGGCACATCGGCCGCACCGTGCTGGAGAAGCTGGCCCACGTGCCCGGCACCAGCCTCGGCGAGGACATGTCCCCGATCGCCCCGACCGTGCCGCTGCCGGGCGTCGGCGCGCCGAACGCGGTGGCGCACCGCCTGCTGATCGACCGCGAGCCGGGCTCGCGGATGGAGCCGCTGGTGGCCAAGCACCTGGCCAGCCACTACGGCACGCTCTCCTTCGAGATCGCCCGCCTGATCGACGAGAACCCGGAGCTCGGCCGGCCGATCCACGAGGACGGTCCGGACGTCTGGGCGCAGGTCGCGTACGCGGTCGACAACGAGTGGGCGTACACGGCGGACGACGTGCTGCGGCGCCGCACCACGATGACCGTGCGCGGGCTCGACACCCCGGAGATCCGGGCCGAGGTCGAGGCCTTCCTCGCCAAGCGCTCCCAGTAGGCCTTCGTCGGCGGGGGGGGGGGCGGGGGGGGCCCGGGGCCCCCCCCCCCGTTTCTTTTTTCGGGGGGTCTGTTGGGGGTCAACGCGGGGGCGGCAGGACCCCACAACCACCCAACACC
>NZ_JBVHXY010000062.1:0-25506 GCF_055569215.1 Kitasatospora sp. NPDC029312 | reverse complement strand
GGGCTCCCCACCACAAGACCCCCGCGGTGTCTTTCTGGGGGGGGTGGGGCTTCGTGTTCCCCCCCCCCCCCCCCCCGCCGTTTCGTGTTCGAGGCGGTGCCGTCGGGGCCACCGGCGGGACCGCCGGACCACCGGACCACCGGAACACCGGAACACCGGAACACCGGAACACCGGAGGGAACGCCGGAGGGGCGGCACCCGTACGGTACGGATGCCGCCCCTCGGTCCCTCGTTCGGGCTAGATGACCAGGCTCAACGGCAGGATCAGGGCGATCGCGACGACCGAGATCACCGTCTCCATCACCGACCAGGACTTCAGCGTCTGCCCGACGCTCATCCCGAAGTACTCCTTGACCAGCCAGAAGCCGGCGTCGTTGACGTGCGAGAAGAACAGCGAACCGGCGCCCACGGCGAGCACCAGCAGCGCCGCGTGGGTCGAGGACATGGTGGCGGCCAGCGGCGAGACGATGCCGGCCGCGGTGATGGTCGCGACCGTCGCCGAGCCGGTGGCCAGGCGGATCAGCACCGCGATCAGCCAGCCCAGCAGCAGCGCCGAGATGTGCCACTCGCTCGACCAGTGGCTCACCATGTCGCCGACGCCGACATCGATCAGGGTCTGCTTGAAGCCGCCGCCCGCGCCGACGATGAACACGATGCCCGCGATCGGGCCGAGCGACCTGCCGACGGTGTCGGAGATCCGGGCCCGGTCGAAGCCCGCGGCCCTGCCGAGGGTCAGCATGGCGAGCAGCGTGGCGGCGAGCAGCGCGATCAGCGGGGAGCCGATGAAGTCGAAGATCCGCTGCCCCGTCGCCTTGGGGTCGTCGATCACCACGTCGGTCAGGGCCTTGCCCAGCATCAGCACGACCGGCAGCAGGATGGTCGCCAGCACCGCGCCGAAGGACGGGTCGCGCTCGCGGCTGACCGGTTCCTCGGACGCGATCGCGGTGGGGATCTCCAGCGGGCCCACCCAGCGCTCCGCCACCCGGGCGAACAGCGGACCGGCGATGACCAGGGTCGGGATCGCGATCAGCAGGCCGAGCGCCAGGGTGATGCCGAGGTCGGCCTTCAGCGCGTCGATGGCGACCAGCGGGCCCGGGTGCGGCGGGACCAGGCCGTGCAGCACCGACAGACCGGCCAGCGCCGGGATGCCCACCCGGATCAGCGGCACGTTGCCGCGGCGGGCGACCAGCAGCACGATCGGGATCAGCAGGACGACGCCGACCTCGAAGAACAGTGGCAGGCCGAGCACCGCCGCGATCAGCGCCATCGCCCAGGGCAGCGCCCGGTGGCCGGTCCGGGACAGCACGGTGTCCGCGATGATGTTGGCGCCGCCGGAGTCCGCGAGCAGCTTGCCGAGCATCGCGCCCAGGCCGATCAGCAGACCGACGCCGGCCACGGTGGAGCCGAAGCCCGTCGAGAAGCTGTTCAGCAGCTTGTCGAAGGGCGCACCCGCGATGGCGGCCAGCAGGCCGGAGCCGATCGTGAGGGCGAGGAAGGGGTGCAGCTTCAGCTTGGTGATCGCCAGCACGATCGCGCCGATGCTGACCAGCACCGCGATCAGCAGCTGGGTGTTGCTGCCGGTGTGCGGCAGGGCCGGCGGGGCGGCCGCCAGGAGGGTGGGGACGGTGCTCATGCGTCCGCCTCGCTTCGCGCGGCAGGGGTGTTCGCCCGTACGCGTCTTCTGACGGCTCGCTCGCTTCGCTCGCTCACGTGAGGTCTCCATTGACGGGCCGCAGCAGGGCCACGGCCTTCTCTACGAGTTCTTCGGGGGACGGACCCACGTCCAGGACGGCGCCGCGCTCGTCCGCGCCCAGGGGTTCCAGGGCGGCGTACTGGGAGCCGAGCAGCGACGCCGGCATGAAGTGGTCGGTGCGGTGGGAGAGGCGGTCCTCGACCAGCTCGTGACCGCCGCTGAGGTGCAGGAAGAAGGCGCCCGGGGCGTCCGCGCGCAGGACGTCGCGGTAGCCGTGCTTCAGCGCCGAGCAGGTGACCACACCGCCGGTGCCGGCCTCGGTGCGCTCCTTGAGCCAGGCGCCGATGGCGCGCAGCCAGGGTTCGCGGTCCTGGTCGTCCAGCGGGATGCCGGCGGACATCTTGGCGATGTTGGCCGGCGGGTGGAAGTCGTCGGCCTCCGCGAAGGGGAGGTCGAGGCGGTCGGCCAGGAGGCGGGCCAGGGTCGTCTTGCCGACGCCCGAGACGCCCATCACCACGACGGCGGGGGGCGTGACCGGGTGATCGTGGTTCTCGACGCTGAGAGCCATGGATGGTGCTCCTTCGTTGCAGGCCGCCACTATCGCCTCAAAGGTATGACGTATTCAAGTGTCGGAAACCAAATCGTCATACTTTTACTCTTCGAGGTGGCGCGGGCACAGGCCGGGACCGGGCGCTCGATGGCCGGCGTCTAGGCTGGGCGGATGGAGATCCAGGGGTTGCCCGGCCGGGTGCTTGCCGAACTCGGACCGGCGATCGCGTCCGGGGAGATCCCTGAAGGCGCGGTGCTGCGCGGGGAGGACCTGGAGGAGCGGTTCAAGGTGTCCCGGACGGTGATCCGGGAGGCGGTACGGGTCCTGGAGGGGATGCGACTGGTGGCCTCCCGGCGGCGGGTGGGGATCACCGTGCAGCCGAAGTCGCTCTGGGACGTCTTCGACCCGATGGTGATCCGCTGGCGACTGGCCGGAGCCGACCGCTCGGCCCAGCTGCGCTCGCTCGGCTCCTTGCGGGTGGCCGTCGAGCCCGCCGCGGCCGCGCTCGCCGCCGTCCACGCCACGGACGACGACCGGCGCGAACTCAGCGCGCTGACCGTGGAGTTGACGGTCTCCGCGCGAGCGGCCGACCTCACCACCTTCCTCGGACACGACATCGCCTTCCACGCGCTGGTGCTGCGCGCCTCCGGCAACGAGATGTTCGCCCACCTGGGAGACACCGTGGGGGCGGTGCTCACCGGGCGGACGGAGTACGATCTGATGCCCCATCAGCCGGAGCCGTACGCCATCCGGCTGCACCGCGAGGTCGCGGACGCCATCTGTTCGGGGGACGCCGCGCACGCCGAGGCGGCGATGCGGACGATCGTGACGGGCGCGCTGGAGGAGCTCAACCAGCAGTTGGGCTGACCTCCCGTTGACTCCTGCCCCGATGACACGGTTTGGGGGCAGTTCGGTGGATTCGGACGCATAGTCCCGGGCCGGTGGGGCAGAGTGAACGGTTGGGGGCGCATGCTGTGTGCACCCGTGCCGTGCCCACCGCCGGATCCGCGCCTGGGGGTCGCTCGATGTCCGTGCCACGCCGCCGTCGCCGCCTTCCCGACGAGGTGCGCGCCGCCGCAGTCCGGGCGGTGCTCTCCCTCGCCTTCACGCTGGTGGGCGTGGTCGTCGCGACGCTGGCCTCGTACGCGGGCAGCGGGCTGTTGGTGCCCGCGCTGATGACCATGGGGCTCGGGGTGTTCGGGACGATGTGGTGCCTGCTGGAGATCCTGATCTCCCGCCAGATCGCCGCTCAGCGGACGCGAACGCCGGGCCCCGCGTACCCGCTGGCGGGCCATCAGGTGCCCTCGGGGCCCGCGGAGCCCTTGGCGGCCCGGCCGTTCCCCCGGGGCGGCCCGCCGGTGTACCAGCAGCCGCACCAGTCGGTGTACGAGCCTCAACAGTCCCAGCAGCCGCCGCGACGACCGCACCCGCCGGGAGATGCCGGAGCCGCCCTCGCAGGGCAGGGTGGGTTCACGCCTGGGCGGGAACCTCCGCCGGGCGCTTGAACATCCGGGTGGCGGTGATCTCGCCGTGGATCGTCGGGCCGTCCGGGTCCTGCTGGGCCGGCAGGCCGGGGCGCAGGTGCTCCTCCACCGAGATGTACTTGAGGCCGGCCCGCAGGTCGGCGTCGTTGCGCAGGCGGATCACCAGCGGGAACTCGGCGAGCGCGGTGGTGTCGAACAGGCCGGTGGTGTAGATGAGCTGGACGCCGAGCGCGTCGGCCACCGCACGCTGGAGCTCCAGCAGGTAGGTGGCGTTCGCGCGGCCGATCGGGTTGTCCAGGAACAGCGTGCCGGCGTGCCGCAGCTGGGACTGGCCGCGGTCGTTGGCGCGCAGCGCGGCCATCGTGCAGTAGAGCGCGATGGCGGCGGTGAGCAACTGGCCGCCGGAGAACACGTCGGACATCTGGCCGACGCCGACCCGCTCGGCGCGCAGCACCGCGTCGGGCTTGAGGATCTCGACGCTGACGCCCTTGGGGCCGATCGCGGCGGCGACGCCGCGCAGCAGCAGGGACATGCCGTCCCGGCGCAGGTCGCTGTTCTTCCGGACGGCGGCGCGGGTGGACTCGTCGATGACCTCGCCGAGGCGCTCGACCAGGGTGGCGTGGTCCGGGTCCTCGAAGCGGATCCGCAGGAACTCCTGGCCGGACCACTCCCCCAGGCCCTCGGGCAGCCGGGAGAGCCGCTGGGCAGCGCGCAGGGTGGTGAGCGAGGACTCGACCAGACCGCGCAGCCGGTCCACGATCGAGCCCCGGTTGCGCTCCAGCTGGGCGAGCTCGTCGGTGAGCACCCGCAGCCGGGGAGCGAAGGCGGCGGCCCAGGCGGCGGCGTGCTCAGGCAGCGCGGCGGCGGGCAGTTCGCGGATCTGCTGGCGGGCCGGGGTGCGGACGGCCTCGTAGCGGGCGGCGTTGGCGTGCCGGACGAGCGCGTCGGAGGCGTCGCGGACGGCGAGTTCGGCGGAGGAGAGCTCGCCGACGGCGGTGCGCAGGCCGCGACGGGCCTCGGTGCAGGCGGTCCGGGCGTCGGCGAGGGAGCCGAGGTACGGCTCGGCGGGTTCGTCCGCGTCGTCCTGGTGGTCGCGCAGGCCGTCGCGCAGCTGGCCGGCCAGCTCGTCGAAGTCGGCGGCGGCGGACTGGGCGGCGTCGAAGGTGCGCTGGAGGTCGGCGTGGGCGGTGCGGGCGGCGTCCACGGCCTCGCGGCACTCGGCCAGCCGGCTGGTCGCGGTGCGCAGCAGCGCCTGGGCGTGTTCGGGGTCGGTGGGGACGAGTTCCTCGGGCAGCTCGGTGTGCGCCTCGCCGTCGGCGGGCGCGGAGCGTTCGACCTCGCCGCGCAGCCGGCCGAGCTGCTCGCTGGCGGCGGCGGAGCGGGCCTCGATGGTGGCGACGAGTTCCTCGGCGCGGGCGGCGGCGGCCTGGCGGGCGGGGCCGTCGGCGCCGTCGGGGCTGCCGAGGAGTTCCTCGGCGCGGGTGCGGACCTTGTTGGTGAGGCGGTCGAGTTCGGCCGCGGCGGCGGCCTCGTCGCCCTCGGCGCGGGCCTGTTCGGCGCGCAGGTCGGCGCCGACGCCGACCTTCTCGTACAGCTGGGAGGCGGCCCGGTAGGCCTCGCGCAGGGCGGGCAGGGCGGCGGGGGCGGTCTGCTCGGCGGGCTCGTCGCTCTGTTCGGCGGCGGGGATCTCGGCGCGTTCGGCGCGCAGGGCGCGGGCGGTGCGGCGGGCGTCGTCGGCGGCGCGCTGGGCGGCGCGGCGGTCCTCGTCGCAGGTGCGGGCGCGTTCGGCGCAGACGGCCTGGCGGCGGTCGCACTCGGCGGCGTCCTCGGCCAGTTCGCGCTGTCGGCGGCTCCAGTTGGCGCGTTCGCGCAGGCGGAAGGCGAGGCCGGAGAGGGCGTCGGCGCGGCGGCGGGCGCGCTGGGCGGCCTCGCGGTGCTCCTCGTGGGCGGAGGCGGCGGCGGCGTGGTCGGTCTCGGCCTCGTCGTGCTCGGCGCGCAGGGTGGCGAGCGCGGCGGCGGCCTGTTCGGCGTGCTCGCGGGCGGCCTCGGCGGCGGCGGCGAGTTCGGCGAGGGTGCCGGGCGGGCAGCTGGCGTGCCAGGAGGCGAGGCGGGCGGCGAGGGCGCGGTCGGCGCCGAGGCGGCCGGCGAGTTCGCGGATGTGCTCCTCGCGGGCGCCGGCGCGGGCGCGCAGCTCGCGCCGCTCGCCGTCGGCGGCGGACTCGTCGTGCATGGCCGGGTTCGGCGGGACGAGGAAGAAGGCGGGCTCGTCGGTGATCGGGGCGATCAGCGAGGCGGCGGCGCCGACGGCGACGGTGGAGCGGGGCAGCAGGGCGGCGGCCTGAAGGGTCTCGCGGGCGCGCTCCAGCGAGGCCGGGTCGGTCACGACCACGCCGTCGACCAGTTCGGGGCGGGCGGCGAGGATCGCCTCGTGGTCCGCCGGGTCGACGGACTGGGCGAGGTAGCGCCAGCCGGGCAGGGCGGGGATGCCGTGCTCGGCCAGGTACTCGACGGTGGCCAGCACGTCGGGGCCGGGCGGCAGCAGGCCGCCGTCGCCGAGGGCGGCGAGGATGCGGGAGTCGTCGGCGGCGGCGGTGCGCAGGTCGAACAGGGTGCGCTCGGCGGTGGCGATGGCGTCGTCGAGGAGTTCGCGCAGGTACTCGGCGTTGCGGTCGAGGACGGCGGGGGTGAGGAAGCCGGCGTCCTCCTCGGCCCCTGACCCGTCTTCGCTCCAAACAGTAGGTGCCGGCGTCAGGGAGAGGAGGTCGGCGAGCCGCTGTTCGGTGGCGAGCAGGGCGGCGGTGCGCTGTTCGGCGGCCAGGGCCCGGGCGGCGCCCTTGCGGGCGTCGCCGGCCCGTTCGGCGGCGAGTTCGGCGCGGGCGGTGGCGGCGGCGGCCTCGCGCAGCCGGGCGGCGGAGGCCTCGGCGGCGGCGCGGGCCTGGGCGAGGGCCGCGGCGGCGGCCTTCTCGACGTCGGCGGCGTGCAGGGCGGCGCGGGCCGGGTCGACGTCGCCGTCGGCGTCGATGAACCCGGCTTCGACGGCGGCGGCGGTCTCCTGCTCGACCTCGGCGAGGCGCTGGCGCAGGTGTTCGGCCTCGCTGCGGGCCTTCTGGGCGGCGGTGGCGGCCTCGGTGGCGGCGGACTGCGCGGTGGCGCCGTCCTCCTGGAGTTCGCCCGCGCGCTGTTCCTCGGTGTCGGCGCGGGACTCGGCGGCCGCGGCGGCGGCCTCCAGGGCGCGGGCGAGCGCGGTGGCGGCGGCGGCACGGGCGGCGAGCGCGGGGGCGGCGTCCAGCTCGGCCTCGCGGATCGCGGCGGCGACCCGGGCCACCCGGTCGGCGGCGGCGCGTTGGCGCAGCACGGCCTCGGCGGCCTGCCAGGCGGCGTGCAGGGTGCGGGCGTCGATGAGTTCGCGGCGCAGCGCGGCGGCCTCGGCGGTGGCCGCGGCGAGGCTCAGGGTGGCGTGCCGGTGGGCGAGTTCGTCGGCGATCAGGCCGTGCCGGGTGCGGTCGGCCTCGGCGGCGGTGACGGCGCTCGCGGCGGCGGCCACCTCGATGGCGAGGTCCTGGGCGCGGTCGCGTTCGGCGGCGGCGCGGGAGGTGAGGGCGTGGGCGAGGCGGCGGGTGCGGCGCTCGGCGGTGCGGTGGGCCTCGCGGACGCTCTCGCGGGCGGCGGTGGCCTCGACGATGCGTTCCAGCAGGTCGAGGGAGCCGGCGGTGAAGTCGCGTTCGGCGGTGAGTTCGGCGCGGCGGCCGAGCTTGGCCGCGAAGCCGTGCACGAGGTCGGCGAGGCCGTCGGTGTCCCGGGTGTCGGTGACGGCGCGCAGCAGCAGGTCGGTGAAGTCGCTGTCGTGCTTGACCGCGAACAGGCCGGCCGCCTCGCCCTCGTCGGCGTTCATCTCGCGCTGGTAGCGGAAGAGTTCGGGGTCGAGGCCGAGTTCGCCGAGGTGCTCCGTCCAGCGGTCGTGGCCGTCCTCGAAGACCAGGTCGAGGTGGGGGTGGGCCTTGCCGGCCTCGGTGAGGGCGTCGCGGAAGCCCTTCATGGTGCGGCGCCGTCCGCGGGCCTTCTGGTCGCCGGCCAGGCTGATCCGTTCGGCGACCGGCAGGGAGTCGAGGGTGAGGCCGGGGCCGGGGCGGAAGGAGTACCAGGTCTCGGCGAACTTGCGCGGGTCGGAGGAGACCTGGCGGCCGCGCCACTCGCTGACCTTGCCGACGACGATCAGCTCGCCGGTGACGGTGTGCTGCCACTCCAGGGCGACGTGGCCGCAGTCGTCGGCGAGCAGGAACTTGCGCAGCACGCCGGAGCTGGCACCGCCGAGGGTATTGCGGTGGCCGGGCAGCATCACCGAGAAGATCAGCTTGAGCAGGACGGACTTGCCGCCGCCGTTCTCCAGGAAGAGCACGCCGGCCGGGGCCGGGCGGCGGACCGGGCCGTCGGTGTCCTCGCCGAACAGGCCGATCTGCTGCGGGGCGGGGTCGGCGACGGGCTCGCCGACGCCGCGCAGGTCGAGCACCGTGTCGGCGTAGCGCGCGCCGGCCGGTCCGATCGAGTAGAGGCGGACCCGGTTGAGCTCGTACATGGGCGGCGGTTCTCCGTGCGGTCTATGGGATTGTCGGAACGGTCAGAGCGAGTGGAACGGCAGGCCGGCGTCGGCGACCAGCTCGTCGGTCGTGTCCGGCGGCAGCAAGCTGGCGGTGCCGTCGGAGACCGGAACGACGCCGAGGTCGAGCAGCTCGGCCATGGCCGCGCTGCCGGCCAGGTCGCGGACCTGGAGCTGGTAGCGGGCGGTGGTGCGGTAGGTGCCGCCGGAGTCGTCGGACACCTTCTGCAGGAAGCCGGAGTCGACCAGGAACATGACGGCTTTGGCGACGATGCCGATGGTGGAGCCGGAGAGGCGGCGGGCGTCCTTGGTGGCGCCGGTGGCGGTGCGCCGGGCCCAGACCCGCCAGGCGGCCTCCAGGCCGGGGGCGTCGGAGGCCGGGTCGGTGTTGGCGCCCTCGGCGTCGGCCTGCTCCTCGAGGCGGCGGCAGGCCTGGCGGACGAAGGAGTCGACGCCGTTGACGGTGATCCGGCCGAGGTAGCCGTCGTCGGCGAGGTCCTCGGGGCGGGGGAAGGCCATCGCGGCGACGGCGA
Source organism: Kitasatospora sp. NPDC029312 (assembly GCF_055569215.1). Taxonomy (NCBI): domain Bacteria; kingdom Bacillati; phylum Actinomycetota; class Actinomycetes; order Kitasatosporales; family Streptomycetaceae; genus Kitasatospora; species Kitasatospora sp. NPDC029312. The sequence goes on along the minus strand of NZ_JBVHXY010000062.1, from coordinate 16,652 downwards.
GGTGGGCCAGGCCGTGCAGGAAGCGGTCGGTGGTCTCGGAGGCGGCGCGGCGCGAGTAGTCGCCCATCCGGACCGCGAACAGCGAGTCCTCGGCGGCGGCGACGGCCATGCCGGCGCGCGGCGAGACCTCCAGGACGACCAGGCCCATGCCGGTGGCGATGGCGTCGGCCAGGCGGGCGAACGGCGGGTCCTCGCGGTGGCGGCGCACGAGTTCGGCGTACTCGGCGTCGCGGGCGGGGAGCAGCTTGGCCTGGAGGCCGAAGGAGACCAGCCGGGCGGCGTCGGCGACGTCGGCCGGGGTGATCGGCGCGGGGGCCGCGGGTTCGGTCTCGGCCGCCCAGGACGTGTCGTGGTGGGTCGTCACGGGCGGTGCTCCTCGGGGCTGCTGCTGGTGGGGGCGGACTGGCGGGGTGTCAACGGCGGGGTCTGGAAGATCAGGGTCTGGAAGATCAGGGTCTGGAGGGTCGGGGTCTGGCAGGTCGGTTGTGAGCGGGGGCGGCGCTTCGGGGCCGGTGCCGTCGGCGCCCGGCCGGTCAGCCGGCGTCCTTGCGGTCGGCGGCCATGCCGGCCGCGTCGAGCAGGGCGCTGCCGACGATCAGGTCGGCGCCGCCGAACTCCGGATCGCGCAGCGGGGTGCCGTCGTCCACGGCGAACAACAGCCGCTGCTCGCCCTGGCGGTAGGCGGTGCCGACCGGCGGGCTGGCCGCGTGCACGGCCAGCAGGGCCACCAGGTACGGCAGTTCGGGGTCCCGCCGGCGGGCGTCGGCGAGCAGGCCGGAGAGCCGGCGGGGAGCGTCCGGGGGCAGGTCGAGCAGTTCCAGGGCGGATTCCAGCTGGGCTTCGGAGAAGCGGCTGTCGTCCGGCGTGGCGACCAGGTCGGGGTCGGGCAGTTCGGCGCCGAGGTGCTCGCGTTCGACCGGCGGGGTGAGCAGCAGGTCGACCAGGTCGGCGACCCGGACGGAGACGGGCGTGCGCAGTCCGGCGCCGCGGGCGAAGAACGCGCCGGTGGGGCGGACGGCCTCGGCTATCGGCAGCCGCAGCACGGGGGCGAGCAGTTGCCCGTACAGGTCGATGCCGCTGCGGGCGCCGGGGGCGGCGAAGGCCTGGCGGTCCTGCTCGGCGCGGAACAGCGGGCCGGCCTCCAGCAGGCGGGTCTGCAGCTGGGTGTGGCGGCGGATGCAGTCCTTGACGATGTCGACCAGCTCGGCGGCGCGGCGCTTGTGCTCCGGGTCCTCGGCCTCGTCGCGGGCCTTGCGGATGTTGGTGAGGATCGCGTTCTCGTGCCGGTAGCGGTCGGCGATGTGGTCCAGCGCCTCGTCGATGAGGTCCGGGATCGCGCGCATCCAGTCGACGGCCCGGACGTTGCGGCGGGTGGCGTCGAGGGCGCGGCGCAGCGTCTCGGCGTACTGGACGGTGCGGTAGCGGGCCTGTTCGGCGGCGAGCTGGGCGTCGGCCAGGCGGCCGCGGCGGATCAGCACCTCGAGCTTGACCTCGGCGGCGATCTGGGCCGAGGTGACGTCCGTGTCCAGCGCGCCGACCAGGACGTTGACGGCCTCGTCGGTGGTGCGCAGGTAGACGCCGCCGTCGGGGCCGGGCACCTCCTCGATCAGCTTGAAGTCGTAGTCGCGCCGGACGTACGCGCCGTCCGCTCCGAAGGTGCCGTAGACGGCGCGGAAGCCGCGGTCCACGCTGCCGACGTTGATCAGCGACTCCAGCACCCAGCGGGCGACCCGCTCGTGCTCGGGGGTGTGGCGGGTCGGGGCCTGCGCGGCGACCCGAGGCAGCAGCCGGGCGAGCACCGTGTCGCGGTCCGCCCCGGTGTCGAAGTCCATGTTGAGGGTGACCAGGTCGATCGCGGCGAGGCCGACCTCGGCCATCGCGTAGCCGCCGTACTCGCCGGCCAGGTTCACCTTGCGGTTGTCCAGGTCGTGCAGCGGGGCGGTGCAGGCCAGCGCCTTGAGCCGGCGGGCCAGGCCCTCGTCGGCGGCGGGGCCGGGCGCGGGCCGCACGGAGGCGGCGGGCGGCCGGAGGCCGTGCGCGGTGGGCGGGTCAGCGATGGCGGTCACGGTGGACAAGATTAGAGGTTCGCACCGACATCGACCGAAACGGACCTTGCGGGTGGGCTCAGCGGCAGGTGGGCGGCGGTTCGGGGGCGATTCCGGAACGGTGTTCCGGCGGGATTCCGCCATTCCCGAACCGGTATTCGATAAAACCGCGAGGGCGACGCGCTGGTTCGGTGACGATTGACCCATGATCACCCGACTGGCCAAGGCGGGCCTCGCCGCCGCGCTGCCCGTGACCGTCCTCGCCACCGGAGCCGCCGTCGCCGCGGCCGCGCCGGCCGCCGCACCCAGCTCCTCGGCGCAGCACGTGACGGTCTCCCAGGCCGGCAACTACCCGGTCTTCGCCCGCGACTCCACCACCATGGCGGTGACCTGGACCTCGGCGGGCACCGCCGACCTCACCGGCCCCACCCACCTCACGGTCGACCTCCCGCCCGGGGTCACCACGAGCGGGGCGCTGTTCTACAACACCCCGTACGACTACACCTTCACCGAGACCGTCTCGCCGGACGGCCGGCACCTGGAGGCGGTGTTCACCGCCACCCGCACGCCGGGCAGCAGCAATTTCATGAAGGTCTACCTGGCCACCAACGGGACGGCGCCCGCGACCGGCCCGATCACCGTGACGGTCGGCAATCCGAACGACACCGACCCGACCGGCCACGTGTCGACCTATCTGCTCGGCACCGGCCCGCAGCCCCCGGCCGTCCAGGGCGCGCCGAGCGTGACCGCCCTGGACACCACCACCGGCCCGGGCGCGGGCGGCACCGCGGTGACCGTCAGCGGCAGCGCCCTGGCCCACGGCATGGTGCTGGTCGGCGGCGTCCCGGCGGCGGGCAGCTGCACCGACACCGCCTGCACGGTGACGACGCCCGGCGGCTCGGGCCGTGCTCCGGTCAGCGTGGTGACCCCCGGCGGCACGGCGACGGCGCCGGCCGCCTTCGACTACACCGGCGCCCCGCCCCCGGCCCCGGCCGCGCCGGTGATCAGCAACCTGACCGCCACCAGCGGGCCGGTGGCGGGCGGGACGCAGGTGTACGTCCAGGGCGGCAACCTGACGTACGGGACGGTCGCGTTCGGCGGGGTGCCGGCCGCGCACGTCTCCTGCGGACCGTCCTTCTGCACCGCGTACGCCCCGGCGGCCACCGGGCCGGGGCCGGTCGCGGTCACCGTCACCACGGCGGGCGGCACCAGCGCGCCGGTGACGTACACGTACACGGCCTGATCACAGCCCCGTGGCCGCCCGGGTGGCCATCGGCGCCCGGGCAGCGGTGCGTCGGGGTCCAGCCCGTGAGGCGAGTCGAAGTGAGTCGATGCGGGTCGAGACAAGTTGAACGCGTTCAAATATGGGGTCTAGAGTCGGTTCCGCGCAGCCGGGACAAGGCCCGGCTGCCCCCCTCGGCACGCCCCGTTACAGGTCCCACTTCCGTGCGGCGTGCCCACCTCGGAGGTGTGCGAGATGGACGACGACCCCGCGATCACCCTGCGACGGGTCCGGCGGTGGCTCCGGTTCTTCGTGGTCTGCCTGGTGCTGAGCGGCCTGACCGCCTTTCCGCTGGAGACGGAGACCGGCTGGCTGGTCGACGTCGCCTCCGGCCCGGCCGCTTCTCTGACCGAGCACTTCCCGGGCGCCCTCGCCTGGTTCGAACGCGCCCACCGGGGCGTCGCCGAGACCAACGAGCGCTATCCGTTCCTGGCGTACGGCACCGACTGGCTGGCCTTCGCCCATCTGGTGATCGCCGCCGCCTTCCGGGGGCCGCTGAAGGACCCGGTCCGCAACATCTGGGTGATCCGCTGGGCCGTGCTCGCCTGCGGAGCCGTGATCCCGTTGGCGCTGGTCTGCGGGCCGCTGCGGGGGATCCCGGTGATGTGGCGCTTCATCGACATGTCGTTCGGAATCTTCGGCGCCGTCCCGCTGCTGATCGTGCTGTGGGCCCTGCGTCCGCTGGAACGTTCCTTCCAGCAACGCCTGGCCGCGAACTGAGTCGACGGCCTGCGGAGCCGCCCCAGGGCGCGCGGCCGGTGGTCGCGCGCCGGTGCGCTCTCCGGGGGCCCGGGTCACGGACCACGGGCGTCATCCGCAGGCCCTACCATCTGGCTCAACAGTTGCTGGGAGGCGGACGGGCGTGGCCGATGCGGTGATCGATCTCAATGCGGACCTCGGAGAGGGGTTCGGGCGCTGGAGCCTGACCGACGACGAGGCCCTGCTGTCCGTGGTGACCAGCGCCAACGTCGCCTGCGGCTTCCACGCCGGAGACCCGTCCACGATGCGCCGGGTCTGCGCGCTCGCCGCCGAGCGCGGCGTCCGGATCGGCGCCCAGGTCTCCTACCGCGACCTGGCCGGCTTCGGCCGCCGCGCGATGGACGTCCCCCCGGAGGAGCTCGCCGACGAGATCGCCTACCAGATCGGCGCCCTCCAGGTGTTCGCCCGCGCCGCCGGCTCCCGGGTCTCCTACGTCAAGCCGCACGGCGCCCTCTACAACCGGGTGGTCGCCGACTCCGAGCAGGCCGAGGCCGTGGTGGCCGGCGTGCTGCGGGCCGGCGCCGTCTGCGACGGGCCGCTGCCCGTCCTCGGACTGCCCGGCTCCCGGCTGCTCGCCGTCGCCGAGGGCGTCGGACTTCCGGTGGTCACCGAGGCCTTCGCCGACCGCGCCTACACCTGGGCCGGCACCCTCGTCCCGCGCCGCGAGCCCGACGCGGTGGTGCACGACCCCGAGTCGGTGATCACCCGCGCCGTGGGCATCGCCCGGGACGGCACGGTGGAGGCCGTCGGCGGCGAGCGGATCGGCGTCGAGGCCCGCTCGCTGTGCGTCCACGGCGACACCCCCGGCGCCGCCCAGCTCGCCTGGCGGATCCGCGGCGCCCTCGCCTCCGCCGGAGTCCGGGTCGAGGCGTTCACGTGACGCTCCCCGTGATCCGGCGGGTCGGCGAGCGGGCCCTGCTCGTCGAACTCCCGGGGACGCCCGAAGTCGCCACGCTGTACGGCTGGTTGCGCGAGCGACAGGCGGCCGGGGAACTCGGCGCGGTCGAGGAGCTGGTGCCCGCCGCGCGCACCGTGCTGCTCGACGGCGTCGCGGACGTCCCGGCGGTGGCGGCGCTGCTGCGCACCGCCCGGCCCCGGGCGGCCGCGACGGCGGACGGGCCGCTGGTGGAGGTGCCGACCGTGTACGACGGCGCCGACCTGGCCGAGGTCGCCGCCCTCTGGGGGGTCTCCGAGGAGGCGGCGGTACGGATCCACACCGAGCCGGAGTACGTGGTCGCCTTCTGTGGCTTCGCACCCGGCTTCGGCTACCTCACCGGACTGCCCGCGCGGTACGCGGTGCCGCGCCGGGACACCCCGCGCAGCTCCGTCCCGGCCGGCTCGGTGGCCCTGGCGGGCCCGTACACCGGCGTCTACCCGAGCCCCTCGCCCGGCGGCTGGCAACTGATCGGACGCACCGCACTGGCGCTCTGGGACCCGGGCCGGGAGCCCGCCGCGCTGCTGGCACCGGGCGTGCGGGTGCGGTTCACGGCGGCGGCTCCCGGCAGCGGATCGCGGCGGAACGGGCATGAAAGCGGGCCGAGTTGAGCGAACTGCTGGTGGTGCGGCCGGGACCGCTGACCACCGTCCAGGACCTCGGGCGGCGCGGCGTCGCCCACCTCGGGGTGCCCCGGGCCGGCGCACTGGACGAGCCGGCGTTGCGGGCGGCGAACCGGCTGGTCGGCAACGCGCCGCAGGCCGCCGGGCTGGAGACCACCCTCGGCGGAGTCGCGCTGCGCGCCCTCGGGCCGGTGCTGGTCGCCGTCACGGGCGCGCCCGCACCGGTGACGGTGGACGGACGGGCGGCCGCCTGGGGCGCGCCGGTCGCGGTGCCGGCCGGGGCGGTGCTGGAGGTGGGTGCGGCGACCGCCGGGGTGCGCACCTACCTCGCGGTGGCGGGCGGGGTCGCCGTGCCGCCGGTGCTGGGCAGCCGCTCCGCCGACCTGCTCTCCGGCCTCGGGCCCGCACCGCTGGCCGCGGGCGACCGGCTCCCGGTCGGCGCACCGCCCCCGTACCGGGACCGGGCCGAGCTGGTGCCGCTGCCCGCTCCCCCGGCCGAACTGGTACTGCGGCTGCGACTCGGCCCGCGCGCGGACTGGTTCGCGCCCTCGGCGGCCCAGCGGCTGGCCCGGGATGGCTACCGGGTCTCCCCCGCGAGCAACCGGATCGGGCTGCGCACCGAGGGACCGGCCGTCGAGCGCGCCCGGGAGGGCGAACTGCCCAGCGAGGGGATGGTGTTGGGCGCGGTGCAGATTCCCCCGGACGGGCAGCCGGTGGTGTTCCTGGCCGACCATCCGACCACCGGCGGCTACCCGGTGATCGGCGTCGTGCCGGACGCCGATCTGGCGGCGGCCGCCCAGGCCCGGCCGGGGACGCCGGTGCGGTTCACGGTGCTGCGGGAGCACTGAGCGGCGGGGGGGGTAGACGGCGGGGGGCGCAGGGGCTGGGCGCTGTAGGCCGGACGCCGGCGGGAGGACGGGCGAGGCGCTCAGTTCCGTCCCAACAGCAGTTCCGCGATGGCGCGTTGGGCCGGGTCGAGCGCCGTCGCACCCTCCTCCTCCGCCGCCCAGGCCGAGCGGTTTGGGGTCGATGGCCAACCACGGCCCTCGCCCGCTCCCCGGCAGCGGGGCGAGGACGTTCCCGTAGTGCAGGTCCCAGTGCAACAGCCGGTCGCCCGGCTCGGCGCGCACCTCGCGCAGGGCGGCCGCGCAGTCGGCGAGTATCCGTCGCTCGTCCGGATCGGCGAGGGCGGCGACCGCCGCCGGCGCGCGCACCAGCAGGCCGTCGGCGACTCGGGCCAGCGTCCTGAGGTGGGCGGGCGCTCGATGTACCGTCAACTCACGGAGGAGTTCCGCGATCACGCGCAGCGCGGCGAGATGGTCGGGCAGGCCGAGCAGTGAGCGCGACGGGTCCAGGCGTTCCAACAGCATGGAGCCGGACGCCGGTTCGTGGTCGAGCAACCGGACGGCGCCGCGCCCGGCCCAGGTGCGCAGGGCGTCGGGCTCGCCGGCCGTCTCCTCGTCCACCGGCTGGAGTTTGAGCACCGCGGGCGTTCCGTCGGCGCGCCGTACGGGCAGCACCAGCCCGACCACGCCGTGCGCGACCGGTCCGTCCGGCCGCAGCTCCCAGCGGTCCAGCAACTCGCTTGCCAGGCACGGCAGTCGGGCCGCCCAGGCGCGGCCCTCGACACCGAGGAACTCCTCGAGCGACGCCACCAGTGCGGGCGGGACTTCGGGGACCACGACGGGCATCGGGCGGGCTCCTCTCCGGCGTTCTCGTTCAGCCTAGTTCGGACTAGGGTGCGTTTCAGAAGTCGATCAAGCTTTGCAATGATCACTGTGTGGGACGTGGAGATCTGACCAGTGCACAGTGGGCCAGGCTGGAGCCGTTGTTGCCGGTGGGGAGGAAGCCGGGACGACCTCCGGTCTGGTCCAAGCGGCAGCTGATAGACGGCATACGGTGGCGCACGCGGACGGGCGCGCCGTGGCGGGACGTGCCTCTGAGGTACGGCGAGTGGGAGACCGTCTACGGATTGTTCCGGCGCTGGCAACGTGACGGGACCTGGAAGCGGATTCTCAAGCAGCTCCAGGCCGAGGCCGACGCCGCCGGGCTGATCACCTGGGATGTCAGCGTCGACTCCACGATCGCCCGCGCTCACCAGCACGCCGCCGGTGCCCGCAAAAAGGGGATCTCCAGCGAGAACCACCCGGCGGTGTCGGCATCGAGCCGTCGCCACGAGGTATGACAAACTGGCGGTCCGCTACGAGGCCACAGTCACCATCGCCGTCATCAATGAGTGGCTGTGATCGCTATAACTATCCGCGAAACTCTGGGCCGGCATGTGACCCGCCAATCCAAAAGGTCAGAGCCTTGCGGCTACCTCCCAGTGACCGCCGCATCGCATTGACCAGTCGCACTTGCGCCTGAGCCACCTCCGCGCTGGCATCCCGGAATTCCTCTTCACCGAGTGGCGTACGGACTGGATCGACTTCTCGCGCGACGCGGTCCAAGAAGCGGTCGACCGACTGACCAAAGCTGTCGACCTCCACCGCGACCTCTGGTGGAGCGATCAAGCTGACCCGCGTCAGAACGGCGCTCCACTCGGCCCAGTCGTAGTCCCAGCCGCGACGGTCGGCGTGCGCGCGCTTGATCACCATCGTGAACTTGGCGTAGTGGCTGAGGAGTTCCTGATAAGCAGCCAGCTGCTGATCCCGCGACCACTGATGATCCTGGCCTCGCCTGGTGACGATCCCGCCTACCAGCACTCCCACGGTCGCCGAGGCCGCTCCCGTAACGGTCGCGATCAGCGCTTCCAGCAAAGCCACCCCAGCCCCCGTGCCCAGCAACCGCCGTTCGATCCGCGACGGGAACATAGCACTCGCGCATACTGACGCGTCAGAGCATGCCATGGTCTCGTAGCGGACGATGCGACTTCGGTTGCTGGCCGACGCTTTTGAAACACGCCCTACTGCCCGGCCCACCGGGGTAGGCGTGACCACGGGCCCGAGCTAGGGAGCGTTTCAGAAGTCGATCAAGACCACCCTGGCGACTCGCGATCGCCACCTCGAAGGTTGGGTGAACTGCCACCCCTCACGGTTCCCAATTTCCCGCAAGACGGACGCAGTTCACCTCACTCCGAAGATGAGATTAGAAGGTCGTCAGCGCCCTCGGGTCGGCGCTGGTATGAATGCGTCATTGCGGGAGAACTGTGGACGTCGGCGATCTCACTGGTCGGTGTCGCCCTGGGTGGTGGATTGGCGTCGCTGACACAACGGGCAGCGCAGCGTTCCACGGATCGAGCCGAGGAGCGTCGGCAGGCCTCGGCCAGAGCGGAAGCACGCCGAGCCGAACAACTCCAGACCCTTACGCAGTTCATCGGGTACGCACAGGATGCGGAGAAGGTCGCTTACGACCGCCCGGTGGACTGGGCCCGCAGGCGATGAGTGGCACGGCGAGGCTCAGACTGCCATGGCTGGGCTCTGGGTCGCCGAGAGGAGCATCCTGCTGCTCTGCCCCATTGTGGTCCACCCTCCCGCGACTGCCTACGCACGAGCCTTGAACCACGCTGTGTGGCGGGAACTCGGCGAGACCACGGTGGCGGACCACCTTGAACAGCACAAGGCTGCCTTCCTCGCCGCAGCACGCGACAGCTTGACCTGATGCTCCCCGGACGTCAGAGCCACACGTTGATCGCGACGACGGTGACGGTGGCCTCGTAGCGGACGGCAAGTTTGTCGTATCGAGTCGCGACCGCCCGGCGCCTCTTGAGGCGGTTGATCCCGCACTCGACAGCGTGGCGTTCGCGGTAGTCGACCTTGTCGAACTTGGGCGTCCTGCCGCCGCGGATGCCGTGCTTCTTGCGGTTGCGGATCTGGTCGCTCTTCTCCGGGATGGTGCAGCGGATGCCCCGCCTGCGCAGGTAGGCGCGGTTCGCCCGGGACCCGCAGGCCTTGTCTGCGCGGACCTTGCGGGGCTTGGTGCGCGGGCGTCCAGGGCCGATGCGCGGGACACTGACGCAGTCCAGGACAGTCTGGAATTGTGGGCTGTCATGGCGGTGGCCAGGTCAGCCCGCCCCGAGAGCGTCGGACTTTCGGACTCAACCGAGATTCAGGGCTTCCGCGGCCGCCGAGGCGAAGCCGTCGGGATTGTCGAGCATGATGTTGTGCCCGCTGCCCGGCACGGCCACCACCCGCACGCCCGCTGCGCGCAGCCCGTCGACGCCCAGCGGTGCGCCGTCCTCCGCCGGGTACAGGAAGGTGCGCGGGAGGTCGAGCCCGAGCAGCAGTTCCCGCATCACCGGCTCGCTCCCGCGGACGAGGTGCAGGGCGCTGCGGTACAGGGCCACCGGGTCGGCCAGCCGCATCGTGGACCACCAGAACGGGCCGACCCGCTCGGCGACCTCCGCCCGCCCGTCACCGAGGAACTCCGCCTCGGTGTAGCCGGCGATCCCGCTGCTGCCGGTGCCTTGGCGGCCCGGAGTGATCGCGTCCAGGTTGGCGTCCACCAGGAGGAGCCGGGACACCAGTGCGGCGTGCCGGTGCGCCAGGACGATCGCGATCGCGCCGCCCATGCTGTGGCCGACCACCTCGACCCGGTCCAGCCCGGCCGCCCGGACCGCCGTGGCGACGGCGTCGGCGTGGGCCTCCAGGGTGTAGCCGAAGTCGGCGGGCCGGTCGCTGATGCCGAAGCCGAGCAGGTCGAGCAGGAGCGAGCGGCGGCCGGCGAGCAGCGGGTGGGCGGCGGCCGCGGCGAAGTAGGCGGGCGAGCTGGCGCCCAGCCCGTGGAGGTAGAGCCGGGCGGGTTCGGCGCCGGGCAGGTCGACCCAGCGGATCCGGTCGCCGTTCGGGGTGACGGTGGCTTCGCGCATGCGCGCACGCTCCTGGTTCGGGTGGTTCGGGCGGGGCGGATTCCCAGGACGATACATCGATGTCGAGGTATCGCGAAAGTGATATACCGGCGCCGCGAGCCACCGATCTGAAAGAGTGGCCCCATGCTGAAACTCGCGATCCTCGGGTTCCTGTACGACCAGCCGCTGCACGGCTACGAGCTGCGCCGCCACCTCGCCGGGCTCGCCGGCCACATCCGCCCGATCAGCGACGGCACCCTCTACCCCGCGATCAAGCGTCTGGAGACCGACGGCCTGCTCGTCCGCGAGACCGAGCCCGGCAGCGCTGCCGCGCCCCGGCATACCCTGCACCTCACCGACGCCGGCCGCACCTTCCTGCTCGACGCCCTGCGCGACCCCGAGCCGCTGGACATCAGTGACGGCAACCGCTGGACCACCGTCCTCTCCTTCCTGCGCCACCTCGACGATCCGGCCGCCCAGGCCGCCGTGCTCCGCCGCCGACTGGACTTCCTCTCCGAGCCGGCCAGCTTCTACTACGAGGGCGACCGCCCGCGCAGCGCCGAGGAGTTCACCGACCCGTTCCGGCGCGGCCTGCTGCTGACCGCCCGGGCCACGACCGAGGCCGAAGTCTCCTGGTTGCGCGCCACCCTGGCGGAGCTGACGGAGGCGGCGTCTCGCGAAGAAGCCCCGAACTGACGACCTGGCGACCTGACGCGCTGGCGACCTGGCGACCTGACGCTTTTGACCTGAGGCCGCCGAGCGACGCCCTGGCGCACGGCAGCCGACCCGACCCGGACTGGCAAAGCCCGGCTAAAGGGCGAAAAAACCGGGTGCTGCTCGGCACTCTGATCATCGGCCTGGTGGCGGGCGGCGTCCTGGCCCCGGACGCGGGTTCGATCAAGTAGAACGCCGTTCCACCGAGGGCGCCGTCCGGAAGCGATTCGGAACTCTCCCTTCCGGAAACCAGCCCCCGACAGCAGTGGGCCGGGACACCCTGGCGGTGTCCCGGCCCACTGATCGCGTCGAGGACCTAACGCCCGAACTCCCGGGCGGCGGTCAACCGGCCTCGGACGGCGGCGTGGACCTCGGCCTCCTCGGCCGGGTCGGCGGCGAGCCTTCGCAGCCGCTCCAGCACGCGCGCATCGCCCGTGGTCGCGACATGGCGCGCGGCGAGCTCGCGGGTGGACTCCTCGCAGTCCCACAGACACTCGACGGCGGGCCCCTCGGGGAAGTGCACATCGGTGACGGCGAGCGCCCGGGCCGCGCGGCCGCGCAGTTCGGAGGAGGCCGCTTCGCCGTAGATGTGGCGCAGGACGGGTACGGCGTCGGCGGCGGCCAGCCGCCCCGCGCCGTCGACCAGCGAACCGAGTCCGGGGCCGCTGACCCCGCGCACGGACATCCAGCGGCGCAGCCCGGCGACCACCAGCGGGGCGTCGGCCGGTTCCCCGGCATCGGCGAGCAGGCGGACGGCGGCCTCGCCGAGGGCGCTGTCGGCGCCCCCGCTGGCCGGGTCGGCCCAGCGACGGGCCTGCGCCAGTACCTCGGGGCCGCGCATCCGGCCGAACAGCTCCAACGCGGCCCGAACGATCCGCTCATCCACGTCAGCTGCGGCAGCCTCGATCAGTTCGAGGGCGGCCGGATCCCGCTGGTCGACCAGGTAGCGCAGGGCGGCCCGCCGGGCGCCGGGCAGGCCGTCGCCGGCCGCCTCCAGCAGGACGGGACGGTCCTCGGGCCGGACCACGGCGGTCAGGCAGCGGGCGGCCGCGGCGGCGCGGCGGTCCACCGCGTCGGGCGCGGACGGGTCGTCCTCGCTCCGCGCGGGTTCCGGGCGGGCCAGGAAGGCGCCGGCGCCGAGATCGCCCAGCTGACCCTGGTCGGCCCAGGCCAGCACGTCGGCGGTGGACCAGCCCGGGGTCACGCCGCTGCGGTTCATCTGGCGCTGCCACAGGTCGAAGGGCGACTGCTCGCTCGCCGCGGCGACTCTCGGGTGGTAGGCGGCCCACAGCCGCCAGGGCCGGGGCTCGTACGCGTTGCGGATGAACTCACGCAGTTCGGCGTCGCCCTCGGGGCCCGGCGGGAAGCGGTCCAGCACGGCCGTGCCGAGCAGCAGCAGGCCGCGATCGTCGTCGCGCAGGGCGAGCTCGTCCAGCGCCCAGGCCCAGTTGGCACCCGTGGCGGCGTACTCGCGCAGCATCAGCAGTGCGTCGCGCCGGCCGTAGGCGGCGAGGTGCCCCAGCACGGACAGGGCGAGGCCGGTGCGGTTCTCGTCGTCGCTGACGAGGTCCTCGGCGCAGTGGAGGTGGTCCTCGATCCCGTCGAGGGGTGCCTCCAGTTCCATGTAGAGGCGCGCGTAGTAGAGGGAGCGGCTCTCGACCTGCCAGTCGGCCCGCGGATCCCTGGTGACGCACTCCTCCAGCGCGGCGATGGCCTCGGCACGGTCGGCGGCCAGCGCATGGAGCTGCCCGTCACCGCGGCCTCGCTGCAGGAGGCCGAGGAGGCTGGCACTGGGTGCTATCACTGGCTCGAACATGAGGTCAGCATCCGTTGCGGCGGTCGTAGTGGCAACGGGATTTCCGTCGCCGGGGTCTCTGGTCGGTACTGCGGTGGGCGCCCGGGCGCCGGAATCACCGAAGGTTACCGCCTCGCGCCACCATCTGCACACAGGGCGACGAAGGCCCCCGCCACAGTGGCATATGCCAGGGGAATTTTGCCTGCGTTCTGTCCAAATCGCCCACGGGCCCACGGCCCCTGTGCGACAGTCGTCCCACTACCCGAATGACCCGCATCGGCGGGCCGCACCGAACGAGGGGCCGGTCATGAACATGCCCTTAGGCGCCGCCCGCCCGTCGGACACCGCCACGGCGGACGGCGTCCCGACGGGCACGGACGGGCCCGGCTTCACGGGCAGCACCCAGCGCGCCCGCGGCGAGACGGGCGCCGGCACCGACAGCGGAACGGACGGCAGAGTGGACGGCACGGCGCGGGAGCCGTCCGGCCCCTACCTCGACCACGGGAACGACGGCCGCGCCGGCGACACCGGTGAGCGGGTCCTCGGCTCGGCCGAGTGGGACCTGCTCACCGACGGCGTCCACTGGAACGCCGAGACCTACCTCCTCCTCGGCTGCGACCCGGGCCACGGCCCGCTCAGCCTCGACCGGCTGCCCGACCGCCTCCCCGAGGCGGACCGGCCGCTGCTGCGCCGGATGATGACCGACGCCCTGGTGCACGGCCGCCCGGCCGCCGGCACCCTGCGGATCCGCCGGACCGACGGACGGCACGACAGCGTCGAGTGCGCGGGCGAACCCGTCCTCGGCACGGACGGCACCGTCACCGCGCTGCGCATGCTGCTCCGGCCGGCCCCGCCGATCTGAGCCACCGCAGGCCGCGCCGCGAACCGCAGACCGCAGACCGCAGACCGCAGACCGCAGACCGCAGACCGCAGACCGCGAACCCCTCACCGAACGGCCCGGACGGCCGCCCGCCTCACGCCGTCATCGGCCGGTTCTCGGCGCCCGCCACCCGCCTCACACCAGCCGCGGCCGGTGCTTGGTGTCCGCCGCCCGCAGCTCCCGCCCGAGCTCCGCCCGCAGCTCGTCCACCACCGGCAGCCCCCGGTAGCGCGCGGTCAGCCGGTACATCTCCCGCAGCCGGTCCCAGGTCCGGTGCGAGGAGTTCTGGCCGATCAGGTTCATCACCATCTTGGCCTGGAACTCCGCCGCGTCCGGCTCCCCGGTGATCCAGTGCACCGAGGCCAGCGTGATCCGGTCGAACAGCGCCGACCGCAGCTGCCCGGTCCCCTCCCGCAGGGCGATCACCCGCTCCGCGTGCCGCCGGGCCTGGGCGGCCGCCGCCGGATCGTGCTCGGACAGCGTGCGAAGCACCAGGGCTTGCATGCCCCGCAGCTCCGCCTCGTCGAAGACCTGCATCCAGTTCGGCGGCGGCTCCGGCGCGTCGTCCGCGAACAGCTCCTCCGCCTCGCCGAGGAGCCGGTAGGTGTCCTGGGAGTGCCCGATCGACGCGTGCGCCCAGGCCTCGACGGTGTTGAACATCGCACGCGTTCTGGGCAGCATCCGGCCGGCCGAGGCCTTGGCCGCCGACATCAGGTCGATCGCGTCGTCGGCCCGCCCCAAGTGCACCATCTGCCGTGCGGCCCGGGAGATCGCCTCGCCGGCCCGCGGCCGGTCCCCGGCCTCCTTGGCCGCCTCGGCGGCGATCATGAAGTACCGCTGGGCGGTGGGCTCCAGCCCGACGTCATGCGACATCCAGCCCGCGAGCACCGCGAGGTTGGCCGCGACCAGCCACAACCGCTGCGCCACCGCCGGATGGTGGCGGTGGGTCAAGAGGCCTCCGACCTCGTTCAGTTGGCCGACCACCGCCTTGCGCTGGAGCCCGCCGCCGCGCGCCGCGTCCCAGGCCCGGAAGACCTGAACCGAGCGCTCCAGCGACTCCACCTCGTCGAGCCCGACCGGGCCCGCGTCGTACACGTCCACCACCGGGCGCACGCCGCCCCCGGTGACCACCTGGCGCGGCCCCGGGACGGAGGCCGCGTAGGCGACCGCGTCCCCGCCCAGCCAGCCCTTCAGCGAGTCGGCGATGACCGCCCCGGCCGTGAGCGCGGCTCCCGCGCCCACCAATCCACGTCGGTTCAGCATGAGGTCCATTCCCGTGAACTCGGTGAGGACCGCGGCTGTTCGACCCGGCGACCATGGCACTGCTG
Organism: Kitasatospora sp. NPDC029312; assembly: GCF_055569215.1. Classification (NCBI taxonomy): domain Bacteria; kingdom Bacillati; phylum Actinomycetota; class Actinomycetes; order Kitasatosporales; family Streptomycetaceae; genus Kitasatospora; species Kitasatospora sp. NPDC029312. The sequence goes on along the minus strand of NZ_JBVHXY010000062.1, from coordinate 1,506 downwards.
CGGACGGCTCCGCTCCGGACCTGGTGGGCCGGTGTCGTTCCAGACCGAGGTCTTCAGTGGTGACGACACGGCCGAGCCGCTCCGTGAACACGGCCGCCAGCACCCTCGGCACCGGATCGCGCGGGATCTCCCCCTGCTCGATCCAACGCCGTACCCTCGACGTGTCGGTGGACAGCTGCTGCTGCCCCATCGCGGCACCCCGACGGTTGACCAGCCGCGCCAGTTCGCCCTTGGACCATCCGGTCAGGACGAACAGATCAGCGAGTCGGGTGTTGGGTCCCCTGCTCAATGAAGCCCCCAGGTTCCTCGGCTGCTTCGAGGCTAGAGGCTCCGGCAAGTGCCAGGCGAGCATTCGCCACCGTTCGCCAGGGCCCGCCAGACTACTAAGCCAGTGCCCGACGGGTGTGTTGTAGGGGTGCGCCACCTCGACCACCGGGTCGGGCGGTGTCCCACCTGGTTCGGGGCAGTCCCCCGACCGTGGCACGGGACGCTCCCGGTCCTCACCCGAGGGGGTGGCGCGGCCGGGTGGCGCGGGGGCGCCGGGCACGGCCACGGCGATCCGGCCGACCGCATTCCCCAGGGTGCGGACGGCCGGAGCACTGCCGAACAGGGGTTCCGACCCCGCGTCCGTGCCCGGCGCCCGCGCACCACCCACCGACCGACCGAAGCAGGGCCGCCGTCACACCAGGAAGCACACGGCACCGGCCCTCCCCCGCGCCGCGGGGAGAACCCGCCGACGGACCGAAGGGACCACCCTCAGCCCATGTACTCCTCAGCGACGACCCCCACGCCGACCGCGACCCGCACCGCGCTGCGCCCCCCCACCGCAGCCGCCGGCCGTCCCGGCCCGAAGCAGGTGCCCCCGACGAGCCGTCCGGTGGCTCCGCGCGGCACCGAGGGCCGGTCCACGGACGCCCGGGTCCCGGTCGGCCGTACGGCGCTGGGACTGCGCGGCCTCGAGGCCGCCCCGCCGGCCGCCCCGTCGGCCGGCCACCGCGTCCCGCTCGCCCGCCAGGCCGACGGCCAGGTGCTGCGCGCCCGGCGGCCCGGCCAGCCGGCCGGGCCCGAGCGGATCGACCCGTCGGCGCTGCAGACCCCGGCGGTACGAGCCGCGCTGGGGAGTGTCGCGCGGATATGTCCGGCGTTCACCCCGCGCCAGGTCCTGCGCGAGGGCAGCCGCCACATCCTGGTGGCGGGCACCATCGGGCGGACGCCGGTGGTCGCCAAGTGCCTGGCGCCGCAGGCGGTGCGGAGTGAGTACTTCGAGCAGTTGGTGGCCGACTTCCACCACGAGGTCGCGGTCTACCGGGCGTTCGTCCGGCACCGCCCGCCGGTGCGGCTGCCCCGGCTGGTCGCGGCGGACCACGACCGCTGCGTGCTCGTCATGGAGCGCGTTCCCGGGGGGGCGGGCGCCCAGGGAAGCCAACCCGGCAACACGCCCACCCCCGGGGAGGGGTGGGGCCCCTTCTGGGGTTTGTGCGCGATGGGCGCGTGGTGGCATCCGAG
>NZ_JBVHXY010000061.1:0-39610 GCF_055569215.1 Kitasatospora sp. NPDC029312 | reverse complement strand
CCGGTGGTGGGCCAGGTCAGGACGAGTTTGCCCATGTGGCGGGCCTGGGCCATGGTGCGGAAGGCCGCCGCGGCCTCGGTCACCGGGTAGGTGGTCACCGGCAGGGCCGGGATCAGGCCCTGCCCGAGTGCCTGGGTGAGCTGTGCCCCGGTCTCGGCCCAGGGGGGGCTGTCGGGGCGGGCGAGGTCGACGGTGTGGAAGGAGGCGTTGCGGGCCAGCGGCAGCAGGCTGATCCGGGTGCCGGCGAAGATGTCCTTCTTGCCAATCTCGATGAACCTGCCGCCGGGCGCCAACAGGTTAAGGCTCGCGGCCTGGCCGGGCCCGGTCAGCGAGTTCAGGACCACGTCGACTCCGCGGCCGTCGGTGGCCCGGCGGATGTGGTCGGCGAAGGCGAGGGTGCGCGAGTCCAGGACGTGCTCGATGCCCAGCTCACGCAGCCAGGCGCGTTTGGCGCCGGTTCCGGCGGTGGCGAACACCTCCGCGCCGCACAGCCGGGCGATGTTGACGGCCGCCAGCCCCGTGCCGCCGCTGGCGCTGTGGATCAGCACCCGCTCCCCCGCGCGCAGCCCGGCCAGGGTCCGCAGGCCGTGCCAGGCGGTGAGGTAGGCGCCGGGCAGGGCGGCCGCGTCCTGAAGGCTCATGCCGTCGGGCACCGGCATCACCCGCCAGTCGGCATCCGCACACACGAAGGAGGAGGAGGAGGAGGAGGAGGAGGAGGAGGAGGAGAGGGACAATTCGGTCACCAGGGCGGTGACCCGGTCGCCGGGGCGCAGGTGGGTGACGCCGTCCCCGACGGCGCTGACCTGCCCGGCGCAGTCGAAGGCGGTCCTCAACGCGTCCTGGTCCTCCAGGCGGAACTTCTGGTAGACGCCCGCGGCGGCCAGGACGTTGAGGAAGTTGACGCTGGTGGCGTGGACGCGGATCTCGACCTGCCCGGGGCCCGGGGGGTTGCGCGGCGCGGCGAGCAGTTCGAGGGAGTCCAGGTCGCCGACGGCCCCAACCGTCAGGTCGGTGCGGTCGTGGGCGTGGTCGACGGTGCGGCGGCGCCGCTCTACGGGGGTCAGGGGCCGTGGGGTCAGCGCGGCGGTGAAGCGCCGGCCGCCGCGGTAGGCGAGGTGGTCGTGGCTGTCCGGGCAGACCAGCAACTCCCTTGCGGTCTGCGTGGGTGTGGTGTGGTCGTCGGTGTCGAGCAGGGTCGGCGCCAGGGCGGGGTGTTCGTAGCCGAGGGTGCGCAGGGCGCCGCGCAGCCCGGCCTGGGCCAGGTCGGGCACGTCGCTGTCGTGCACGGTTTCGCCGTGGCGGGTCAGGGCCCACAGCCGCACCCGGCCGCCGGTGTCCAGGCCGGCCAGGGCGCGGGCCAGGTGCAGCAGCCGGGTGGTGTTGTCCTGCGCGAGCGCCACCACCCGTTCCCCGTCCGCGGCTTGGCCGGGGGAGGGCAGGAACACCACCGCCGTGCGGGGCCCGCCGGCCGTTTTCAGGGCCTGCTCCAGCGCCGCCTGGGTCTGGCTCGCGGTGGGGGGCAGCGGGTGGGCGGTGGCGCGGCATCCGGCACCGGCCAGGGCGTCGAGGAGTTCGCCGGCCGCCGGGTGCGGGCAGTGGGCGCTGAACAGCAGGACGTCGCTGACCGCCTCATCGGCGCTCAGGCCGGGGTGGGGGAGTTCGGTTTGGCTCCAGCGCACGTCCAGCAGCCGGGACTGGAACAGCTCCTGCGGGCTGTGCGTCGGCACGCTCGCCAAGTCGACGTTTTCGAGGACGGCCGCCACCGTTCCGTCGTCGGACAGGACCCGCACGCTCGCGCGCACGGTGCGGGGGCCGGCCTCCTCCACGACCACGTGATGCCAGCCCGCCGCCGGCAGCTCCCCGTGCAGGCGCAGCTCGCCGATCCCGTTGAGGACGACGGCGCCGCCGGCGACCTCGGCGGCCCGCCGCCACGCCGCGCCAGCGGCCTGGGCGGCGGTGTCCACCACCACCGGGTGGCAGGTCAGCGACTGGGAGCCGGCCCTGGCCTCATCGGGCAGTTCGAACCGCGCCAGCACGCTCACCGGCCCCAGGCCACGGCCGCTGGCGTGCAGGGCGCGCAGGGCGCGAAACGCCGGCCCGTGCGGGGCCCCCAGCACGCTGCCGAAGAAGGCGTAGAAGTCGCCGGTGTCCAGGGGGAGCTCGTGTGCCGCGAGCAGGGCCGGAAGGTCCACCCGCTCCTCGCCCCCGGCATCCGGTGCGCCGTCGGGGTCGGCGGTGGTGGCCTGCTGCAGGCGGGCCGTGGCGTGGCGGGTCCGTCCGTCGGCCGCGTTCCCGCTGAACAGGGCCCAGTCGGCCCGGCCGGGGCCCGTCGTGGTGGCCTCGGCGGCCACCTGCACCGGGCCGGCCACCGCCAGGGCGGCGTGGAATCGCAGATCGGACACCACCACCTGCCCCGGTGAGGTGGCGAACAAGTCGGCGGCGGCCCGCACGCACATCTCCGCACACGCGGCGCCCGGCAGCACGGGGGCGCCGTGGAAGGTGTGGTCGGCAAGCCACGGCAGCCGGCCCGGATCGATGGTTCCCTGCCACAGGTGCCGGCCCTCGCTGTGCGGGTCGGTGATGTGGACGCCCAGCAGCGGATGCCCGGCCACCGCATCGCCAGCGCGGGTGGGCGCATCGACGGCGAGGTGCCGGCGCTCCCAGGTGGTGGGCGGCACATCCACCAGCTGCCCGTCCCCGTACTGCCGGCCGAAGTCCACCACCCCGCCCGCCACATGCAAGGCGCCCAACTGGGCCAGGAACGAGCGCCGCTCGGGGCGCCCGCGCAGCAACGAGGCGACGGCGCCCACCGGCCCGCCCGCGCTGGCGTGGATGGCGCCGGTGAGCAGCGGGTGCGGGTCCAGTTCGACGAACAGCCGGTACCCGTCCTCGTAGGCCGCGCCGACGGCGGACATCAGCCGGATCGGTTCGCGCTGGTTGGCGAACCAGTAGGCGCCGTCGAAGGCCGCCGGCTCGCGGGGGTCCTGAAGGACGGTGGTGTAGTGCGGCAGGCGGGCGGGGGCCGGACGGATACCGGCCAGCGCCTCGGCGAGAGACTCCCGCAGCGGGTCCATGTGCGCGGTGTGCCCGGCCACATCCACCTTCATCAGGCGCACCGGGATCTGCCGAGCCTGCCAGCGCTCGATCAGGGCGCGGACCGTGTCGGCGCCGCCGCCGACCACGGTCAGCCGCGGGGCGGTGATCGACGCCACCGACACATCCAACAGCCCTTCCTCGGTCAGGAGCCGCTCGACCTCCTCGCACCCCAGGGCGACGGAGGCCATCAGACCCCTGCCCGCGGCGGTCTGGATCAGACGCGAGCGCCGGCACATCACCCGCACCCCGTCCTCAACGCTCAACGCCCCCGCGACCACGGCCGCGGTGATCTCGCCCATGGACTGGCCGATGACCGCCTCAGGTTCCACCCCCCACGAGCGCCACATCGCGGCCAGCCCCAGCTGGACGGCGAACAACGCCGGCTGGACGTGGTCGATCCGCACCGCCTCCTCCGGCGCCCGCAGGACGGCGCGCACCGAGAACCCGGACTCCGCCCGGATGAGCGGCTCCAGCTCGTCGATGACCGCGGTGAACACCGCATCAGTGCCCAGCAGCCCCCGGCACATCCCGGCCCACTGCGAACCATGCCCGCCGAACACCCACACCGGCCCCCGCCCGGTCCCGCCCGGCACCACCGCCCCGTGCACCACCTCCTCCCGGTCCTCACCCCGGTGCAGGGCCCGCAGCCGCTCCACCAGCTCCACACGGTGGCCCGCGACCACGGCCGCCCGGTAGTCGGCGTGCGAGCGGCGCACCGCCAGCGTGTGCGCCACGTCGCCCAACGCCGCCCCGGCGCCCTCCCCCTCAAGCCAGTCCGCCAGGCGCCCCGCGCCGGCCCGCACCGCGCCCAGCGCGGCGCCGGACAGCACGAACACCCGCGGCACATCGTCACGCTCCGCCGCCACGGCGGTCGCGGGCGCGCGGCGGCGGGTGGGACGCGGAACGTGGCGTCCCGGGGCCTCCACGATCAGATGCCCGTTGCTGCCGGTGAGGCCGAAGCCGGACACCGCCGCCAGCCGCGCCCCGCCCCGAACCGGCCACGCGGTCATGGCGGTGGGCACGAACAACCGGGATCCGGCCGGATCGATCTGCGGGTTCCACCGCTCGAAGTGCAGCGTGGCCGGCACCGCCCCGTGCCGCAGCGCGGCGATCGCCTTCAACAGCCCGGCCATCCCCGCGGCGCTCTCGCAGTGGCCGATGTTGGACTTCACTGACCCCAGCGCACACCGCCCCCGCCCCCGCCCGTACACCTGGGCCAGCGAGGAGAACTCCACCGGATCCCCCACCTGGGTGCCCGTGCCGTGCGCCTCCACCATCCCCACATCCGCCGGATCGACCTGGGCCTGCTCCAGCGCCGCCCGGTACACCTCCACCTGCGCGACCTCGTTCGTGGCGGTCAGCCGCGCGCCGCGGCCGTTGACGTTCACCGCCGACCCGCGCAGCACCGCCAGCACCCGGTCCCCGCCCTCCACCGCGTCTGCAAGCCGTTTGAGCACTACCACTGCACAACCGTCAGCGCGCACGAAACCGTCTGCGGCGGCGTCGAACGGCCGGCACCGCCCCGTCGGCGACCCCGCCTCCAGCAACGCGAAGGGCATCGACCCCTGCGCGGACAGGACCAGGTTCACACCGCCCGCCAGCGCCACGTCCGTCTCCCCCGCCCGCAGGCCCTGGCAGGCGGCGTGCACGGCCATCAGCGACGACGCACACGCCCCCTCGACCGGCATGCCCGGCCCGCGCGCGTCCAGCAAGAACCCCACCCGGCCCGCCATCGCACTGTCGACAGCGGTGAAGACGACATAGGGGTCCGTGTCGGCCACCCCGCGCTGGACACGCAGCAGGTACTCCTTGGACCAGCAGCCGTAGTACTGCCCCAGCCGCCTGCCGGCCAGCCCCCGCGGCGGCACCCCGGCGTGCTCCAGCGCCTCCCACACCACCTCCCACAACAACCGGTGCTGCGGATCGGAGAACAGCGCCTCACGCTCGTTCATGCCGAAGAAAGCCGGATCGAACTCGTACACGTCCCCGTCCAGGAACCCCCCGTGCGCGATCCGCGCCGCCGTCTTCTCCGGCAGCTCCGCCAGATCGGCGCGCGTCCACCGCTCGGGCGGAACCTCACCCACCACATCCCGCCCCTGCTCCAGCAACCGCCACAGCGCCGCCAGCGAATCCACCCCGCCCGGGAAACGGCACGCCGCCCCCACCACCGCGACCGGGCCATCGGAGGAAACCGACACCACAACCACCACCTCTCGTCCCAAAGGGGAAATTCCCCGGATACGCGCCGGGGCGCACAGAGAGAAAACGGCGCGCCCCCGTTGAGGGTCCCGCGCCCCATCGACAGCGCCCAGTTCAACCAGACCCGGAAAACGGAAGACGGCAAAGAAGAATCAGGAGGCGAAGCATGCCCAGCCGGCCGCGTTCCGTGTCCACGGTCCCCAGCGCGACCACATTCACGAAACCCCTCCAGCCCACGGACGGATGCACACGCAGAAAAAATCACCGGCCACGGCACCGGACAGCCCGACACCACCCGGCGAGGAGCCTCCATCACCCGGCGGATTCACCCGCGCCGGCGGCGGCATGACCATCGAATCCACCCGATGCACCCGTCATCCGCCGACCCGATCACCACCCGGGACGGTGGGCACGGGGAAACCCCTCGGAAAGCGTCAATATCGGCTTCGCGGCCCTGCACGCCGCGACCGCGACGTCCGCCCCTCCTCCAACAGCAGGCGGCTCACCAGCCGGATCCACATCACCGAGCACGACGCCACCAGGCGCCCCACCACGAACGGTCCCCGCCCCGCCAGAACCGGATCGACGGCGACCGCACCCGGCAGGCCACAGCACAGCGCCAGGGCGCCGCACCCGGACGCCGCCAGGCGCCCAGGGACGGCGCCGCACCCCCGCACCCACAGACCCGCCGGCGACCCCGGGGCATGACCGACCGCACCGCACCGGACGCGCCTCATGGACACGAAGGACCATCCGCCGACACCGCGCAACCGTCCGCCGCGGCCGAGGGCCACCACGGACAATCCCGACCGAGCCGGCCACGGAACACGGCCCCCCGCCGCGCCCCGGCCCGCGGAAGCCCACCCGCGGGCCGGGACTCACCGGCTGCCCCCGAAACGCCGGCGGCGAGGACTAGAAGTCGTCGTCCTCGTCATCGTCGTCGCGGTGCTCGTCGGTCAGGTCCAGCGCGAACCACCGGTGCCTCGAGGAGCCGTCGAGCTCGATACGGGCCTCGAGCCACAGCGCCCTCCCGTTCAGCTCCGCGAACTTCGGCGACTGGCTCTTGATCACCACCGCGCCCTTCCAGTGCTGGACGGCACCCGGCCTCTCGCCCCGCTCGCAGTGGAAACCGGCGATCCCCTCCAGGAAGGCGACGTCGCACCCCTCCTTCGTCCGCAGGAGCCCGTTGCCCGTGGCGACCTCCGAACCATCCGGCAGCACCTCCGAGGTGTGCGTGAAGATGGCGAACACCGGGATCCCGGCGACACGCCCCTCACCCGCCGCGGACGCCTCGTACTGCTGCGCTCCCGGCAGCACCCGCTTGGATTCCACCTTCAGCTTCAGCTTGGCGATCTGCTTGACGCCCATAGACTTTCCCTCACTTCCCGAACGAAGCGGACTGGTAATTCAAGTCTGCATAGCCGCGCGCATAAAACAACGCGAAGAATGAGCCCATCATGGACGGCTGATTAGTATGAAAATAATTCGCCCCACCGACGCTCACGCACACTTATGGCGACAAGCCAGCCCCCGCATTCTCGGCCCGGCTTAGCCCTGTCGACCGGGGAAATCCATGCAAACCCCTCCCCGGCTGAAACGCAAGAGACCGGAAACGGCTCGCCGGAAAGATGAACTAGTGTGAGGCGCACGTGTACAAACAGAAGGCGAAGACGTGGTGCAGATGTGAAACCAGGCGCCTAAACGCATCACAGAGACGACGAAGAAACGACCACGAACAGGCCGCCCTCGATGGCCGGAAAGTACCCCCGAAGAACCGGCGGCGGCCGCAACCCTTCCCGGCCGCCGCCAACCTGGGCGCCACCGACGATCTACCGGGCCTATTCGTCTACGCGCGGGAGTGGACGGGCCGCAAGGCCGAACCCGCCATCCCGGCCACGGCCGTGTGATCGGCACTGACCGAGCACGCCCCCTCGCACGGCTGCGGAAGCACCCAAAGGACCGAGCACTTCTGCAGCGGCACTCCTCAGCTCCTCGCCGCGGCCCGGGGTTGCCCGACACGCCGCAGTCCCCCTTCTGAGGTGGCCGGCCGCCGAGCCGCAGGGCGGGCCGACCGGGTACGGCTGTGGGCAAGTGTTGAGCATTCCTCGCTGGTCGCCATGGCGTGTTCCGGGTCGATGCGGAGCCGGAGAGGACGAGCGGCTTCGGGACCTTCTGTCTACGGTGTACGGGCTGCGGCTCGGGCCTCGAGGTAGGCGGTCCAGTCGGTGGCGGCACGGGCGCGCCATTTCACGAGGGTGCCGATGTGGAGGCCGAGTATGGGGGCGAGGACAGCGGGGGGCATGTCTTGGGCGAGTTGGAGCAGAGCGGTGGCCCGGCCTCGGCGGGCGGGGATGTCGTAGGCAGCGAGGCGGCGGGCCAGCGCGGCACCGGTGATGTGGCGCCCAGGCTCGTTGGTGAGGAAGAGCCACCGGCTCGGGTAGTTCAACGCCCATCCCGAAGCCGGTGACTGGGCGGCGAACTCGGTCAAGAGCCGAGTGAGGGGCGCGGGCAAGTGCAGGGGAACACGGTCCAGGAGGAGGACGGTCTCTCCGTCCCGTTCCGCGACGGCGGTGGCGGGCAGGGCGGCAATGCGGGTGAGCTCCAGCCCGAAGAGCAGGAGGAGCGCGCCCGCAGTCCGAACATCCAGCGGCAGGCCGGTGTCGGTCAGGCATTGGTGGAGGACTTCCCAGTGGGAGTCCTCGTCCAGGGCGACGGGGTCGGGCCGGGGCCGGACGGGGACGTCGAGGTCGCGGCAGTGTCCGCGCCGTGCGGCCCAAAGCACGAAGTCGCGGACGTCATAGCGGGTGCTGCGCCCCTGCGCCAGCCACTGGTCGACCTCGTGCTGGGTGACTTCGGCCAGGTCCATCCCGGCCGCGCCCATTGTGGTCAGGAAGTCGGCGGCGGTGTTGATCCTGGTCTGGGCCCAGCGCAGCCGGTTCTCGAAGGCGTAGGCGCGGTGGCTGCGGCGGCGGGCGCGGGGCAGCAGCGACCAGCGGACGTAGGCCCGTAGCAGCAGGGCGTGTTCGGGCTGTCGGGTGGTGACACGGGTCAGGTGGCGTTCGACCCGGATGGGGAGCTCGTCGCGGTCGGGCAGGGCCCGGTGAGCGAGCAGGACGCCGCGCAGATAGTCAACTACCCGCGCACCGGCCCGGTCTTCGGCCGAGGCCAGAGCGTCCAGGTCTTCGTGGGTCACCGGTCGCCCGTCGGCGACGGTGCTGGCCAGGAGCACGGCGGAGTGGGAGCCGCGAAGCCAGTTGAGCGCGGTTGCGGGCTGGTCGCACTCGGCCAGCGCCGTTCGCATCCGGGTGTACTGGTTCTCGGGACCGGCGGAGGCGTCGTCGAAGAGCTCGGCGAGGCGATCGCCTAGCGCACACCGGTCGCACAGGCCGCGAACGATGTACGAGCGGGGGTTGCTGCAGCGAGGGCAGGCGTACGGGTCGTCGTGGCCAGCACAGGGGCCGCACACGCGTACCCCCTTGTGACGGGCGATCATGACCCGCGGCCGCTCGCACCCGGGACAGGTTGCGGGATTGCGGCGGGCTTCGCGATAGCAGGGCTTGCAGACCGGACCGACCGGCCAGCGGACACACACCGGGGCGTTGGTGCCGCAGAGCGTGCACGGTGCGGACGGTCTGGGGCGGCACGTGCCGCAGGGGTCCATCGGGGCGGGCTTGCCGCAGCCGGAACAGGACCTGGTGCCGGCGATCTGTAGGCGGCGGCAGCGGGCGCATGTCTGGTGGGAGGGCCGGGGCCGGGTCTCGCCGCACACCGCGCATGAGCCGACGTTGCCGCGTTGGGCGAGGGTGCCTTCGCAGCCCCGGCAGACCCGGCCGCCGGGTACCACCTGCCGCAGGGGCCGGAGGCGCCCGCAGCGCAGGCAGGCCGGCTTCCGGACCCCGGGGATGCCGAGGTCGGCGAGCGTTGTGATCAGGGCCTGGACCGAGCGCGGCGCGTCCGACGCACCGCTGACCAGCGCGTCGGGGTGCTTCGCGAAGTGCGCCCGGGCGCGGCCGCGGGCGGAGGGGGTCAGCTCGGCGACGATCCGCTCCGCTTTCTCAGCGGCCAGGGCGGGCAGGAACGCGGTGATCCGGCCCGCGAGTTCCACCCACTCCGCAGGCGGGCCCGCGGGCGCTCACAGGCCCTCAGGCCGTTGCACCCGCACCCGCCGCACCGGGGGAACAACGCCCGAAGCGGTCTCGCCCGTGGCGGTCGGCCTCGCGACCTGCCGCCGGACCTCCTTCACCTCGATCAGGTCCGCCGGAGAGCAGTCGAGGATCCCGCACAGCGCGGCGAGGACCTCCATCGACAGCCGCTGCGGCGACTGGGTGACCAGCCGGTACACCTGCTCGCGGGAGAGGTGGACGCCGTACTCGGCCAGCTTCGGCACCAGGTCCGTGGTCTGGTACATGTCCTGGCCGGCCATCAGCCGCCGCAGGTTCCACTCGAACCCCATCCGCTTCAACACCGTGCTCCCGTCCCCTTTCCGCTCATCCGCTCCAGGCGCCTGGCCATCGACGCCTCCAACAACCGGTTGCGGTACTCGTCCGACACCCACGTGTACAACGCCGTGGTCGACGCGTAGGCGTGGCCGACCTGCTGCTGGACGAACCGCTCCGGGTACCCAAACTCGATCAGGTGCGTGATGTAGGTGTGCCGAAGGCAGTGCAGCTCCAGCTCAGCCGGCAGCCCGGCGTGCTCGCGGATCGCCGCGAAGACCTCGTCCAGGCGCCGTACCCCGAGCCGCCCGCACCGCTCCGTCACCCACAGCGCCGGATGCCCGCCCGGGCAGAAGCCGCCGCGGACCTCGTCTACCCACTCGGCAAGTACCGGGACGATCCAGTCGACCTCCGGCACGGTCAGCACCGTGCGCCGCTTGGGCGGACTGCCCCGGGATGCCTTGCCGAACCGCACCTCCAGCGCGCCGAAGCGCCCGTACTGCTTCGCCCGCGGGTTGTGCCGCAGGTCCGGCAGGTCCAGCATCGACGTCTCGCGCCGCCGAGTACCGTAGGCGTAGACCTGCTTGATCATCACCGCGTCCCGCCAGGCGGCCAGCAGCCCCTTGCGGCGGCGCCTGCGCTTGACCTCGACCACGTCGTCGGCGGCGTCGAAGAGCGTCTGCAACTCGTCGTAGGTCAGCGCCCGCCGACCGGGCCGGCCCTCGAACTCGGCGACGTGGTCGGCGGTGTTCCAGTCGTGGCACACCTGCACCGGGACCTGCCCGAACGCCTCCTCGCACGCCGCAGCCCAGCCGTAGCGGCCGTCGCTGACGAAGGCGCAGAACATCTGCAGGTCACCCTGCTGCCCGCGAACCGTCGAGTGCGCCAACGGCGGATCGAGCGAGAGCTGGTGGGAGAAGTACGCCTCGACGTCCTCCGGCGTCCAATCCCACGGGTATGTCGCGGTGAACAGTGCGAACCGCCGCACCAGGCTCAGCCGGTCATCGATCGTCTTCTTCGCCAGCAGCCGGCTCCGCTGCTGCTGCTCCCACCCGCGCAGTATCGCGTCGAACATCGCCGGGGCGGGGTCCAGAGCCCGCACATTCCCCGGCACGACCAGCCGGAACGCACCCGGCACATCGACAGTCCGCAAGGCCACTCCTACGGTTGCACCTGATGCAACATCGTGGCGTCAGATCTCCATCAGGCCAGGCCAAACACCCCGCCATCACCTGAACGAAGGACAGCCCGAGCCCTGTCGGGCCAGGTCAAAGCCGTGCCCGCCCCGTGCGGAGTTGATGCGGCAGACGCAACTCCGCCTAGTTGGCGCGCCAGGCCGCCGCGAGGGGGACGACGTGGTCGATGTCGAGTTTGTTGGCGTCGGTGAACGTCAGGCCGTCGTAGGGGCTTACCCAGCTGCCGGAGGTGGGCTTGCACTGGGTATCGGCGACCACTGACTGGCCGTCGCGTTTGAGTACGGTCTCGCGGGTGTCGCAGGACTGCCCTTGCGGGGCCCAGTGCGGGAAGCGGTCTCGGGAGTATCCGGTCATGGGACGGGCCTGGGCGACCGTCAGCGCCGCGAGCTCGGTCCGCGCTGTGGAGAGCGCCGATGGCTGAGGCCCCGGCCACGACCCCGGGCCGGCCGGGGCAGTAGCCGGAACGGGCTTCGCTTCAGTGCTGTGGCCGTGACCGGCGGACTTCGAGCAGGCGCCGAGCAGCGAGCCCGCCAGCAGCACCGCGCTGGCGCTGGCCGCAGCCCGCTGCAGGGACCGGGAAGACAGACGCATGGGCGACAGCCTGCCGTCCCCGACGACAGGTCACCAAACCGGCGCGCCACTGCATGTACGTGGCCTTCACCGCATCAGCTTGCCGGTAGACAACGACTGAAGCGGCCCTGGCCGCCGGACCCGGCGGCCGAGCCAGCCCTTCTACGGTTGTGCGATCACGGTCTGCCGGGTCGTGACCAGGGCCCGCCACCTGGCGCGGACCGTCTCTTCGGCGTCGAGCCACTGGGTGCTGGACGGGGCGGCCAGCGCTCGGCCGGCCATGAAGTGGGCGATGTCGGCGTAGTAGGCGTGGTCGCCGCCCTCGGTGAGGTCGCGCAGGCGGGCGATGACGGTGGTGAGGGCGGCTTGGTCGTCCTGGACGGCGTGGTGGAAGGCGAGGGCGAGGGCGAGGGTGGCGTGCTGGTAGGTGATGCCGGCGGTGGTGATCTCGGCGTCGAGGGCGTGGGCGCGGTTGGTGGTGTCGGGGTGGCCGGCGTCGCTGAGCATGGTGGCGATGTGGACGGTGAGGCGGGTGGCGGTGAGGGGAAGGCCGTCGAGGTACTGCTTGGCGCGGTCGATCTCGGCGGTGGCGTGCTCGGGGTGGGCGAGGGCGGTGGTGAATGCGAGCTGGGCCTGGGCGGTGGCGCGCTCGCTGGCGGTGTCGTGCTGTTCGGCGTCGGTGACGGCGGCTCGGTAGGCGGCGATGGCGCGGTCGGTGTCGGCGTGGGGCCACCACACGTCTCCGGTTACGCGGTGCTGACGTCCGGCCCAGCCGAGCTGCTGGGCGGTGGCGAGGGCGGTGGGGAAGTCGCCGCTGACGCGGGCGAGGTGGGCGAGCCCGCGGCGGGCTGCGGGGGCGAGTCGGGTGGTGCCGGCGGCGACCTGCTGCATGCCTTCGCGGGAGGCGCTGGTGCGGCCGAGGTCGCGGTGGGCTTTGGCCCGGTAGTAGAGCGCCAGGTCGGTGAGGTCGGCGGGCAGCAGGCGGCTGTCGAGGACGCGGGTGAGCCGGTCGGCGGTGCGGGCACGGTGCTCGCGCTGGCGGGAGGCGAGCGCGGAGAGCGTCTCCACCAGGGCGTCGGCCGGGGTGCCCAGCTGGGTGGCGTCCTGGTGCTGTCGGTCGTCGGCGGGAGGGGCGAGCGGTTCCCAGACCTCGTCGGCGACGTAGTCCCAGGCGCCGTCAGCGAGCCAGCCGAGGCCAAGGCGATGATCACGGGCAAGACGCAGGCCCTGGCGCAGGCAGCCGATCAGCAGCGCCCGGTCGTCGGGGCGGGTGGCGTGCTGTTCGCCGAGGCCGGCGAGCGCACGGTCGGCGGCGCGCTGCCAGTCCTGCTCGGACCAGCGGTCGTCGGTGCGGTCGGCGCCGCGCAGGGTCGAGCGGACCAGGGCGTGCAGGTGGTACGGCCAGATCGCCGCCCGGTCCTCGATGACGAGGGGGCGCTCGATGAGGCGCAGGGCGGGCGCGTCGTGGCTCATGCCGGCGGCCCGGGTCGCCAGGGGGACGTCGAAGGCGTCGAGGAGGGCGGTGGCCCGCAGCACGTGGCGCTCGTCCGGGGTCAGGTCCTGCAGCGTGCGGGCGACCAGGACCGGGAAGTCGGCCTCGAAGTCGGCCGGTTCGGGCGTGCGGGTGCGGCGGATCTCCAGGTAGCGGAGCACGGCGAGGTCGAGGTAGAGCGGCAGGCCGTGGGACCGTTCGGCGATAACGGCGCGGATGTCCTCGGGGATGAGGGGCCGGCCGTCGGGGGCGGTGAGGCGGCGGGCGAGGTAGTCCTGGCGGTCCTGCGGGCTGAAGTCGCCAATCAGGAGCTGACGCCCGATGCCGGCCGTGCCGCAGGGGGCGGCGGTGCGGGCGGCGGGCACGAGCGGGTGCGGGTCGGCGGCGAGTCCGGGCCAGGCGGCGGGGCCGGTGTAGTCGAGCTGGCCCTGCAGGGCGGGGTCGGCCCATTGCAGGCGGGAGCGGCTGGTGATCACGAACAGTGCGTTGGGCACGGTCCACACGACGTGCTGGATGAGGCGCTCGAAGTCGCGGTGGGTGCGGTCGCCGACGCTTTCGAAGCCGTCGATCAGGACGATGGGCACGACGGCGTGCTTGGCGGGCAGCCGGTCGATCTCGAAGGCGAGCAGGTGGGGGAAGTAGGAGAGCGTCTCCAGATCGGGAGAGGCGGCCAGCAGGTCCGCCAGGCGGGCGCAGCCGGCCAGGGCGCGGGCTGTTTCGCGTCGCTCGCGCAGCGCTGTCACCAGGGCGGCGGCGACCTGGCCGGCGGCGGAGCCGACGAGTCCCGGCAGGGCCAGCTGCTGGGCGGCCTCGCCTACGGCGTTCTTGATCTGGCCGGGCAGGGCTTCGCCGAAGCGGGCGGCCAGTCCCCGCCGGCGCAGGTACTCCTCCAGCGGCTCGCCGGGGTGAACGGAGTCCCAGTAGCGGCGCAGGGCCAGGTCAAAGGCCGGAAGGCCGCGGCCGACGTGCCGGGCGAGCGCGAGGCGCAGGGTGAGGACGATCTGTTCGAAGTCGGTTCCGGCGGAGCGGGACAGGTCGATCCTGACGGGTAGGAGGCGCGGGGTGGCCGGCCAGGCCAGGTCTTCCCACTGCGCCGGCCGCTGCGCGGAGTCTTCGAGCGCGGCCTCCAGCTGTCGGGAGAACGTGCTCTTGCCGATTCCGCCGACGCCGTGGAAGACGAGGACGTTGCGGCGAGGCGCCTCCAGGTCCTGGACGCTGAAGCCGGGGCCGGTGATGTGGGCGAGGTGCTCGGTGAGCGCCACCGACACCGTCTCCCACTGGCCGCCCCGATTGACGAACGCCTCGTCCACCCGCAGCCGGTCGTTCGAGCTGAACAGCGCCCGCAGATCCGCCACCTGTCGTCTCCCCTCCCGCGATCTGACCTGGTATCAACCTACGCGTTGTGGGCGGTGACGGTCAGGAGGGCCCGGGCCGGGGCCGCCCTCCGGTCGGTCGGCGGGGGATTGTGCGGTGCTTTTCCAGGGCGCCTTGAACCGGTTGCGCTCCGGCGTTCTGGCGGCGGGCCATGTCGTGTGAGACTGGGGCCGCCAGCATCGTTCCAGCCCAGAGGCGGTTTGCCGTGTCCGACCCTCGTCCTGAGGACCATGCCGACGCCGACGCCTTCGCGCTGGCTGAGTACGGCGGGGAGGTCCAGCAGGCCGTGGACGCGGTAAGCGCCGTCGTGACCTGGTGCAGCGAGGAGCTTGTGGCCCAGAGCCGCCGACCGGTCCCCAATCCGGCACAGCTGGAGGACGTCCGGGCGATCCACCGCCGTGCGCGGGTGGACCTGGCACGCGCGCAGGACGCGGATCCGCAGGAAGCCGCCGAGATCACCGCCGCCTACGTCGCCCTGCTGCGCGAGCTGAAGGGCTGACCGGCCGCCCGCACCGCGGGCAGCGCACCCGGCTGTGGCCGGGCGACCTGAGGTGCCCTCATCCCTTCCGGCAGCAGCGGCCAGGCGATCGCCGAGACGGCGTCGAGCTCGGCGCGGTGACGCGGCAGCGCCCGGCGCAGCGCCCGCTGCAGCGCGACGAACCGGGCCGCTTCTGCCACGGTGTACGGGCGCGTCCGTTCGGCGGCCAGCGCTGCGGATGCGCCGGCCCCCTCGCCGAGGAGCCGGCCGTCGCGGTTCACGACCCGCACCGCGGCGACGGCGGGGTGCCCGTCTGCGGCAGCGGCCACCTCGCCCGTGGCGGTGTAGCCCACGTCGTGCCGGGCGGCGGTGGGGAAGGAGACCGGGATGTCGATCTCCAGGGCCCGGGCGTAGCGCAGAGCCGTGCCCTGGAGGCTGTCGGACTCCCGCACGGCCAGGACCACGAACTCGACCCGGTAGCCGGACTGGTGGAATGCCTCGGCTTCGTGCAGCAGGACGGAAGCGTTGGCGGGGACGGTCTGGATGACGACGTCGCCTCGCTGCTGGCGCACGTCGTCCGCCGCCCGGGAAAGCCAGTGCGCGCAGTCCGCGCGGACCGCGTCGTCGGCGCCGCGCGGGTCCTGCTCCAGCAGCGTCCGGTAGTCGGGGTGGGCGGACTTGAAGTCGTCGCCGACCAGGCGGGCGGTGCCCGGGCGCATCGCGCGCCGCACCAGGCGGGAGACCTCGAGCTTGTTCGCGCCGGCCTGGCCTACCACGTACACCGCGACCGGCGACTCCTGGGGGAGAGCACGGAGACCGGGGGCGATCAGCTCCTCGTAGATCATCCGGTGTTCGGCGGCCGAGAGCCGGTGGTAGTCGACGCCGGGCGCCTTGGTGAGGGCCTGGGCGACGCGTCGTACCGGCTCGGCCAGCGCGGCCGCGCGCTCCACGTCCCGCTCGACCGCCAGGCGGTGGTCCTGCGTCAGGCGTCCGTCGTACAGACGCCGCGCGCTGCCGGCCAGGCCACCGCGGAAGCGCAGCGTCTCCGGCGCGCTCCACGGCCGCGACCGCTCGTCCCGGACCGTAGCCGCGGCCGCGGGCGGGCGCAGCCACACCCCGCCGGCCAGCTCGTTGGCGTACAGGACTTCGGCGGGCCGGCGCACCACGGTGACCCGGTCGGCCAGCCGCTCGGCCTCGATGACGGCGAGGGTGTCGAGCATCCCCGCGGCACAGGTGTCGTGGTTGTCCCATGCGACGACCCGGCCCGGGCCGGGCGCCTGCCGCAGGTAGCGGTCCAGGATGCCGAGCTGGCTCAGCGCCTCGGGGACAGCAAGCACCGTGACCTCGAGCCGGTAGCGGGCCGCGCGGTAGGCCGCCGACACGGCGCGGAATTCCTGCGGGTCGGCCAGCGCGCTCTCCACAACCGCGTCCAGGCGCCGCTCGCGCACATACTGCTCGACGGCGGCCTGCCAGAACCGTGTCTCCGCGCGCACCCTGGCACCCGCGGTTCGCACGTCTTCGGCGAGCAGAGCGGCGTAGAGCCGGTGTGCCTGCTTGTAGAGGTCGCGGCCGATACGCACAGCGCCGCCCCGGCGTGCCAGGGACGCCTGGACCAGGTCGGCGAGCAGGGTCTTGCCTGCGCCGGGCTGCCCGGCGACCAGCACCGCCACCGGGTGCTCCTGCGCGACGGCTTCCTGGGTGCACGCGGGCAGGATCCGGCTGGCGAGCACCTCGTGGATCTCTGCCTCGGGCAGCAGGAACGGGCCGTCGGCTAAGGCGCGGCCGTTCACGCGTTGCCGCCTTGGCCGGCGCCCTCGGCCTGGGGAACCGGGGCTGGGATGGGGCGGCCCTGCTCGGCGCACCACGTGGTGAAGGCCAGGATGGAGCCGCCGAAGTGGGCGTCGACGATGCGGTGGACGGCCGCCAGGTCGTGGCCGGGCGCCCAGCTGCCGCGCACCCGGGTCCCGCAGCCGCAGGCGCAGTCCCGCAGATCGGCCTCGTCGTCGAAGTAGGCGACGGGATTGCGGCTGTCGGTGGGGACCGGGTCAGGCCCTCCGATGTAGCGGTCGTGGACGGGATCCCCGCTGCGAAGGATCCGGCTGGTGAACGCCCTGCGGCCGTCGCTCTCGTCGGTGATCCACGTGTCGATGGCCAGCACCATGCGGACCCGCTGGTCGCAGACGACCACGGCGTAGCGCTCGCGGTCGGCCCGGGGGCCCACCCGCCACCACCCGGACGCCGCGGCCGCGGTCTCGGCCTCGCTCATCGTGGGGTCCCAGCCCGTGAGCCGGCGCTCGCGCAGGTAAGGGTGCTCTCGATCAGGGGTCGGGACGTACCGGCGGGGGCCGAGCCGTAGGCGGATCATCGTTCCTCAGGTGGAGAGCTGGATTGATCGCATTCTTAATGCCGGTCAAGTTCTACCACTTCCGGGCTATAACTCAAATCCCGGGTCATGGTTTACGCGCAGGGGCGTTCCAGAGCTCAGGCGCCAGCGGGTGAGGGCAGTGGTGTGTCCTGGGATGCGCTGGTCGCCAGCGGTCGACGAGATCCGCTGATCACGGTGCCCGGTCAGAATGGGGCGGATCCGTCGTAGCGGCATCGCCCGGCGGACAGAAGCCGATCAGCTCCACCGCTCGCTACGATCGAGCCGCGCGCTCAAGCGCGTTCAGGAGCACCAGGTCCGCTTCCCCCTTGGCCGCCGCGAAGGACAACACGTCCGGCTTCGCGGCCTGGGCGAGCGCGGCACCAGCGCGACGAGAACGGCGACCTCTACGGCACCGTCCACATCGAGCCCTGACCGGCCGGGACCCGGCCTCCACCAGCTGCCGCGCCCTCCACTTCGCTTTTCCCCATCCCGGGCCCGGGCGCCGCCTGTTCTCCCGGGCCACCGGGTACGGGCGGCAACCGGGCCACCATCGCGGTCCGCCGGATCCGGGCCGGGCCAGGCGCGGCGTGCTCCGCCCCCGCACCCGTGGCCAGCGCCCGGCGGCGCTGGACCCGCCATTCTGCCGCCTGCCCTGCGCCGCCGGATCCGCCGTCAGGGCCGTGGCCGGCCCCGCCGTCGGCCCGCCGCCGCACCGGTCACGCCGAAGACGGCGTGACCTGGGCAGTTGCCATCGAGCAGGCGGTCGGTGCCCATGCCCAGAGGAACCTTGCTGCGGATCCGTCCTGCACGGAGTTCCTCCTGCTGCCACCACCGGTTCGTGGGCCAGCCGAAACAGTGCCCGCACGTATCCCTTCCCATGTCGCCACCTGCCGACTTCGGGAGGGCTGGCCGTCACCGCTGTGTGACCCGAACGGATCGCCTGGCACGGAACCAGGAGCGGCAGGGAGCGGGCAGCAGCTCATCGGAGGAGACCTTCGGTAGGCAGCGGTGAGCCCTTTTTATGTAAGAGGGAATCCGGGTGATCATGCCCCTGACCTGCAAACTTGGAAAAACAAAGGTATAGCTACGCCGACATTACGCGGGCTGTTGGGTCACTGAACGCCGACATTTGGACCCAATGTTTCGCAACCTTGCGAAACATTGGGTCGACGAGACGCGACACCACCGGGGCGCTCGCATGATCATCCGACCTGGCCGCGCGATCCGGCCTACGGCTCCCCCGATCGCCGCCACGACACGTGTTTCGCACCCGAGCGCAGCATCCTTCGCAGTGCTGCGAAGAACGTGTAGCGTGCTGTCGACACGAGCAAAGGATCACGGTCTTGGCACAGGCAGAGCGCGACAGCACCCGCAGGCAGGCACCCCAGCGCACCCGCCAGCCCAGACTTCAGCCCGCCGGTCCCCAGCACCAGCGGGACCTCGCCGCCGAGATCGTTCGCGGCTACGCCGGACATCTTCCCGACGGGATCTACGAGGCCCGCACCCGCTTCTACCGTCGCGCACCCCACGAGGTCCTCGGCGCTGACGGTTACGCCCTCCTCAGCCGCTACTTCGCCCGCTACGTCCTGCCCCAGGCCCTCATGTCCGGGGAGATGACCAAGCTCCAGTGCGCGGTGCTGTCGAACATCGTCGGCCGAGCCGAGCGCGGTGTCTGCCATGCCATCCAGCGCGAGATCGCCGATGAGGTCGGCACCAGCCGCTCCAGTGTCAGCCCGGCCCTCAAGCACCTCGCCGCCCGCAACTACATCCGCAGCGTCGGCAGGGGGGTGTGGCAGCTCAACCCGCTCATCGCGTACAAAGGCAACGGGGACGAGCAGCAGGCGTTCCTAGCCGAACTCCGGGCCCTCGCCCTGGAGAACGGATTCCCTGACATCATCGGGCTGGCATCCGCCAAGACCGGGGACAAGGAGTCGACAGCATGCTGATGGTCACCGACCTGTTCGGGATGCTGCGGCGCCTCGAACTCACCCCCACTGCGACGAACGTCCTGTCCGTCATGGTCGAGCAGCAGAACCCTGGCGGCGTCGTCCCGATGACCCAGCAGGACATCGCCGAGGAACTCGGAATCCTCCCCTCAGTCGTCAGCCGCGGAATGACCCTCCTCGTCGAACGCGGCCTCGTCCTGCGCAAGGGTTACCGCTACCGCCTCCACCCCGCCATCGCCGGCTACAGCTCCGAACTCGAGATGCAGGCCGCTATGGCCCGCGCCGCCCGCGAAGGCGTTCCCCCCATCCTCATCCCCGACTACCAGGCCGCCCCTCCCAAGGCAGGCCGCACCCGGCTGCGCGCGGTCGGCTAACCGCCTGTGTCGGGACCCGGCCGGTGATAGCGGTCTGGCCTACCTTGGTCTGGGCTGCGAGACTGGTGATCATGACTGACCGTCGCAGCCTCTCGCTGCCCGCCTTCTCCGACCCTGCCGCCGACGCGCCCCTGCCCGCCCAGTCTGGCATGCGCTGGCTGCCGGTCGAGCAGGGCGCCGACTTCCGCCAGCCGCCCAGTGAGACCGTGTCCGCACCCACCCCGGGCCGCCGCCGCCTCTCGCCCGGCGGCCTGACCTTCTCCGACCCGGACCGGCAGATCTGAGCGTCCCTGGCCGCCTCGCCGCAGGTCTGTGACCTGCGGCGGTTGACTGGTGAGCTCGCGTGTTGAGGTGTCGCGTATTCCCGGATGGACATGGTCTCTTGTCACTCTGGGGCAGGTTGCCGAGCGGCGGACGTGCCCGCCTACGGTGATGCGCCGGTTGTCAGGGTCGATGTCGGCCTGGGAAAGACATTGGATGACGCCGCCGGTGGCGGAACGGCGACCGCAGGACCACGACCTGGCTCTCCTGCTGCTTGCCAGCGGCGGCGTCTCTGGTCGCGATGATGTCCTCGCGGTGACCTCCCGTAGGTGGTCATAGCGGCCGGACCACTCCAGCAGCACCGGCTGGATCTCGGCGAGAGATCGGCGCCGGGGCCTGGATCCGCTCCTCGTCGTAGTCGAGCGCGGCGGACCTGGCCGGCTTCCTCGCTGAACAGGCGATCCGGTGTGGTGGCGCCAACGGTGGCCGCTGCTGATCGTCGGCGCGTTGTCCGGGACCCAAACGAGTGGTCACGAGACCCTCTGACCGTCAAACGGCATCTGATCCATCCGTATGCGATCTCATGATGTCGGGCGGGCGCCTTCCGAGTGTCCGTGACGAGTTGCCCGCAAGGAGCCCAGGAACAATGGAAGTCAGCAAGCGGTTTGACGTCCTCGCGCTCGACTACGCCATGGCCCGCGAAGACGAGCGGACGTTCTTCAACATCCAGGTCGCCGTCGCGGCGCTCACGGTGGCACTGCTGGCCGGGCTCGCCGCGTTCCTGAGCGACACCTGCCAGCTGGCTCTGGCGAAGGATTGTAAAACGCCCCCATCGGCCCTGCTTGCTGCGGCTCCCTCTATCCCCCTCGCCGCACTTGCCCTGATGCAGATTCTAGGCACTTCCGCAGCCCTGCGCAGTTACTACATGAGGGCCTTGGAGAATGAGCTCAGGCAGTACGCGATGACGCCGCTGCCCGAGCTCGGACCGGTCGCCGAGATTCGGTCGCCTTCCTACGCGGGGCTGTTGGCCGAACTGACGACCTTGCGAAGAGGGAGGAGCGGGTACCGGGTCCTCGCGATTCTGATCATGCTCATCACGTTCTTCGCCTTCGCGAGCGGGACCGTATACATCGCTCTCAAGCTCGATGAGCGCTATCGCTTCTCCATGCTGATCGTGTACGGCATCGCCTTCGGTTTCCTGGTTTTCGAAGTCGCCTCCATCACTCTCGGCGCGCGGAGAATGTTCATCCGCATCGCCCGCCGTTTTGCCCGCCAGCAGGACTACGGGCTCTTCCAGGGGACTTCCCTGGAAGCAGACGGCGGCCGGAGTCTCGCTGCGTATCTGCTGGTGCCGCGTCCCGAGGACTGGGTGAAGTGGCTATTCATCCCACTGGCCTTCGTCACCACGTCCTGGGGACGGGGACGCGACTTCTACTGGGAGAACATGTTTCTCGCCGTGCTGGTCGCCGAGTTCCTCGTCTACTCGGCTCGGTACCAATGGAACGACATCCGCGGTCTGCAGCACGACAGCAGCCATCCGTTGAGCGTTGGTCGCCTGCGGCTTCCCCGGGTCGAATCACGCAAGCACGCGCGGTTCGTCGTGTACTCCAGCCTCACCGTCGCTGCGCTTCGACTCCTGGCAGCCCTGCTGGTCGGCCTTGCGCTGGGACGCGCCGTAAATGTTCTGATTCTCATGGCGGTGGTCTTCGGATTCGCCATTGGGTACGAAGCCCTCCGCAGTTGCGAAGACGGACATCCTGCAGCCGCACTGTCCCTCTGGTTCATCGTTGGTGTGGGCTACGCCATTCGCTTCCTGGTAGGGGCCTTCGCAGCATCGGAGCCGCCGTACAGTCCGTATTCCGTTCTCGCTTCGTTCTACTTCTACTGTTTCGGCGGCATGTTCGTCCTGATGACCTGGCTGCTCGAGGGAACCAGCTTCTGTCGCGCGACGTCCGACGACAGCTGGTACATCCCGCAGGGGGCGCTCCAGGGAAAGACTCATGTGCGACTTCTCCTCTCGTACCTCAAGTCGCCCCACGTGGACCACCTGTCCCTATTGCAACTTCCAGGCACGGCACCAGGCGTGGTCTGCGGTGAGCAACGGGTTCTGGAGGACAGTCGGAATCTGAGAACACTCCTGACGCCGTGGAACGTCGCCTTCCTCGGTGCGGTGGTCATGTCGGTGCCCAGCGGAGTGCTGTTGGTGGGTGGACGGCTTGAACCGCTACCGACCGCGGCTGGCACGCTGCTCGGACTTGCTGCGTGTTGGGTGGTGATGATCGGGTCTCGCGCGCTGCAAGTGACTGTCACTGTGAGTGGAGCCGCCGCATTGGCTCTGATCCTCACCCGTGGTCTGGACATCCGGCCGGCAGATGTTCTCGTGGTGGCTCCATGGCTGCTCTCTACCGCCACGTACATCACCTTCAGACATCAGTCATACGTCGAGCTAAAGGGCTTCGCGAAAGGTATCGTCGGAGCGCTGAAAGCGAAGCTTCTGCGCATCGTTGAGAAGATCATCGGCGAGGACACCTGGCAGAGAATCAAATGACCTCCGCCTCTTCGTGCCCCAGGGGGCCGGAGTGGTCACCGCGAGTGGTCGCCGGGTGCGTACCGGCTCCAGGGAGCGCCGACCTCGGTGGCGACGTAGGCGGTGGTGGCCTGGGTGTAGCCGAGTGCCTTGGCGACGACCGGGGGTGGTGCGTGTTGGAGGTAGTGCCGAAGGGCTGTTACCCGGGCTGATCGGGGGGAGATGCCTGCTGCCTGGAGGTGTTCGCGGAGGGCGCCGGGGCTCATCGGTTGTCCGGCTTGGCGGCCGGGGAACAGCCAGTGGGCGCTCCGGGGGCTGGCCCGGTGTAGTCGTTCGGCGGCTTTGAGGTGTGTCCGGATGAGGTCGGCGACGGGCTCGGGGAGCAGGGACGGCGGGTCGCCGCAGGCGATGAAGATGGTGGAGCCGTCGTCGGTGATGTGGTCCGTGGTGAGGCGGACGAGCCGGGCGACGGGTTGGGCATAGAGCAGGACGAGGGCTGCCGGGATCCGGGTGCGGAGCGGCAGGCCGTCGTCCTGGAGGACGCGCCGCAGATCCGTCGCCCGCCCGGCGTGGTCGAGCGAGGCGTTCCTGCTGCCGACGGCCTGCGGCACGTGCTTCAGTCCTGTGACGCCGCACCGATGAACGCCCAGGACCTCGACCGATCGCCGACCCGGGCGGTTCGGGAGAGGACCAGCGGCGGCGTAGCCTACGGTCAAACGGCGTACCCACGATCTTGGGGGAGCAATGGCCGAGACGGCCTCGCTGATGGACTGGTCGGACGAGATGCGGGAGGAGCACTTTCGCCGGGCCGCGCGAGGAGGCTGGTCCAGGATCCGCCCCATGGCGGCGATGATGCTGCTTATCGGCGCCGTCATGGAGGGCGCGCCCTTCACCCGCGAAGAGCTGGGACCGTTCGTCGCCACGAAGGCCAACCCGGCCGGCGCCCTCACGCACTCCTGTTGGGACACCGGCGACGACCTCGACGAGGACGACCTGGCTGCCCTTCCCGACCAGATCGCCGAAACCACCCGCTACGCCGCGCACTACGACCTGCCGCCGCTGGAGACCATCGACGACGTCATCACCCTGCTCGTCGCGGCCAAGGTGCTCCACGAGATCCCGGACAGCTCCGGCCAACTGCGCCTGCACCCGGCCCACCCCCTGCCGTTCCCCAGCGACGTCCTGCCTCTGAGCGCCGAGGAGGAGCAGGTGCAGCGCGAGCTGAGGATGAGCCTCATCTACTCCGACGACTCGTTCGAGATCATCGGCCTGTTCGAACCGGAAGGGCGGCGCCTCGAGGAGGTCACCACCAGCCTGCAGCGCCTGGCCCGCGTCATCGACGGTGATCCCCACGACGCCCGCCAGGCGGTCCTGCTGCTGCTCAACCAGGGAGACTTCACCGCCACCGAGGACGTCACCGCGATTCCTCCGCACAAGGTCTTCCGGCTGCGGTGCGACTGGGAGAAGTTCGACCAGAGCCGTATTTCCATCCACGGCGTCAACGACGATGGCCAGATCGTCGTGACTCTTCCGGAGGACTGACACGACTGAACGGGCGGTCAGCACGGCCGTTGGCACCCGCAATCGGGCCGTCCCAGCCCTGCCCTACCGGCGTCTCAAGGTGTCCGTTTCGAGCGCTTTGCTGGGACGGTCCTGGGACCGTCCCACCCCGTTATGCCTGGTAGAAGTGCCTGCGCGCGAGCTGGGACAGGGGTAGGACAGACTGCTGGCTACCGGCCGGGTGCGGCGTCCTCGATGGCGGTGAGCAGGCGGGCGTGGACGGCACCGGCGGCCTCGCGGGTGGCCGGGTCCGGGTCGTCCAGCTGCGGGGCGATCAGCTCGACGGCCGCGGCGAGGACCGGCACCGGCACGGTGGCCTCGCGCAGGTGGAGAAGCTGGGCGGTGGCCCGCTCGCTGGGAGTGGTGACCCGGGACTGCGGGATGAGGGTGTTGAGGCCGCGGGGGAGCTGACTGCTGGTCATCGGCCCATTCTCCCGCGTGTCGGACGGTGGTGATCACCATGGCCGGCCATCCGGCGGGCGGACGGGAAAGCGGCCGTGGTGGTGACGGGCGATCGCCTCGAGCAGCGCCTGGCGGGCCTGGCACCAGTAGACGTCCTTGGTGCGGCCGGCGTCGGCGGCCCAGGCGGGCAGCGGCCTCTCCTGCGCGGCCGCGGTGAGCCGGCGGCCGAGGTCGCCGATGGCCTGCTGCCACTGGTCGAGCTGCCCGAGCAGGCCGCGCACCAGCTCGTTGACCGCGACCGCCGGGTCGGCCCCGAACGCCCGCGCTTCGGCGGCGGTCTCCGCGAGGGCATCCTCGTCCAGCCCCTCGAATGCGTCCCGCCACGGCTCGGCCCGCTGCTCGAACTCCTCCAGCACCGCGCGCAGCGCGCTGTCGACGGCGTCGGGCGACCACGGGGGTGGCGTGCGGGGCGCGCGGACGGCGTCGGTCAGCACGCGTTCGGCGCCGGGCCCGAGCGCGCGGCGGGCTCGGCCGGGCCGCTGCGCGGTGCTGCGGTTCACCGGCCGGGTGCGGCGGCGCGGCCGGCGGCGACCGCGTCGTCCATCACCTGGGCGAGGTGGGGTAGCTCCCGCTCGTACCAGGTCAGTGCGGTGAGCGGCATGGCGAGCGTCACGGCGGTCACGGCGGCCAGGGCGATCCGCTCCCCCGAGGTGAGGTCGGGAACGGTGTCCAGGGTGAGCGCGCCGAGCAGCACAGCGCCGTCCAGGCTGTGGCGCAGTTCCATCGCCAGTTCTTCTTCGCTGCCGGGAATGATCTCGCGGGTGCAGGTCTGCTGGATCGCGTCGGCGGTGCGCGCCAGTACCCGGCCGTGGTCCTCGACCGGCTGCCGGCGGGCCAGCTGCCGTACCCAGGCCGCCGCCCGCTCCCCCGCCGCCGCGGCCACCTGCAGCACGGCGCGCTCCCCCTCGGTCAGTTCCCCCTCGGTCAGCTCCTCCCCGGGCAAGGACACGGATCCGGCGCCGAACGGGGAGGGGATCGGCAGCCAGGACAGCGAAGACGTGGTCATACCGGTGCAACCCCCGCAGTGCCCGCCCGGTCACGGGTGCAGCAAGGGGCACCTTGGTGCACCCGGGCGCCTGCCGCTCTCGTGCAGCAAGGCGAGCCTTTCTACACGCCGCGGCTGCGACTGCGGCCGGTCGCGAAGCCGGGACGCTGCGACTGCGACGGCCGGCGCAGCCGCCGGCCGCCGAGACCGGCCGCCCGGCTGCGCGACCGGCCGCCCGGCTGCGAACGCTGCGATGCCGGCGCAGCCACTGGCGTTGCGGCTGCGAACGCCGGCGAGTCCGCGGCGTGGCGGGTGCGACGTGAACTCCCCTCCGCAGGCGGGAGGCGGTGCGACCGGCGTTGCGCTGCAGACCTCGCTCGGGCGGTCGGACGGGCCGGTTGCGCATGCGCAAGGACGACCAGCGGGGGCAACCCGGCCGACGGGCGGGTGCGCGGGCGGGACAACATGCGGGTGGACGGGCCGCGGCGGATTTCCGGGGCCGGTGCGAAATTGGGGCGCTGACCAGAGCGAGACAGGTGCGGAATGTCGCCCCGGTGCGAAATTCGGTTGCCGCGCTTGGCTACGATCACGCCGTGGAAAGCGAACCGGGGCGAAATTGCGATGAGGTGGCGCTGTTCGATCTGGACGGCGGCCAGGCCGAGAGCGGGCAATGTCAGGGGCCTTGCTGCGAGAAGCCGCTGCCGGCGCGCACTGGCCGGGGGCGGCGCCCGGTCTACTGCTCGCAGGCCTGCAAGAGCCGCGCCGACCGGGCGCGGGTCAAGGCCCGGGCCGCGGCCGCCGCCGTCGGCGCTGGCGGCGCGTCGCGAGAAGGGGTCGAAGGCGGGCGGCCCGCCAGCGGCCTGTCGGTGGAGCGGCAACGGATGCTCGGCGCTGCCGACGCGATCCGCAGTCGCGCCGAAGCCTTCCTGGCCACCGTGGACGACGACCCGATCGCTGCCCATGCGGAGCTCGCGCGCCGGGTCCACGTTCTCGCCTCGCTGCTGATCACCAGCGCCCGGGAGGTGCGGGACGAGGTGCGCTGGCCCGGCCTGGACGCCGATGCCCGCACCGCGGCGCGGATCCGGGAGGAATGGAGCCTGCCGGACACCGCGGACATCGGCTGGAATGCGGACCGGGGCGATTTTCCGGCTCCGCTCCGGCCGGCCCCCGGCGCAGGCGAAGCGGACCGGTCTGAAATAGACGCCGCGTCGGCTCTCCGCCCCGCCGCCGCGAAAACGCCCCGGGACGAAACCACCGGCATGGCGGCCGACGCGGCCGAGCGCGCACCGCTGCGCGCTGCGCTCGCCGACCACATGGGCCACCGCTCCGACCGCCCCCGCACCGCCGCCGGCCAACCCGCGGCTCCGGTCGCTTCAGTTGGTGGGGCCTCGATCCCCGGCGAGGTTCCGGTTCCCGAGCTGGCGCTGGGCCGGGCCACCGGCTGGACGCCGCCCACGGAGCGCGGTCTGGGCGAAGCTATCCGCGACTACGGCCTCGGTGACGGCCTGGTCCGTCTCACCTGGCCGAGCGCCCCTGGCGTCCAGGCCCTCGAGCGGCGCGGGCGCCTGGCCGGCTGGATCGAGGTCTACGACGACCTCGGGAACTGGCTCGCCCTCGTCGCAGGCCGCCCTGTTGCGGACGCCGCCGACGGCGAGCTGCTGCTGTCCGCCAACCCCGCCGACGCGCTCACCCTGCTGCGCCTGGCGCTCGCCCAGGACCTCGGCACGCCGTAGGACGGGCGCGGGTACGTGCACTCGCGTCGCCTGGCGGCGAGGCTGGGTTGCGTGAGCATCACGAGCGAGGACCCGGTGAGCCCTGAGCAGGTGTACGCGGCGCTGGTGGCGTTGAGGAGGGAACCGGTCCTCGACCCCGAGCTGTGGCCGAACGGCCCGCAGCAGGACGACCTGCGGCGCCTGCTGGGCATGCTGCTGGCCGTCGTGGAACTGGAGATCAGCGCCAACACCCGGCTGGGCATCGACCAGGACACCGACGTCGCCGAAGTGCTCCTCGGATGGACCGAACAGGTAGGGGCGACTCCTGGCCTGCTCACCAACGTGCTGGCCAACCGCCTGCAACGCACCGCTGTCCAGCTCATGGGCCTCGACCAGGACGACGACGAGGCGCCGCCGGGCCGTATGGCGTCGTCGATGGCCGTGGTCGCCGCGGCGGACACCCTGGACGCCGACCTGAACTTCCAGTCCGGTGACATCGACGGTGTCCGGCAGGCTCTGGGCCGGGCGGAGGCCTCCGTCATCGAGATCCAGCAGAGCATGCACGACCTGCGAGTGGCCATCGGCGACGCGCAGGAGGAGTGACCCCGGTACCGGACAACCGTGCCGACCACCGGTGCTGCTCCGTACGGGCGGTGGCCGGGTTCGGCGCCGGGGCGGGATGGGGAGCCTTCGGCATGACGACTCCCATCCGGCGCCGCCGTTACTCCCGTCCGGACGCTTCCACCGGCCCCGCCGCTGCGGTCCGTGCCGCGCCACCGGCCCCTACCCTGCCGGCCGAGGGCGGGGTCGGGTGCTGCCGGACCTGGTCCAGCGAACACCTCTCCCTCGGCGGGATGGTCGTGCGGACGACCTGGCACGAGCCCGTCTGCACGACCTGGGGGTCAGCCGTCCACGGCGGCCGGTGACCGGGCCGTTCCGGACCGCCTGGCCGCCCGGCGCGGATAGGCTCGACGTACTGTCGCCAGGGAGGGGTGGACCGATGACACAGCCGATCCGAGGTTTGGGGCCGCGGCCGGTGGCCGAGTGGATCACCGAGGTGTGCGGCTGGCAGGAGCAGGCCCGCGTCCTCCTCGGGCACATGCCCTCCCAGCTGCGCCTGGTCCACGACGCGGCCCGCTGGTGGGTCGGGATCGACGCCTTCGCCCCGTACCTGCGGGTCCAGCTGTGCGCCGGCCACGTCCTCGACGACGGCACCTTCGGCGACGTCTCCGCCGTCCTGGACGGCCCGGTCAACGCCACCGACCGCGAGGAACTCGCCCAGGCCGTCCAGGAGCTGCGCCAGCGCCTGGACGCCCCGCAGCCGCCGAACCGCTGGGCCGCCGGCCGATACGGCTTCCCCCAGCCCTGACCCGCCGTCACACCTTCGAGCGGACTTCCCGGCCCCCGGGCCGGGAACACTCCCGCCGTGACCGACACCGACAGCAGTCTGACCGACACCGACAGCAGCCTGTTCCAGCCCGGCACCACCGTGGTGCGCCGCGACGTCCACGCCGGCCGGGTGTGGACCGCGATGCCCCAGCGCGTGGTCGACGACACCGGCCACGTGCTGACCCTGGCCTACTGGCCGGGGATCGAGAGCCTGGCCCCGACGACCTGGATCGCCTCGACGCGCACCGGCGACGACACCACCCGCAAGCAGGGCCTGGCCGACCTGGCGGCCGGCACCTGGACCCTCGGCCGCCACCGCTGGGAAGGCACGGAGTTGCTCTCCCACTTCCTGGCCGGCGAGTGGTTCTCCGTGCACTGCTTCCAGGACGCCGCCACCCACGAGCCGCTGCGCTGGTACGTCAACTTCGAGCAGCCCTACCAGCGCCGCCCCGGCCTCGGCATCGACACCATGGACCTGGCCCTGGACCTGGTCATCACCCCCGACCTGACGGGGCACCACTGGAAGGACCAGGAGGAGTACGCCCAGCTGCGCCGCCTCGGCGTGGTCAACGACTACGCACACCGCCAGGTCGAGCAGGCCCGCGGCCGGGCGATCGGCATGCTGGACAACCGCACTGGGCCGTTCGCCGCCGGCTGGCCGGCCTGGGCACCGGACCCGGCCTGGCCGCTGCCGACGCTGCCACCCGGCGCCGACGAAGCAGCCACCTCGGCGACGGGGTACCGGCTGTGACCAGCAGCAGCACGGGAACCGGGCCGCTCCGGGAGCGGGTGTGCGCGGTGCTGGTCCACGACGGCCGCCTCTGCCTGATCCGCCGCCAGCGGGAGGCCGGCCTCCAGCACACGCTGCCCGGCGGTGTGGTCGAGGACGGCGAAGACCCGAACGACGCGCTGCGCCGGGAACTGCTCGAGGAACTCGGCCTCGACCTGGCGCCGCTGCCCGACCCGCCGCTACTCCGCTTCGTCCAGGACCAGGAGACACCGCGGCCGGGCGAGGCCGAACCGTTCCGCCGCCGGCACCTGGTCTACGTTGCCCACCTGCCCAACGGCTTCCACCGCACCGTCGCCCGCACCGAGCAGGACGACCCAGACCAGGCCCCAGTCCTCTGGATGACGGCGGCCACCGCGGCCACCCTCCACCTCTACCCGGCCATCGGCCCCGTCCTCGACCAAGCCGTCCGCCCCGACACCACGACCGCAGCTGCCGGCCCGATGCTGCTCCCGGCGATGACCGCTACCTCCTACCAGTGGCGTTGAAGACGGCATGGCACCCGGCGGCTGTCGCCTTGATCAAGGGGCGGCGCGACTGCCAGGCGGGCCGGGGGTAGGCGAGGCGCTCACCAGATCGCCGGGTCAGGAAGCCTCGGACCTGGCTACGAGCCCCTGATGCCGGATACGGATGGAGGTCTTCCGTGTGCAGTCCGGCGGCTCTAGGGTGATCGGACGACTACCCAGGAGGGGCTTCACATGGCGAGGACGGTTGTCGACGCCTTCCTGTTCGACTCCAGCTGGGGCGCCGGCGACGTTCCCAAGCGCCGCCCCAGCGGCGGCAAGCACTCCCTCGACAGGAAGCAGCTGGCCAAGATCCTGCGGGAGAACCCCAGCGGCGAGCTGACCATCCTCGTAGACGAGAACGGCAACATCCGCCTGCGCTGACACTCGACCGCCGGGCGGCGCAGGCCTTCGCTACGCCGCCGCCACCGACTCGTCGTCCAGGTGCTGGAGCCGACTGCGGGCGATGACCCGATCCTCGCCCGACAGCTTGGCCCAGTACTCATCGGCCCACACCACGTGCCAGGCCTGCCGCTCGGCTTCCTCCAGCCGAGCGGACTCGGCCAGCTGCTCCTCACTCAGCCCTCGCCGGGCGGCTTCCAGGTCGCCACCCCAGGCCGGGAGCGTGGCCAGGAACGTACGGCGCTCGGCCTGCACGGCCACGAGCGCGCGCTGCGCGGCCTTCAGCTCATCGGTGTACTCGAAGGTCTTCTGCTCTTTGCCCACAGCGGGAAATCGTACGTGCGACCGGATCCCCGGCCCGGCTGCGCCCCGCCGACACACCCTGATGCCTGCCCCGGTCGGCGTGCCGATACCTTGGCGGTCTGGTCACGGCGGGATAACGTTCCAGGTCAAAGCGTTGGTGAGAGGTGGACTGGATACCTTGATGGGCCGCCCCGGAAACCGGGGCGGCCCATCAAGGAGTCGGTGCCGTTGCTGGTCAGCTTCCACCAGGGCATGGCCTCGGCGTCGGGATCGACCAGCGGCACCAGACCTCACCTTCGTAGCCCCCGGTCTCCAGGTCCTGCAGCCTGGCGACGCCGGCCGGGACGGCGGCGAGCATCTTGGCGACGTGCCGGTCGCGGGCGTGGAGCCGGAGCTGGTTGACCCGGTTGAAGAAGCCGGTCTCCCCGGTGCCGGATCGAAGCGTCGTGCTTCCGGACGATGTGGCGGGTCCTGCGGGCGCTGGCCGCGCACGACACCCGGGTGGTCGGCCGGATCACCGAACTGCGCGGCACCCGCTCCCAGCCCGCCGCCCACACCACCGCGGAGGCCCCGGCTACGGAAGGCGAGGCCGGGACGGGGGAGGGCAAGCAGCAGCCGACGGTGGAGCGCCCATGCCGGCCGACCCGAAGGGGGCGATGCACGCCCGCGACCAGGCCACCCCGCCCGCCACCGTCGCGGGCCCGGTGCGGCTCCCGGCGATGACCGGCGCCTCCTACCAGTGGCGTTGACTCGCGTGCGACTCTGCACCGTAGTGGCCAGGATTGTCGCGCTACTTGGCCAACCGGCGGGCAGCTCGTGATCGGCTGGGTCGATGTTCATAGGAACAGACGGCGTCGGCGGGTGCGGCGCGGCATAGTGCTCGGGTGACTGCGATTCCCGCCCGCCTGGACCTGCCCGCCCGCCGACGCCGCCACGCCCGGCTGATCGCCGCCCTGACCACGACGGTCGGCGCCTGCGCCTCGGCAGCGCAGGCGCTGTACCAGCCGGCCGCCGACGCCCCGCCCGGGCAGGAAGCGGTCGTGGTGGATCCCCTGCCGGTCGTCTACCTCAGCCGCACGGCCGCCCCGCTTCTGGAGGCAGCCCGGGCTGAGGACGAGGCCCGGTGGCCGGCCGCCGTCGCACGGGAGCGGGAGCAGGCCCGGCGGACGAGTGCGGCGAGGGTGGCGCTGGCGCGGGCACAGGAGATCGTGGAGGAGCCCGGAGTGCCTTGGCCCGTTCCGCTGCCGACCGCGGAACAGGGCGCGGCCATCGACCTGGCCGGCGCCGGTGACGAGGTCGCCGAGCTATGGCGCGGCGACCCGGCGCAGGCCGTTGCCGTGGTGCGCGAGCTGGAGGCGTGCGGGGAGTTCACGGCGGCCGAGGTCCTGGACGCGGCCCTCGACGCGGCCATCGGTGCCGGGCTGCTGGCGCTGAACGACGCGGGCACGGCCTCCGATCCGAGCATGACGGCCGAGCAATGCCTGGAAGCCATCCCGTATTTCGTGCTCGCGGTGGCCCTGGCATCCGCTGACCTCGACTGAGCGACTGGCCAGGTAGCGCAAGTCACCTGCCCGTGCCCGCCGTTGCGGTACGGTACGGCCATGGGCTGATCGTGGCCTTGCCGGGAGCGGCTTCGGCCGCTCGGGAAGGCAGAACAGCGATGGAAAGGGGCGGCCCGCGCTCGGGCCGCCCCTTCGCCGTTTCCTCCCACCGCTACAGCGCAGTCCATCCGCACGCTCGCCCACCCCGCGTGGCGAGCGGGTGCCAGATCGGGGCAGCCGGGCCGCGTTGAGCCAGGTCTTCGATACGGGCGGCGCCGGCCGGGACGGCGGCGAGCATCTCGGCGACGGCCGGGTTCTCCTCGGCGGCGAGGCGCAGGTCCGCCACCGCTGAGCGGACCCCGGCGGCCGCCGTGCCGACCAGGACCACCAGCAGCCGCGGGAACGCCCTCCAGCGCCGCTCCCACGCCCGGCCCCGGCCGCCCTCGCCCGCCTGCTCCCACACCCGGGCGCACGCCGCCAGCTGCGCCGCGGTCTCCTCGGCGCCGACACCGGGGCGGTGGCGTTCGACGAACGCCCGCAGCCGGTGCCGCTCCTCGCCGGTCCCGGCGGTGTAGGCGAGCTCGGCGGCGGGCCGGTACACCCCGCCGCCCTCGACCGGCAGCCCCGGGGCAGGGAGGAGGTCCAGCGGCCCGCAAGCCTCGCCGCGCTCCCGGGCGTCGGCGACGAAGGCGGCGTGGATCCGGCCGACGTCGAGCAGGTGCTCGCGCCCGTGCCGGACGGCGAGCTGCTCGCCGTCCAGCGCCGGGGCGTCCGCGCGGCGGGCCTCGGGGAAGGTCGCCGCCACCGCTGCGCCCTGGGCGGTGAGGTGCCAGGCCTTCGCCCGGCCGGCCTGCGGCAGGGTCACGAACTCGGCCAGGCCCTCGGCGTGCAGGCGGGTCAGCCGCTTCTGGGTCTGCTTGATCAGGGCGGTGCCGCCGTGCAGCTGGTGGAGCTGTTCGGCGGTCGCCAGCGTGAATCGGTGAAGCGTGACCAGAACGTCGTGGTCGGTCTCCAGATCCCCGTGCACGAATGTGCTCCCTCATTCCGAGGCGCGGGCTTGTCCCGTGCTCGGAGAATGGAACCCCACGAAACTCACCGGATTTCTTGATACCAACGTTGGTCTTCCATAACAATTTGGTAACTCTCGCTGTCAAGCTAACCGGTCTTCTCACCGGTCCGAAATGCGGTCCGTAATCCCGTCCGCTAACCAGTCCCTACCTCTGGGCCCTCGTCGGCCCGATCGGCACGTCTCTGACCTGCTGGGATAGGTATCAAGGTGCCCCGGTGAGTTTCCTTGATGGCCCATCAAGG
Source organism: Kitasatospora sp. NPDC029312 (assembly GCF_055569215.1). Classification (NCBI taxonomy): domain Bacteria; kingdom Bacillati; phylum Actinomycetota; class Actinomycetes; order Kitasatosporales; family Streptomycetaceae; genus Kitasatospora; species Kitasatospora sp. NPDC029312. The sequence continues at coordinate 6,341 of NZ_JBVHXY010000061.1, read as the reverse complement.
AAACTCACCACTACCTTGGCGGCCCTGGTTAGTTTGCCGGAGCGCTTCCGTTCCCCCTGCCGTTTCCCCCTCCGCTGCCCCTACCGGCCACCTCGCGCCCGAGAGGCGAATCCGCCCAGCTCAGCGCCCGAATCCGGGCCGCCACCGCATTCCGACTACCCTCTTCTCCCGTCTTTCTGCTTTTGGTTTTGGTTTGTGGTTGTGGCGTTGTCGGTTGGTCGGTTCGGGTTGTTGCACCTGCGGTGGGCTTTTCCTTTTCGCGCGTCCGGCTGGTGCCGGCCGCTCGCTGGTCGGGGGTGGCGGCGGCGGCCGGATCGGGGTGGTGGGAGAGGGCGCGGCGCGCGGGCCCGGAACGGGCTTGGCAGCTGTCGGGAGCGCCGGATATCCCTCAGAGGCAGCAGCCGACCACGACCACCGGGAGACGTCCGTGAGCACCCGCCAGCACCCCGATCAGCCCGACGAGAAGGGCGACCAGGCCGACGCCGTCGAACCGGCCGAGCCGTCCCGGCCGGGACGGACCGCGTACCGGCGCGGATCTGCGCACCCCAATGGCTCGACCAACGCCCTGCGCTCCGACGTCCTCGGCGCGCTCGGCGTCCTCAAGGTCGCCACCGCCGACCAGCTCCAGCGACTGCTGTGCCCCAAGGCGGCGTCGAACACCGTGATCCGGCAGGCGCTGCGCGACCTCGCAGGGCACGGCCTGGTCGCCTCGGACGGCAACACCAAGACGGGGCACAAGACGTGGCGGCTGGAAGGCACGGCCGGGCTGGAGGCGGCTGGGCAGGTGCTCGGCCTGCCCCGTTCCGACATGGGCTCGACGGCCCGGGGTGCCGGGCGCTCGGGCGCGCAGCACGCGATGGCGGTCAACGAAACCGTGCTCGCCTTCGTCCGGGGCGGCACCGCGCCGGGCGCACCCGGCGGTGTCGGCACGGTCGCGGACTGGGGGACGGAGGTGGAGTTCGTGCTGCCGGGCGGCCGGCGGAAGGTCCGTCCGGACGCGGTGTGGCAGGCCCCGGAGATCGGAGTGCCGGTGCTGATGGTGGAGGTCGACCGCTCCACCATGTCGCCGCAGCGGGTGGCCGCGAAGGTCAGCGCCTACCGCGAGCTGTTCCGCACCAAGACCCGCGACAACGACCCAGCCCTGGCGGAGAAGGACGCGCCGGACCGGATGACGCACTGGTGGCGCCGGACCTGGCCCGGCCACACCCGGCCCGGCTACCCGCCCATCGCCCTGGTCGTCACCGACGCCGGACCCATCGCCCTGGCCAACCGCCAGCAGGCCGTGGCCGACCTGGCGCGCGACGCCTGGGGCGGCAGCTGGTGGACCATCACGCGGCACGACAACGACGGGGACGGCTGGCGCGAGTACGACGACGCGGTGCCGGTCATCACCACCACCCTGGACCTGCTGGCCGAGCACGGCCCCCTCGGCCCCGTCTGGTGGCGCTACGGCCGCCAAGACCGGCACTCCCTGCTCGACGCCCTGGAAAGCCCGGACACCCGCGCCGCCTACGACGAGCGCCAGAAGGCCCGGGAGAAGAAGGTCCACCAGGAGCACCAGCAGCGGATGAAGACCCTGGCCTGCGCCGACTGCGCCAACGTGCCGAAGCAGGAGAGCACCGAGGAGTACGGCTCCAAGGGACGACAGACCTGGACCCGCCGCCCGGGTGGCCGCTGCTGGTCCTGCCACGAGAAGGAGCAGGAGCGGCGCGAGAAGGAACGGGAGGCCGAGGCCCAGGCGCGGCTGGAGGCGGCCCGCGCCACGAACGCCGGGCTGCGTCCGTGCTGGACGTGCCAGGGATCGATCGGCGGGAAGGCGGGCTCATTCCTGGAGCTGAAGGAGAAGGCCGGCCCCGACCGATTGGAGTGCCCGCACTGCGAAAGCGACCGGGAAGAGAAGGAGCTGGGGCCGCTGGTGCTACCCGCCCCGACCCGACGCGAGCTGCTGGCCGCCCGCCTCTCCACCCCGGCCGACCCGTGGTGGAAGGATCGGCTTCGGCACGCCGAGCTCTACCCAGTGAAGAACCGCGCCGCATGAGCGCCGGTGCCCAGAGGCTGTCGCGAGGGTTGTCGCGACCCCCTGGCGCGTGGGGTGCTGTCGCCCCCTGTGAACTGCGCGGATAGGCGCTTACCCCCGTATATGGTCCGGGCGCGACAGCACCCCACGCGACAGCCACCATCGGCGGCGGGATCGACTCGCTGCAGCGCGGGCTGGTGGCTGACCGCGGTGAACCAAATCCGCCTGGGGCAGGCTGTGTTGTCTGGCAGGATCGATGGCGTGAGCGAGAATCTGGGCCAGCGCCCCCCGATGTTGTTCGTGATCAACGACCGGCTGTGGATCGGCCCCGATCCGATCGACGGCATCCAGTGCGTTGCCCGGACGCGGTCCAACACGCGGTGCAAGAACTGGGTCGAGACCAGCCAGGTCGGGCGCTGGGAGCAAATGGTCAGCAGGCACGGGCTCATCAGCGTCTACGCGGTGGGCCGTGACGACCGGTGGCTCGCCCAGCACTGCGTGCGGCACGACTCGCCGGACACGGTGGACCACGAGCTCCCGGACTGGGAAGCGTTCAGCGAGGACAACCTCGAGCACACCGCGCGGTTCGTGCGGCCCCTCCCCGACACCTGGGAGACCATCGGCTAAGGGTCAGCGTGGCCGCCGCGCCGCGCGCTGACCGCCAACCGCAACATGGGGTGCAACGCGGGTTCCGCGTTGCACCCCTGAACTGGGCCTTCGCCTCTCCCGAACGGCGGCCGGGCCGCGTTGCAGCGGGCGCGTTGCACCGCCCGGTCTACGCCCGGCGCCCGGCCTACTCCCAGCGCATCCCGAGCTCGGTGAGCCGCGCGGCGCGTGCGGCGGGGATGTCGGCGCGCCTGCTGCGGCTGTTGGCGATGAACAGGCCCAGGCTGATCTCCACCACGGTGCCGTCGGCCAGCTCCAGGGGTTCCTTGTGCTTGCGGGGGACGTTCAGGTGGCCTTCCCGCTGGCGGTACTGGGCGGCGGCGGCGAGGTTGCGCTGCTCCTTCTCGGCGTGCGGCACCTTCGTGGGCGGGCGCTGCTCGGCGGGCAGGGGTGCGAGGCCGAGGACGTGCTCCAGTGCCCATTGCTGGGCGGTGTTGAGCTTGTCCCAGCCGATCTGCTGGGCGCGGGCCCACCCCGCGAGGTCTTCGCCCTGGACCACGACGCTTCCCGGCTCGGCACCGGCCAGCGTCCCGCCGGCCGTCACGTGGCGCCAGGACAGGGTGAAGGCCCGATGCCAGTCCACCGGCCACCCGGCCGGGCACCAGGCCGGGTCGATCGCGTCAAGGGCGGCCTTGCGGTCGGCGGTCAGAGCCCCCGTCCAGTCGAGACCGGTCTCGCCGGCGGCGGCGCGGCGCTGGAGCGCCTCGGTGCGCCGCTGCGCGGTGCGCAGGTTCTTCATGATGGTCCCGACCGGGCGGCCGCCCCACACCGCGTCGGCCGGGGGGCAGGCGTGCCCGTGCTCGGCCGCGTACCCGGCGACCGCAGTGAGGTTGTCGGTGAACGCGGTGTCGAACGCCGACCAGACCATGCCCAGCTCGTCCAGCAGGTCGATCCGCTCCTGGTCGAGCACACCCGCCGCCTTGTAGCGGCGCTGGTCGGCCACCCACACGCCCAGGCGGTGCCCGGACGGGGCGACGTAGGCGTACGGCACCTTCACGTCGCCGAACGCCTTGCGGTAGGCGATCAACTCGCCCAGGCCGCGCCGGAACTCCTCCCGCTCCGGCTCCAGCACCCGGGTCCGCACGAACGCCGCGATGACCGCCGGGTCGCGCTGGGTGGAGAACTGGAGGATCTGCGCCTCCCCGCCGGCCGAACGCAGTTCCTCCGGCTCGCCGGAGTGCTTGGGTTCCCGCGCCGGGCGGGTCTCCGACTGCGGCAGCGCCAGGCGCTCCACAGCCGCTTCGTCGTGGGCCCGCAGCGCCAGCAGCACCTTCGCCAGCCCGTCGTACGCCTTGGAGGTGAGCAACTCCTCGCCGCTCTCTCCGGCGGCCAGCAGCACCGGCACCACGATCGTGGCCACCTTCCCGGAGCCCGGGGTGGTGCGCAGGGCCCGTCCGACGGCCTGGACCAGGTCGACCATCGACCCGCGCACGTCGGCGAAGAACACCGAGTCGCACTCGAAGGTGTCCACGCCCTCCGACAACGTCTTGACCGACGGCAGGATGTACCGCAGCAGCCGCAACCCGTCCGCGCTGCTGATGAGCTTCGCGAACTCCTCCAGCACCTGGCGGCGCTGGGCGGAGGTGTGCTCGGCCTCCAGCCACGCCGTGCCGACCAGCTCGGGGGCCGGATGCAGCGCCGGGTCCTGCTCGTAGAGCACCGTCGCCACCTGGTGCAGGCCGGTGCTCATCGCACGCGCCTCCGCCACCAGGTGGTGGAACGACAGGGTGCGGAACAGGTCCCACTCCGCGCAGGCGGTCAGCAGAGCGGTCTGCAGGGCCGCCAGCCGGGCGCCGCGGTACTCGATCGACCGCACGTCCGCGCCGCGCTGCTCCAAGCCTTGGAGGACCGGGTCGGCGACGTCCACGCACAGGATCCGGTACGGGGCGATCACCCCGTCAGAAATCGCAGATCCGAGGGGGTAGTCGTGGGCAACGGGCCCGAACAGCGCCTCGTCGTCCATGCTCGCGATCAGCTCGGCCGACTCCACCCCGGCCTCCGCCGCCCGCTCCTTGTCGCCCTCGGAGAGCGCCCAGATCCTCGGTGTGGCGGTCATGAACAGCCGGCGGTCGCAAGGGATGCGGGTGTTGTCGAGGATCGCCGCCCACGGCCGCCCGGCCTGACCACTGACCCGGTGGGCCTCGTCCACCACCGCGAGCGAGAAGGCCGGCAGGCCGAGCTGGTGGGCCTTCTCCAGGTGGCCCAGGCCCAGGCTGGCGTAGGTGGCGAACACCGTCACCCGCTTCATCCCCGCCGTCAGCCTCACCAGCTCGGCCGGATCGGTGGTGCAGCGCAGCCCCACGGGCTGCTCGTTACCGACCAGCGAGCACAGCCCCACCATCCGCCCGCCGTGGCCCTCGCGCCGCCACACCGCCACCGTCTGCTCCAGCAGCGGCAGCGACGGCACCAGCACCAGCGTCCGCGCCGAGTGCAGCCGGGAGGCGACGTGCACAGCCGTCAGCGACTTGCCCGAACCCGTCGCCGCCCGGATCTGGCACCGTAGTCCCTCCGGTGGCACCAGGCCCGACGCGGGCAGCGTCAGAAGTCGTACTGCCGAATCGCACGCCTCTTCCTGGTTCAGGCGCAGCTTTTTCATCATGACCAGGATTTCCTTTCTCTGGAATTTGCGTGATGCGGTAGAGAGGCAGAGCTTGACCCGTAGAAAGCGGTTTCTGGTCGGCAGGAACAGGCCCAGCTTTCCGGACGCCTGATTGGCCTGCGACGGCAGGGGACCGTCAGCCGTCGGACGGCCTGATCGTGCCGCGTACGACGCCGAGCTCGAGGAAGCAGGCGAGCCGGGCCGCAGAGTCCGCCGCGAGAGCGGCCATGGTGCGCGGTGCTTGCAAGCGGAGCGCCGACCGGATTCGCTCGCAGATGCTGCCGTACAGCTCTTCGTCTTCATAGGGCGGGGCGACGCCCATGCTCACCTTCAATGCCTCCGCAGGGACGGACACCCAGTCGTCACCCTGCTGCAGCTCCGCCTGGTGGCAAACGACAGACCAGCCCCATGCCAGATCCCCCTCCAACGGCTCGGCCTCCGTAACGACCTGGCCATGAGCCAGGAACGCAGAAAGATCCGCAGCCGAAACCCAGACCCGCTCCCCGAAATCGGTAATTCCCGCCATCGTTCCTCACCCTGTCGATCGCCGACACCAGCAGATTTTCTGGGTCGATCAGACCTGTGCAGCAATCCCAGAGTCTAGCGCCATCGTTTCTTTGATGCAGGAGAACGGGCGAAGCCCGCCCCTGTATCACCCCAACGAGTGACCCCACCACATGACCACCCATCACCTCCCACCCACCCAGGCGCGAAGCGCCTCCACCCACCACCCCAGTCAGCCCGGGCGAAGGCCGAACCCCACCCCCACTCACCAAGGGCCGAAGGCCCCACCCTGACACCCTCCCAACTCCGCAGCGAAGCGCGGAGTTGACCCACCACCAACCCCATCCCACCCGCCACCGCCGCCCCGTACCGATCGGGCGTAGCCCGATCCGGCCGGCACGCCCGGCCACGCCCGGGCGCAGCCCGGGCCAGCCTCGGACGCAGTCCGAGGCCCCGCTCCGAAGGAGCGGGCAGTACCGGCGGCGAAGCCGCCGCGCAGCGCCGAAGGCGCAAGCAACCCGGGCCGAAGGCCCGTGGTTACCCGGCGTAGCCGGG